>NZ_CP045245.1:0-311025 GCF_009720485.1 Cellulomonas sp. JZ18 | reverse complement strand
GACCGCACCCCCGCGTCCTGGGGGTCAGGCGGCGGCGCGCCCCAGACCCGTGAAGCGCCAGCCCGCGTCACGCCAGCGCGCGGCCGAGAGCTTGCCGCGCGCGTCGATCACGCGCGGCGTGTGGGTGAGCGGCGCGAGCGCGGCGGGGTCGGCCTGCAGGAACTCGTCCCACTCGGTCAGGACGAGGACGACGTCGGCGCCCTCGACGGCCTCCTCGACACCGGTCGCGTAGGACAGCGTCGGGAACAGGCGACGGGCGGTGTCACCGGCCTCGGGGTCGTAGACCGTGACCTGCGCACCACGCAGGTGCAGCGCCGCGGCCACGTTCAGCGCCGGGCTGTCACGCACGTCGTCGGTCAGCGGCTTGAACGCCGCACCGAGCACACCGATCCGCTTGTTCAGGACCGACCCGTCGCAGGCCTCCAGCGCCAGGTCGATGACCCGCTCACGCTGACCCATGTTGATCTCGTCGACCTGCTGCAGCAGCGCCGTCGCCCGGTAGGCACCCAGCTCGTTCGCCCGGTGCATCAGCGCCCGGATGTCCTTGGGCAGGCAGCCCCCACCGAAGCCGAGACCGGCATCGAGGAACTGCCGCCCGATGCGCACGTCGTGACCCAGCGCGTCGGCCAGGACCGTCACGTCCGCACCCGCCGCCTCGCACACACCCGCGATCGCGTTGATGAACGAGATCTTCGTCGCCAGGAACGCGTTCGCGCTGACCTTGACCAGCTCCGCCGTCGGCAGGTCGGTCACCACGACCGGCGCACCCTCGCCGATCGGCGTCGCGTAGACCCGACGCAGGACCGCCTCGGCCTTGGCGGACACCCCGCCGAGCACGATGCGGTCCGGGTGCAGCGTGTCCTGCACGGCCTTGCCCTCACGCAGGAACTCCGGGTTCCACACGAGCTCGACGTCCAGGCCCGCCGGGGCCTCGGCCGCGACCAGCCCACGCAGACGCGCCGCGGTGCCCACCGGCACCGTCGACTTGCCCACGATGACCGCGTCCTTCGTCAGGTGACGGGCGATCGCCGTCGTCGCGGCCTCGACGAACCGCAGGTCCGCCGCGTGCGACGTGCGCTGCTGCGGGGTGCCCACGCACACGAAGTGCACATCACCCTGCGCCACCGCGGACGCCACGTCCGTGGTGAACCGCAGCCGACCCGTGGCCAGGTTCTTCTCCAGCAGCTCGGGCAGCCCGGGCTCGAAGAACGGGACCTTGCCCGCCTGCAGAGCGTCGACCTTGCCCTGGTCGGTGTCCACACCGACCACGTCGAAACCGAGCTCGGCCATCGCGACCGCATGCGTCGCACCGAGGTAACCGGTACCGAGAACGGTGATACGGGGGCCGTCGGGCGACGCGGCGGGCGCGTCGGCGACGGGAGCGTCGACGGGTGCGTCGACGGGACGGGCGGTCGTCAGGCGGGCGGCGGGGCGTGAGGTCGTCATGGCATGCCTCCGGGTACGGGTGGGGCGCGGGGCGCGCGAGGACGCCCCGCGTCGGTGCGAGGGGGGACGCGCCGGGCGTCCGGTGGGGTACGCGCACCCCGAGGGGGTGCGGGCACCCGGACCGCCCCGGCCGGCCGCGCGCACGGCGCGGCCGACCGGGCGGGTCGCCGTCAGACCCTGGTCGCCGTCAGGGCGTGGGTGCGGGCGTGGCGCCGGCGGGAGCGAGCGACTGCTCGTCCGTCGCCCGGAGGACCGCGACGGTCTCCGTCGGCGCCGGCGCGGGCGCCGGGGCCGGCTCCGGGTCCGGCGTGACGGCCGGTGCGGGCACCGGGGGCGTCGCGGCGGGCGGGGACGGTGTCGCGGGGGGTGTCCCGGTGGGCGTCCCGGTGGGCGTCGGGGTCGGCGGACCGAACACGGGCGCCGGTGCCGCCTCGGGAGCCGCGGGTGCGGCGTCGGCGGCAGGTGCGGCGTCCGCAGGTCCGGCGGCCGCGGCCGCCGGTGCCGGGAGCGGTGCGTACCCGAACCCGGCAGCGGGGTCGTGGATCCCCTCGACGAACGCGCGGAGCGAGTCGGCGCGGGAGTTGATGCGCCAGTCGTTCGTCACCCGCTGGCCCTGGCTGATCGTCGTCACCGTGTGGTGGAACCACGCGATGCCGATGATGTCCTGGTTCTCGGGCCTGGCCAGTGCGTCGAACAGGTCCGTGACCCACTGCGGCTTCTGGTTGCCGATCTCCGAGGCGCCGATCTCCGCGAGCAGGATCGGCTTGGACGGCGCGATCTCCCGCAGCTGCTTGAGCGACCGGTCGTAGGTGTAGGAGAAGGTCGGCGTCTGGTCCGCGCGGTACGGCGGGCGGAAGTAGCCGGACAGGCCCACCCAGTCGACGTACTCGTCGCCCGGGTACAGCGACTTCATGTACCACGACGAGTACTTGGCGTAGTCGGGCAGCGCGTTGACGATGTTCGGCGCCCAGACCCACAGGACGTACTCGTTGGCGCCCTCCTCCTCGAAGATGTCGTGCACGTGGCGCCACACCTTCACGAAGTCGCCCTTGCGGTTGCCGTTGAGCGGCCCGCCGCCCCACTCGCGCTCGCCCCACGGGTACCAGGACCCGTTCATCTCGTGGTTGAGGCGGATCGCGAGCGGCATGCCGTGGGCGGCGACGTCCCGGGCGTACTTGCGCAGGTACTCGTCGTACCTGCCGCCGAGGATCACGGGCAGCGAGTAGTCCGGGTCCACCGCCTGGTCGTTCGCCGCGAGCATCGGGCGCGACTCCCACGTGAGCAGCGGGAGCATCCCCTTCTCCCACGAGCGCGTGACGGCGTCGGGGCGGAAGTCGCCGTCCCAGCCCTGGAAGTACCCGGACATGTCCGGGACGGCCTGCACCTTGCGCGTGATGTCGTCGAACTCCGCCCAGTTGAACGGCGACTGGGTCGTGTACAGCCCGAAGTAGCGGTCCTGCGGCGTGCGCAGCTCGTCGAGCGTCGGCGTGACCGGGCGGGGCTTCGGCGGCGCCGGCGGCCGGGGCGCGGGGTTGTTGACCTGGTTGCTCAGGTCGTCGCCACGCGCCTTCTGGGCGTCGCGCTCGCGCGCCGCCTGCTCCGCCGCCCGCCGGGCCGCCTCGAGCGCGCCGACGGCGGCGGCGTGCTGCTTCTCCAGCGAGGCCTTCTGCGCCGCGCGCCGGGCGGCGGCGGCACGGTCCGCGGCCGCCTTGTCGCGGCCCCGGGCCGCGGCGGCCGCCTTCTCGGCGGCGGCCTTCTGCTTGCCGCGCTCGGCCGCCGCGGCCTTCTCGGCGGCGGCCTTCTGCCTGCCGCGCTCCTCGGCGGCCTTCGCGGCGGCCTTCTCGGCGGCCCCCTTCTCACGTCCCCGCTCGGCGGCCGCGGCGCGCTCCGCCTTGGCCTTGCCCTGCGAGCGCTCCAGGGCGGCGAGCTCGTCCTCCCGGTCCGCGAGGATCGCGCGCAGGTCCGCGTTCTCCTGCTCGAGCTGCTTCTCCAGCTCGCTCTTGGCGGTCGGCGTGGCCTCGGACGGCGAGAGCCACACGATCCCCGTGACGACGCCCAGCGCGAGCGCGACGACGAGCGCCGCGGTCCGCGCGACGAGACCGAGCCGGCCCGTCAGCGTCCACCAGTGCCTGCTCGTGCGCTCAGACATAGAACACCGCCATCACCGAGAACATCACCAGTCCGATCGCGTAGGGGACGAGAGCCAGGGGGTTCGGCCGCCGGCGCGCGGGGAGCGCACCGGCCACCTGGGCGCGCTGGCGCGCGCGGCTGCGCAGCGCGAGGCGCGCGGCGGCCGTGGACGTGCCGGCCGGGGCCGTGCCCGCCGGGGTCGTGACGGCGCCTGCGACCACGGGCGTGCCGCCGGGAGGTGTGCGGTCGACGAGGTCGACGGGTGCGTCGGCGTCGTCCACGCGCTCCAGCTCGGCCATGAGGTCGGCGTCCGGCACGGCGTGCTCGGCACCTCCCGAGTACGCCCCGGCGCGGGTGCCCCAGCCGGCGGCGTGGGCCATGCGGAAGAACCCGACGAGCCGGATCGGCATCAGGAAGAGCGTCGAGACGATGATGAACAGCGGCAGGCGGAAGAAGTCCGAGGGCTTCTCCTGCAGGTGCCGGATCTGCCGGATCGCCATGGAGAGCACCGACGAGACGATCATGAGACCGACCACCCAGGCCCAGCCCTCGAGCCGCGTCGTGCTCTCGAGGATCGCCTCGTAGAGGTTCACGCCCGTGCCGGAGACCGCGCGGTACACCCAGCCCGCGATCGTCCCGAACAGCAGGAACGGCAGCAGGATGTCGGTGATGAAGAAGATCGCCAGGACCGGCGCGTGCCCGACCATCCAGGGCAGCATCCGCAGGGTGTTGTACTGCGACCCGCGCGCCCAGCGCAGCTGCTGCTTCGCGAGCTTGCGGATCTTCAGCGGGGCGTCGGTGTAGACCAGGCTCGTGTACTGGTACACCGTCCGGTAGCCGGCCTTCAGCGTGAGGTTCGTCAGCGTCCGGTCGTCGGAGACCTCGAGGAACACCCCGAGGAACTTCTCCGTCATGAAGGCGTCCATGACCTGCATGAGGATCCGCCGGCGGAACGCGATGGTGCGGCCCGGCAGGCAGCCGACCTGCCCCAGGACGGACTGCGCCGGCATCGAGTAGAGGGCGCGCGTGTTCTCGAGCCAGTCGGCCCAGCGCGTGATCCACGAGCGCGTCGGCTCGAGGATGCGCTGGCGGGTCGTGACGCCGCCGACCGACGGGTCGGCGAACGGCTTGACCAGCTCGGCGAGCGTGCGGTCCGTCCAGACCGTGTCGGAGTCGACGAGGACGGTGATCTCGCCCCGCGACATCTGCGTCCCGATGCGCACCGCGTTGCGCTTGCCCGGGACCGGGGTGTGCGTGCGCCGCACGAGGGGCGCGAACTCGTCGCAGACCGCCTCGAGGCCGGGGTTGGCGGCGCCGTTGATGACGACGATCACCTCGTCCGGGCGCTGGTCGACGATGCGGCGCAGCACGTCGCGGAAGAGGTCGAGGGGCTCGTCCACGACGGGGACGACGACGGACGTGCTGACCTCGTAGGGGGCCGTCGCGGGGCGGTACCGCCGCGACAGCACGACCTTGAGGACCCACAGCGCCCAGACGAGGGTGGAGAAGACGGCGAAGAGGTAGATCTCGTTCTGACCCTCGAGCATGTGCCGAAGCTGGAGGATGAAGATGAACATGAGTCTCCTGGCGGGCCGGTACGGATGAGCTGGACGGCGTCATCGGCGCACAGCAGGAGCAGGGGCCGGAGGCCCGACCCAGTCCTGCGGTCGGGCCTCGAGGCCGGATCGACCGGGACCACGGCGGCACCCGGGAGCTCTCCGGGTGTCCGTGCACCGTGCGTTGCCGCCGCGCCGCTGGATGCGGCGCTGCCGGTCGGGGGTGGTGCCACCATGCCCGCGCTGCAGCACGCCGCGAAAGCCATTCCGGCAAACTTCCTGTGAACGGTCATTCTGGACATTTGTCCTGGGCAGACAGGACAAATCGGGTCAACGCGCTGGTCAGCGCCACTTCGTGACGAATGTCCAGTTCGACCGTTCTGCACCGGCGTGGGAGCGCACCCGTCTCACCAGTCGGTCGCCCCGGGAGACCCGCTCACCCGCGACCGGCATCCCGGGAAACACGAAACGCGCGGCCCGGCCCCTCGGAGACGTGAGGAGCCGGACCGCGCGTTCGCGGTCGTGCGACGGGTCAGGCGGCCGTGCGGCCCAGACCCGTGAACTGCCACCCGGCGGCGCGCCAGGCGTCCGCGGAGAGCTTGCCGCGGGCGTCGATGATCTTCGCGTGGTTCGCGATCGGCGCGAGCCGCGCCGCGTCCGCCTGCAGGAACTCGTCCCACTCGGTCAGGACGAGGACGACGTCGGCGCCCTCGACGGCCTCCTCGACACCGGTCGCGTAGGACAGCGTCGGGAACAGGCGACGGGCGGTGTCACCGGCCTCGGGGTCGTAGACCGTGACCTGCGCACCACGCAGGTGCAGCGCCGCGGCCACGTTCAGCGCCGGGCTGTCACGCACGTCGTCGGTCAGCGGCTTGAACGCCGCACCGAGCACACCGATCCGCTTGTTCAGGACCGACCCGTCGCAGGCCTCCAGCGCCAGGTCGATGACCCGCTCACGCTGACCCATGTTGATCTCGTCGACCTGCTGCAGCAGCGCCGTCGCCCGGTAGGCACCCAGCTCGTTCGCCCGGTGCATCAGCGCCCGGATGTCCTTGGGCAGGCAGCCCCCACCGAAGCCGAGACCGGCATCGAGGAACTGCCGCCCGATGCGCACGTCGTGACCCAGCGCGTCGGCCAGGACCGTCACGTCCGCACCCGCGGCCTCGCACACACCCGCGATCGCGTTGATGAACGAGATCTTCGTCGCCAGGAACGCGTTCGCGCTGACCTTGACCAGCTCCGCCGTCGGCAGGTCGGTCACCACGACCGGCGCACCCTCGGCGATCGGCGTCGCGTAGACCCGACGCAGGACCGCCTCGGCCTTGGCGGACACCCCGCCGAGCACGATGCGGTCCGGGTGCAGCGTGTCCTGCACGGCCTTGCCCTCACGCAGGAACTCCGGGTTCCACACGAGCTCGACGTCCAGGCCCGCCGGGGCCTCGGCCGCGACCAGCCCACGCAGACGCGCCGCGGTGCCGACCGGCACCGTCGACTTGCCCACGATGACCGCGTCCTTCGTCAGGTGACGGGCGATCGCCGTCGTCGCGGCCTCGACGAACCGCAGGTCCGCCGCGTGCGACGTGCGCTGCTGCGGGGTGCCCACGCACACGAAGTGCACATCACCCTGCGCCACCGCGGACGCCACGTCCGTGGTGAACCGCAGCCGACCCGTGGCCAGGTTCTTCTCCAGCAGCTCGGGCAGCCCGGGCTCGAAGAACGGGACCTTGCCCGCCTGCAGAGCGTCGACCTTGCCCTGGTCGGTGTCCACACCGACCACGTCGAAACCGAGCTCGGCCATCGCGACCGCATGCGTCGCACCGAGGTAACCGGTACCGAGAACGGTGATACGGGGGGCGTCCACCTGCGGGGCGGACGCGGTGGCCTCGGCCGCGACGGGGGCGGTCTCGGGCCGGGTGCTGCGCTGGGACTTCATCACGTGCTCCTGAGAGGTGGGGCGGGGCGTGCCGTGCAGGCCCCGCCCGGGATCAACGGGTGGCGGTCGGCGACGGGGTGGCCTGCGGGCGGGCCGGCGTCGTCGAGGTGGGCGTGGGGGTCGGGGCCGGCGTGGTGGCGGGCTCCGGCGTCGGGGCCGGCTCGGCGGGTGCCGGGACGGGCTCCGGGACGACCGCCTCGGGGCGGCCGGCGCCTCGGGGGCGGCCGGTGCGTCGGCCGGTGCGTCGGTCGGTGCGGCGAGAGCCGCGTCGAGGGCCGCCAGGGCGGCGGCCACCGGGGTGGCCCCCGGGAGGAAGCCGGCCGACGGGTCGTGGATCCCCTCGACGAACGCCGCGAGGGAGCTCGACCGCGAGGTGATGCGCCAGTCGTTCGTCACCAGCTGGCCGCCGGAGACCGTCGTCACCGCGTGGTGGAACCACGCCATGCCGATGATGTCCCCGTTCTCGGGCCGGGCGAGGGCGTCGAACAGGTCGGTGATCCACGCCGGCTTGTCGCCGCCGTACTCGGACGCACCGATCTCGGACAGGACGATCGGCTTGCCCGTGATGGCGCGGAGCTGGTCGAGCGTGCGGCCGAACGTGTAGTCGAACGTCGGCGTCTGGCCCTCGGCGTACGGCGGGCGGTAGTAGCCCGACATGCCGACCCAGTCCACGTACTCGTCACCCGGGTACAGGCTGCGCGTGTACGCGAGCGACTTGTTCGTCGCGGGCAGGTTGTTGACGATGTTCGGCGACCAGACCCAGATGACGAACGCGTTCGCGCCCTCGGCCTCGAAGATGTCGTGGACGTGCCGCCACATCTTCACGAAGTCGCCGGGCCGGTTGCCGTTGACGGGCTTGGCGTTGCTGCCCTGCTCCGCCCACGGGTACCAGTTGCCGTTCATCTCGTGGTTGAGACGGATGGCCATCGGCAGACCGTTCGCGGCGACGCCCCGGGCGTACTCGCGCAGGTAGTCGTCGAAGGCGCCGTCGATGATCCGGGGCAGCGAGTACGCCGGGTCCTCGACCTGGTTGTTGTCGGCCAGCATGGGACGCGACTCCCACGTGAGGAACGGCAGCTCGCCCTTCTCCCACGCGCGGTTGACCGCGTCGGCACGGAACGGCGAGTCCCAGCCCTGGAAGTAGCCGGCCATGTTCGGCTCGAGGCCGACCTGCCGCGCCACGTCGTCCGACTCGGCCCAGTTGAACGGCGACTGGGCCGTGTAGAGGCCGAAGTAGCGGTGGTCCGGCACCAGGAGGCTGGCCAGCGCGGGAGCCGTCGGCTTGACCGGCTTCGCCGCCTCGGCACGGGCGGCCGCGGCGGCACGAGCCGCCTCGACCTGCTTCTGCGCGACCGCGGCGCGGATGGCCGCACCCTCGGCGTCGCCACGCGCGTCGGCCAGCTGCCGCTCGAGCGCCGCCTTCTCCTTGCCGCGCTGGGCCGCGGCGGCACGCTCGGCCGCCGCCTTCTTGCGGCCCTTCTCGGCCGCGGCGGCACGCTCGGCGGCCGCCTTGTCGGCAGCGGCCGCACGCGCGGCGGCCGCCTTGTCCTGGCCGGCGGCCGCGGCTGCGGCCTTCTCGGCCTCGGCCTTGGCCTTGCCGCGCTCCGCCGCGGCGGCGCGCTCCGACTTGGCCTTGGCCTGCCAGCGCTCGACGTCCGAGAGCTGGTCGTCGCGGTCCGCGAGGATCGCGCGCAGGTCCGCGACCTCGCGCTCGAGCTCCAGCTCGGCCTCGGTCTTCGGGGTGCCGGCGGACGCGCCGGACGGGGACAGCCACACGATGCCGGTCACGGCGCCGAGGGCGAGGGCGGTCACCAGGGCGCCGAGCCGGGCGGCGAACCCGAGGCGGCCGTTGAGGCTCCACCAGTGCTTGTTCGTGCTGCGCTCAGACATAGAACACCGCCATGAGGGCGAACATCACGATCCCGATCGCGTAGGGGACGAGGGCGAGGGGGTTGTGGCGCCGGCGGGCCGGGGCCACGGTGCGGGTGCGGGCGCGGGCCGGGGCCTGCACCGCGACGCTGCCGTCACCGGCCACGGCGGTCCCGCCGGACGCGGTGCGGTCGACCAGGTCGACCGGAGCGTCCACGGACGTGCTCTCCCGCTCGAGCTGCGCCATGACGTCGTCGGCCACGGCGTCCTCCTGCCCCGCGGTGTACGCGCCGGCGCGGGTGCCCCAGCCGGCCACGTGGGCCATGCGGAAGAAGCCGATGAGCCGGATCGGCATGAGGAACATCGTCGAGACGATGATGAAGACGGGGAGGCGGAAGAAGTCCGAGGGCTTCTCCTGCAGGTGCCGGATCTGGCGGATCGCCATCGACAGCACGGACGAGACGACCATCAGGCCGATGACCCAGACCCAGCCGTTGACGCCGCTGCTCTGCAGGATCGCCTGGTAGAGGTTCACGCCCGTGCCGGACACGGCGCGGTAGACCCAGCCGGCCACCGTCCCGAAGAGCAGGAACGGCAGGATGATGTCCGTCAGGAAGAAGATCGCGAGCACCGGGGCGTGCCCGAGCATCCACGGCAGCATGCGCAGGGTGTTGTACTGCGAGCCGCGCGACCAGCGCAGCTGCTGCTTGAAGAGCTTCTTCACCTGCAGCGGGGCGTCGGTGTAGACGAGGCTCGTGTACTGGTAGACGGTGCGGTAGCCGGCCTTCAGCGTGAGGTTCGTCAGCGTGCGGTCGTCGGAGACCTCGAGGAAGACGCCGAGGAACTTCTCGTGCATGAACTTGTCCATGACCTGCATGAGGATGTGCCGGCGGAACGCGATGGTCCGGCCGGGCAGGCAGCCGATCTGGCCGAGCACCGACTGCGCGGGCATGGAGTAGAGGGCGCGGGTGTTCTCGAGCCAGTCGGCCCAGCGCGTGATCCAGGAGCGCTCGGGCTCGAGGATGCGCTGCCGGGTGGTGACGCCACCGACCGACGGGTCGGCGAACGGCTTGACCAGCTCGGGGAGGGTGCCGTCGGTCCACACGGTGTCGGAGTCGACGAGGACCGTGATCTCGCCGCGCGACATCTCGGTGCCGATCTTGACGGCGTTGCGCTTGCCGGGGATCGGCGTGTGGACGTGCTGGACGACCGGGCCGAACTCGTCGCAGACCGACTCGAGGCCGGGGTTCGGCGCGCCGTTGATGACGACGATGATCTCGTCCGGCTCCTGGTCGACGATGCGGCGCAGGACGTCGCGGAACAGGTCCAGCGGCTCGTCGACGACCGGGATCACCACGGAGGTGCTGACCTGGTACGGCGCGGTCACGGGGCGGTAGCGCCGCGACAGCACCACCTTGAGGATCCAGAGCGCCCACACGAGAGCGGAGAACACAGCGAAGAGGTAGACCTCGTTGTGCGCCTCGATCATGTGCCGCATCTGCAGGATGAAGATGAACAAGTGGATCTCCTGGAGAACCGGAGGGATCGGCTTGATCGGCTATCGGCGTCGTCGGCGCAGCCGGACACGCACGACCCCCCGTGGAGGAGGACGTACGTCTGGGCGGGGTGCGGCTGGGCCGCTGTGACCGAGGGGCGGGCCGTCGGTCCCGGTCGTCGACCGGGTCCTCTCGCACCGCCGTACCCGGGCGCCGCTGGGTGCGCACGCCGCGTCGGTGATTCGAGGATGCACCGCCCCAAAGGGTGAAGGCAAATACGTATCAGTAAATTGCCGGTAAACGGTTCAATCGGACATACGTCCACGACGCCCTGGGGCAAACCGGGTCACATCGCAGGTCAGAGGACCTGTAGGTCGGTCGTCCATGTGGTCACGCGGGTCAAGTCCGACGTGACAGAGGTCTCACGAACGGGTGAGCCTGCCCGCGCCTGGTGGGCGGTCCCGATGTGATCAGCGCCTCTTCAGCACCCCGGCGTAGTCGGGGTGGGCGTCCACCCACGAGCGGACGAAGGGGCAGACGGCGACCACGCCGCGCCCCGACGCCGAGAGCTGGTCGAGCGTCTGCCGCACGAGCGAGGAGCCGATGCCGTGCCCCTCCGCGCGCGGGTCCACCTCGGTGTGCGTGAGGACGACGTCGTCCCCCTCGACGTGGTACGCCGCGAACCCCAGCAGCTCGCCCTCCGGCGTGCGCGCCTCGAAGCGCCGCTCGTCCGGCACCTCGCTCACCACGACGTCGCTCATGCCCCGATCCTGGGGCACGGCGGCCCGTCGCGCAGGTCGAGGGTGCGTCGGCCCACCCGCCCCTGGCGACGGACCGGGTGAAGTCGAGGCAGGGCCTGGACCCGCGCACGCACCCCAGGGACGATGGCGAGGGCGAGGCAAGGGGGCGGCCATGCGCAGGTGGACCGGTGCGGTGCTCACCACGACCGCGGCGCTCGTGGGTGCGATCGCGCTCGCTCCCGTCACCGCCCCGCCCGCCACGGCCGCGCCACCGGGCGTCGCCGTGACGACGTGCACGGGCACGGCCGGCCCCGTCGTCGCGGCCGGCGACGTCGTCCTCGACGGCACGTGCAGCGTCCCCTACGTCGACGTCGGCGGGGATTTGTGGGTGCAGCCCGGCGCGTCCGTCGAGGTCCGCGGCCTCGCGCCGAGCGTCCTGGGCGAGGACGTCCTGGTGGGCAGCGGTGCCCAGCTCGTGCTCGACCGGGCCGACGTCGCGGGACGCGTCTGGCTCGACGGCGCCCGACAGCTGGCCCTGCAGGGCTCGACCGTGGGACGCAGCGTGCGCGGCACGTCCCGGCACGTGTACGCGTACCTCTCCCACGTGCACGGGGCGCTCAACGTCGCGAGCAGGCGCGGCGAGCTCGTCGGCGGGCTCTCCCTGCACGCGAGCACGGTCGGCGGCTGGGTGAACACCTACGGCGGCAATGTGTCCGTGGCGGGCGCGCACCTCGGGCGCGGGCTCACGGTCTCCTGGGCCGAGACCGTCGTCGTCTGCAGCACGCGTGTCGCCGCCGACGCGACGGTGCGGCACGCGCGGTACTGGGTGACGCTCACGGGCGTCGACGAGGAGAACCACAGCGAGTGCGGGCACGACCCCTCGCCCGTGCCCGACCAGACCGTCGTCGGCGGGAGCCTGCGGCTGCTCGACAACCGGGCCACCGAGCACCCCACCCTGGGCATCGCGGTCACGCGGACGGCTGTCGCGGGCGACCTCGAGTGCCGCGGCAACGGCGCGGTCCCCGCACTGACCGACGTGACCGTGCAGGGGCACCGCCTCGGCCAGTGCACCTGACGTCCGTGTCCGGCGGGGCACCGTCCCCACCGGGTGCGAGAGTGAGGCCATGCTCCAGCCCTACCGGGACGTCCTCGCGCGCCCTGGCGCACTCGCGTTCTCCTCGACCGGCGTCGTCGCCCGCATGCCCATGTCGATGGTCGGCATCGGCATCGTCCTCATGGTCGAGGCGCTGTACCACTCCTACGGCCTCGCGGGCCGGGTGTCGGCCGTGTTCGTCGTCGCCCAGGCCGTCTGCTCGCCGCAGATCGCCCGCCTGGTCGACCGGTACGGCCAGGCCCGCGTCATGCGGCCCGCGCTGCTCACCTCGGCCGCCGGGATCGCGCTCCTCGTCGTCGCGGCGACCCTGCGCGCGCACCCCGGCTGGCTCTACGCCGCCGCCGTGCTGTCCGGGGCGACCGTCGGGTCGTTCGGCGCGCTCGTGCGCGCACGCTGGAACCACGCGCTCGGCGACGACCCGCGGCGCGTGCACACCGCGTTCTCGCTGGAGTCCGCCCTCGACGAGCTGGTGTTCGTCGTCGGACCCGTGCTGGCCACGGTGCTGGCGACCTCGGTCGCACCGTCCGCGGGCCTGGTCGTCCCCGTCGTCGCGATGCTCCTCGGCGGGCTCGCGTTCCTCGCGCAGCGGCGCACCGAGCCGCCCGTCGCCGCGCCCGACGCCGCCGAGCAGGGCCCACGGGGCACGGTGCTCCGCTCCCCCGGCATGGTGGTCCTCGTCCTCGTCTTCGTCGCGATGGGCGCGATCTTCGGCGCCACCGACGTGTCGACCGTGGCGTTCGCCGAGGAGGTCGGGCGGCCGGCGCTGGCCGGGCCCGTGCTCGCGGTGTTCGCGCTCGGCTCGCTGGTGTCCGGGCTGCTCTACGGCGCACGGCACTGGACGTCGCCGCTGCACCGGCGGTTCGCCGTCGGCGTCATCGCGCTCGCCGTCGGGGTGTGCGCGTTCTTCCTCGCCCAGTCGCTGGCCGTGCTGGCCGTCGTCATGTTCGTCGTGGGCTTCGCGATCGCCCCGTCGATCATCAACGGCAACGCCCTCGTGCAGGGGCTCGTGCCGGCCGGCCGCCTCACCGAGGGGCTGACCTGGGTCGGCACGGCGCTGGGCGTGGGCGTCTCCGTCGGGTCGTCGGTCGCGGGCACGCGCATCGACGCGGGCGGTGCGCACGCCGGGTTCCTCGTCGTCGTCGTCGCGGGTGCCGGCGCGCTCGTCGCGACGCTGGTCGCCCTGCCGGTCCTGCGCCCGCGCGGCCGTACGCCCGGCGACGCCCCCGTCCGGCGGGTCGAGGACCTCAGCGCGAGCGCGACCGGCGGGGCGAGCGTCGCCGCGTGCGAGAACGCGTCCCAGGCGGGTCCGCGCGGCGAGACGGACGACTAGCCCGCCCCGCCCGGCTCAGTCGGCCAGCCCGCCCTCGGGGTAGCCCTGCACGAGCGTCATGTGGCCGCCGAGGTACCCGCTGACGCCCACGACGGCGCCCGCGGCGAGCACCACGGCCTTGCCGAGCCTGCGCCGGCCCTTCTTGCGCAGCAGGTACGCGCCCGCGTACATGCCGAGGCCGACGCCGTTGAGCGCGGCGTGCACGAGGCCCACGCGCTGCACGCGCCGGTTGCCGCTGAACCAGTCGGCGGCCCCGGTGAGGGCGGTCGGCAGCGCCGCGAGCACGCCGAGGCCGAGGAGCCGGTCGGCGGCCTTCTCGGCGCTGCGGCCGCCGACCAGGTCGAGGGTCGTCGCGCTGATCCACAGCCCGAGCGGCAGGTCCGTCATGAGCGGGTGCAGCGCGTGGCCGATCGGCTCGCCGTTGAGCAGGCCGCGCACGGAGTCGTTGCCCAGCACGGGCGCGTAGAAGGCCCGGGCCGCCGAGACGGCCGGGTCCAGGCCCTTCTCCTCCTCGAGCCGCAGGGTCCAGCCGAGCGCGGTGTTGTCGGTGTCGGTCGAGCGCGTGTGGGACACGGGGGCCTCCGGACGGTCGCTGCGGGACGCGGGCGCGCCTGCCGGCGCTGCGTCCAGCATGGCCGCGCCGCCCGGACCTCGCAGCGCGACCGCACTCGTCCGCGGTCGCGGGAGCGGGGCGGCGCGGCGGCGGGGGCACCGGCGCTAGGGTGCGCGCCGTGACGAGCACCGACGCCGACGCACCGCCCCTCGACCGCCTGGCGCGGGTGGTCGCGCACCTCGGCGCGGTCGTCGCGGCCGAGCGCCTCACGGGCGGGATGTTCGCGACCACCTACCGCGTGACGCTGGGCGACGGGCGCCGCGTCGTGGTCAAGACGGCACCCGTCGACGACGACCGCCTGCTCACGTACGAGCACGACCTCGTGCGCACCGAGGGCCTGGTGTACGCGCTCGCCGCGGACCGGCCCGACCTGCTCATGCCGCGCCTGCTGGCGACCGACCACAGCCGCACCGCCTTCCCCGGCGACGTCGTCGTCGCCGCCCACCTGGACGGCGTGCCGTGGGCCGACGCCGGCCTCGGCGCGCCCGCCGACGACCCGCGTGCGGCCCGCGCCGAGCGGGACCTCGGGGCGCTCATGGCCCGGCTGCACACCGTGACGGGCGAGGCGTTCGGGTACGTCGGCGCCGTGCACGCCCGCGGCGGCGCGCAGGACCCGCCGGGCACGCGCCTGCACGGCGCCACGTGGCCGGAGGCGTTCGGACGCATGCTCGACGCGCTCCTCGCGGACGCGGGCCGCTGGGGCGTCGACGTGCCCGCGCGGGAGGTGCGCGACGCCGCGGCGCGGCACCACGACGCGCTCGCCGCGGTGGTCCGGCCCGCGCTCGTGCACGGCGACCTGTGGCCCGGGAACCTCTTCGTCGACCCGGCCGACGGTGCGCTCGTCGGCGTGGTCGACGCCGAACGGGCGCTGTGGGCGGACCCGCTCGTCGAGCTCGTCGGCGCCGACCAGGTCGGGCGCGGCCCGGTCCCGGCCGGGCTGCTCTCGGGCTACGCCGCGCAGGCCGGCGCACCGCTGGACGTGACGTCCGACGCCGCGCGGGCCCGCCTGCTGCTGTACCGGCTGCACATGAGCCTCGTGCTGTGCGTGGAGGCCGTGCCCCGCCGCTACGACGCCGCCGGTGACCCGGCGTCGTTCGGGTACCTCACCCTCGCCGCACGCACCGTGCGGTGGGCGCTGGACGAGCTGGCGGCCCTCCCGGCCTAGGGCGCGGGGGCGGCCGCCGCGTCAGGCGTGCTGCGGGGCCTCGTGCGCGGCGTGGCCGACCGGCTCGAGCTGGAACGTCGAGTGGGTGGTGTCGAAGTGCTGCCCGAGGCACGCGCCGAGCGCGTCGAGCACCTCGCCGCAGCGGTTCTCGGCGAGGCACGCGTCGTCGACGACCACGTGCGCGGACAGCACGGGCACGCCGCTCGTGATGGTCCACGCGTGCAGGTCGTGCACGTCGACGACCCCCGGGACGCCCCGGATGTGCGCGCGCACGGCGGCCAGGTCGACGTCCCGCGGGGTCGACTCCAGCAGCACGTCGACCACGTCCCGCAGCAGCGACCACGCCCGCGGCACCACGAGCAGGCCGATGACGAACGAGGCGACGACGTCGGCGCGGGCCCACCCCGTCGTCGCGAGCACCACGCCGGCCACGAGCACCGCCACGGACCCGGCGAGGTCCGCGAGCACCTCGAGGTAGGCGCCGCGGACGTTGATGCTCTCGCCCCGGCCGGGTCCCAGCAGGAGCAGGCCCGCGACGTTGGCGGCCGCCCCCACCGCGGCGACGGCCAGCATCGTCCCGGACGCGACCTCGGGCGGGTCGGACCAGCGGCGGACGGCCTCGACGACGACCCACACGCCCACCCCCGCCAGCAGCAGCCCGTTCGCGAGCGCCGCGAGGACCTCCGCGCGCTGCAGGCCGAACGTGCGGCCGGCCGTCGCCGGGCGGGTCGCGAGCGCGGCCGCGACGAGGGCGATCGTGACGCCGCCGGCGTCGGTCAGCATGTGGCCCGCGTCCGCGAGGAGCGCGAGGGAGCCCGAGACGAGCCCGCCGGCGACCTGCACGGCCGCGACCACGAGCGTGAGGACGAGGACGACGGCGAGGCGCCGGCGGTGGCGTCCCGTCGCGGTGCCGTGGCGGTGCCCGGCGCTCACGCCGCGCCCTCGCCGCCGGCGCGGGCGTCGGGTCCGACGCCGAAGGCAGGGCGCACGGGGCACAGCGCGACCGCGTCCCCGCCGTGCCCGAGCAGGGCCTCGGTGGCGGCCAGCAGCGCGAGCACGTCCGCCGGGTGCGCGACCGAGAGCACGGTGGCACGCCCCTGGGGACGGGCGACGACGAGGCCGCAGTCACGCAGGCACGCGACGTGCTGCGACACCGTCGACTGCGCGAGGCTCATGTGCCGCGTCAGGTCGACCACGCGGTGCTCGCCGAGCAGCAGGTGCCGCAGGATCGCGAGGCGCGAGGGGTCGCCCAGGCACCGGAAGAGCGCGGCGGCGACGGGGACGCCGGCGTCGCCCGCCACGGCACCGTCAGACGCGGTTGTCATCGTCACCCGCCGATGATTGCGCGACGGAACCGGCCGGGACAACCCCCCGGCCGCGGACGCCGACGGGCGCGGCACCCGCAGGTGCCGCGCCCGTCGTCCGTCGCCCGGCCGTCAGGGCCGGTCGTGCACCACGCGGTCGCTCAGGACGCCGCGCAGCTGATCGACGGCCACGTCCAGTTGCCGCCGTGCTGCACGGTGAAGCCGAAGCTCACGGTCTGGCCCGCCGCGAGCGCGCCGCTGCCGCTCGGGCGCATGGTCATGACGTTGCCGGACGAGTCCCACGTCGGGGAGCCGTTCCACGTCGCGATGATGCGCTGCGGGTAGCGGACGGTCACCGTGGAGGTCCAGCTGCTGATGTCCGTGTTGGCGCGGATGGTCACCGTGCCGTTGAACCGGTCGTTCCACTTCTGGCCCTCGGAGTACGTGGCCGTGCAGCTCGCGCCGGGGTTCGGCGCGGGCGTCGTCGGGTTCGGCGCGGGCGTCGTCGGGTTCGGCGCGGGCGTCGTCGGGTTCGGCGCGGGCGTCGTCGGGTTCGGCACCGGCGTGCCGCCCTGGTTCAGCTGGTTGAGGACGCTCGTGTACGCGGCCTTCTTGTTGCCCGACCCGTCGAAGAGCAGGGGCGTGCCCGACGCGCGCCACGAGTCGGTGTCCCGCACGCCCCACACCGTGATGCCGGTGCAGCGGGCGACGGAGAGGCAGGCCTGCACGACACCCTGGTACTGCTGCGCCTGCGAGCTGCCCGACCCCTCGATGTCGAGCTCGGTGATCTGCACGTCGACGCCGAGGGCCGCGAAGTTGCGCAGCGTGACGTCGTAGTTGGACGGCACCGGGTTGCCCGAGTTGAAGTGGGCCTGGAAGCCGACGCAGTCGATCGGGACGCCGCGCGCCTTGAAGTCGCGGACCATGTTGTACACGGCCTGCGTCTTGGCGTGCTGCCAGTTGTCGGTGTTGTAGTCGTTGTAGCAGAGCTTGGCGCCCGGGTCGGCGGCGCGGGCGGCCCGGAAGGCGGCCTCGATCCAGTCGTTGCCGGTGCGCTGCAGGTTCGAGTCGCGGCGCGCACCCGACGAGCCGTCGGCGAACGCCTCGTTCACGACGTCCCAGGAGTGGATCTTGCCGCGGTAGTACGACGCGACCTGCGTGACGTGGTCGAGCATGGCGGTGCGCAGCGCGCTGCCGGACATGTTCTGCATCCAGCCCGGCTGCTGCGAGTGCCAGGCGAGCGCGTGCCCACGGACCTGCTTGCCGTTCTGGCGTGCCCAGTTGACGATGCGGTCGCCGCTGGACCAGTTGAACTGGCCGCGGCTGGGCTGCATCGCGTCCATCTTCATCTCGTTCTCGGCCGTGATCATGTTGAACTCGCGGTTCGCGATGGTCGTGTAGGTCGAGTCGTTCAGCCGGCTCGCGGCGATCGCGGTGCCGAAGTAGCGGCCGCTCTCGGCCGCGGCCGCCTGCAGCGTCGCGCCGGCGGCGAACGCCGGGACGGCGAGCGTCACGGCCAGCGTGGCGGCGGCGGCGCCGCTCACGACGCCGGTCAGGCGACGTCGCGCCCTCTGACGTGGGGTCGTCATCGAACCCTCCTCGGGGTGGTGGGACAGACCGGCGGGGACCGGCACGCCACCCTCCGACGCCTCCGCGAAGCCGGTCAACGGGTGCCGGACACCGATCGGGTTTCGGCCGGCTTTCGAACCGTTTCATCACTCCGGAGGGTGATCTCTATCGATGTAGACGCGCCTCGGCGGGTAGTCTGGCGCCGCGCCAGCGGTGCAGGTGCAACGAGTTGCCAGAGCGCCGTTCGGAACTATCGGAGCCTCGGCGCCCCGTGCGAGCCGGGTCCGGACGTGCGACGGGGCCGCACGGGACGGCCCCTCTCACCGTCCCGCACGGCCCCGCCGGCCCTCCCCCGCAGGGGCCTGCGTCAGCCCTTCACGGCACCCGTCAGCCCACCGACGATGCGCCGCTCGAAGAGGCTGAAGAACACGAGCGCCGGCAGCATCGCCAGCGACGTGAAGGCCAGCACCTTGGCGGTGTCCACGGAGTACTCCGACGCGAAGGCCTGCACCCCGAGCGGGAGCGTGAAGGCGTCCGCGTCGTTGAGGATGAACAGCGGCAGCAGGTAGCTGTTCCAGCTCGCGATGAACGCGAGGATCCCGACCGTGATGACGCCGGGCAGCGACAGCGGAAGCACCATGCGCCAGAAGAAGCCCAGGCGGCTGCACCCGTCGATCGCCGCCGCCTCCTGCAGCTCCGTGGGGATCGCCCGCAGGAACGGCACGAGGATGATGACGGTGGTCGGCAGCGCGAACGCGATCTGCGGCAGGATCACCCCGCCGAGGTCGTTCATCAGGCCCAGCGTCCGCACGAGGATGTACAGCGGCGTGATGGCCACGGTCATCGGGAACATCAGGCCCGCCGCGAACAGCGCGTACATGAGCCCCTGCCCGCGGAACCGGTAGCGGGCGAGGACGAAGCTCACCATGAGCCCGAGCGCGACGACGCCGACCGTGGTGGCCAGGGCCGCGACCGTCGAGTTCGCGACCTGCCGCCAGAACACCCCGCCGCCGAGCACGTCGAGGTAGTTGCCCGCCTGCCAGGGCGAGGGCAGGCCCGACGGGTCGGAGGTGATCTGCGCGTTGGTGCGGAACCCGCCGACCACCACGTACGCGACCGGTGCGAGCATCGCGATGATCAGCAGGGTCGCCACCGCGTACACCGCGGGGCTGCCCCAGGGCAGCGGGGCCCGGGCCCGGCGGCCCCGCAGGAGGCGGGGTGCCGGCCGCAGCGGCGGCGGGGCGAGGGACGAGGCGGCCATCAGCGCGCACCTCCCGTGAGGGCGCCCTCGGTGTCCCGGCGCAGCACGAAGCGCTGGTAGACGAGGGCGGCGACGAGCGAGATCAGGAAGAGCACGACCGCGACCGCGTTGCCGTAGCCGTAGCTGCCGGCGTTGCGGCCGTACGAGACCATGTAGGTCGCCATCGTCGAGGTGCCCGCCGTGGAGGCGATGTACTGGCCCCAGATGATGTAGACGAGGTCGAACAGCTGCAGCGAGCCGATGATCGACAGGAACGCCCAGATGCGCAGCGTCGGCCCCAGCAGCGGCAGCGTGATCCGGCGCTGCACCTGCCAGTAGGACGCGCCGTCGATCGCCGCGGCCTCGTGCAGCTCCTCCGGGATCCCCTGCAGGCCGGCGAGGAAGATGATCACGGCGAACCCGACGTACTTCCACGTGATGATCCCCATGAGGGTCCACATCGCGATGTCGGGGTCGGACAGCCACTCGTTCTCGAGCGCGCCGAGGCCGATCTTGCCCAGCAGGTCGTTGAGCGCGCCGGTGCTCTGGAGCATGAGGCTCCAGCCGGTGCCGACGACGACCTCGGAGATCACGTACGGCACGAAGATCAGGACGCGGATGAGCGACTGGCCGCGCATGCGCCGGTTGAGCAGCAGCGCGAGCAGGACCGCCGCCGGTCCCTGCAGCACGAGTGAGAGCACGACGATCGTCGCGTTGTGCCGCAGGGCGTCGTGGAACAGCGGGTCCTGCAGGATCGTGACGTAGTTCTTCAGCCCCACGAAGTCCGTCGGCACCCCGTACCCCTCCCAGCGGAAGAAGCCGTAGTACGCGGCCATGACCACGGGGAAGATCACGAAGGCGAGGAAGACGATCAGGGCGGGGCCGGACAGCGCGGCGATCTCGAGGCGCTCGGCCCAGCCGAGGCCGGGCCGACGCCGGACCGGCGGGGGCGGCACCACGGGGGTGCCGCTCCCGCCGGCCGGCAGGTCGCCGCGCGAGCCCGCGGGGGGCGAGTTCTCGCGGATGGACGTCATCGGGTCCGGTGCCCCTAGGACCGCGCCGCGGCGTCGTTGACCGCCTCGACGATGCCCGCGGCGTCGCGCTTGCCGGCGAGCATGTCGACGACGCCCACGTTGAGCGCGTTGCCGACGTTCTGGCCGTACACCGTGTCGAGCCACTGCGAGACGTACGGCGCGGCGTTGTACGCGGCGAGCACGTTCTGCAGGTAGGGCTCCTCGATGACCTTCTGCGACTCGGTGTTCACCGTGGGCGCGTTGAACGCGCGGTAGTAGTCCTCCTGCACGTCGGTGCGCGCGATGAAGTTGAGGAAGTCCGCGCACTCCTGCTCCGGCGCCTGGGCCGAGCACGAGTAGCCGTCGACCCCGCCGAGGATCGAGCCCGGCTCGCCCTCGCCGCCCGGGACCTCCGGGAACGGGAACCAGTCGAGGTCGGGCAGCGGCTGCTCGTCCGGCGTGAGGGACGCGATGACCCCGGGGTTCCACGCGCCCATGAGCTCCATGGCGGCCTGGTGGTTGGCGAGCAGACCCGCGGACGAGCCGGCGCCCTGCTGCGCGGCCGTGGTGAGGAAGCCCTCGTTGAAGGGCTCGGTGTCCGCGAAGGCCTTGAGGTTCTCCGCCGCGTCGACCCAGCACGGGTCGTCGAACGTCATGGACTCCGCGGCCGCCTCGAGCGTGTCCGGGCTGCACGCGCGCAGCGCGAAGAAGTAGTACCAGTGGGCCGCCGGCCAGGCGTCCTTGGCACCGAGCGCGACCGGCTGGATCCCCGCGGCCTTGAGCGCGGACACCGCGGCGTCCAGCTCGTCGATCGTGGTCGGCGTCGACGTGATCCCGGCCTGGGCGAACAGGTCCTTGCTGTACCAGATGCCGCCGGGCAGCACCGCGATGGGCATCGCGTACGTCTTGCCCTCGATCTGGTTCGCCTTGAACGAGCCCTCGGGGATGAGCTCCTTGGTCTCGTCCGTGATGAGGTCGCTGATGTCGAGCAGCTGGTTGGCCCGGACCATCGCGGCCATCTTGCCGCCGCCGCGCTGCAGGAAGATGTCCGGCGCGTCGCCCGAGTTGAGGGCCGTCTGGAGCTTGCCGTCGAGGTCCTCGTTCTGGATCGACTGGACCTTGATGGTGACGCCGGGGTTCTCCTCCATGAACGCGGCGACGGTGTCGTCCCAGAACTGCTTGCCGGCGCCCGTGGACGCGTTGTGCCAGAACGTCATCGAGACGTCGCCGCCGTCACCGCCGGATCCGCCGTCACCGCCGCCGCCGCACGCCGCCAGTCCGCCGGCGCACACGAGCGCCGCGGTCGAGGCCGCCAGCACCTTCCTGATGTTCATCCGAGCTGCCTTCCTACTCCTCGTCGAGTACCGGCCGGATGGCCCGAGGACGCTCCCGGGTGGCGCCGCGAGGGCGTGCGCCGCCGGCTCGTCTGCATCGTTGTAGACGAGCGTCCGGCTGCCACCGTGGCAAGGGCGAAGTGTCCGTGTCAATCGATGTAGATCACGGTTCGGTCACGCGGGGGACGACGTCGGGCCGGGGTGCCGCGGGCGGTGAGGAGGGCCGCGGGGCGGGCGGCGAGGAGGCCGGCGGGGCGGGCCGTGCCGGCGGCGTCGTGGCGGCGACCACCGCGGCGTCGATGCGGGCCTGCACGCGCCGCGCGGCACGTCGCCGCAGCGCGCGGACGGCGACGAGCAGGGCCGCGACCAGCGCGAGGAGCGCCAGCTGCGACCACGGCGGCGTCCACGCCGTCACCTCCACGGCGGTCGCCTCGAGCCGTGCGTCGACCGCGTCCTCGCCGACGACCGTCGGCGCGACGTGCACGCGCACGCCCGTGCGCAGCAGCGGCCACGCGGGCAGGTCCACCACCTCCTGCGCCGACCCGCCGGGCAGCACCTCGCGCCGGTCCGCGTCGCGGTGCGTCGCGCCGGCACCGAAGGGCCCGGAGGCGGACACGGTCCCCCGCGCGCCCAGGCGCACGTCGCCGCTGTTCACCAGCGCGTACGTCACGCGCACCGTGCCGGGGGAGAAGGGGTTCCACGACGGCTGCCACCGCGCCCGCACGTCGTCCGCCACGAGCCGGGCGGTCACCTCGCCCGCCACGCGCAGGTGCACGCGGACGCCGACCCGCGCGGCGAAGCGCACCCGGCTCGGTCCCGCGTCGACGAGCTCGGCCACGACCCCCGCCGGGTGGTCGCCCGGGCGGGCGTCGGCCGGCACCGCGATCGTCAGCGGGACCGTCACGGCGGACGCCGCCGGCACGCTCACGCGCAGGCTGCCCGGCCCCAGCCGCTCGGCGCCCTCGACGTCGCCGAGCGTGACCCACGCGCCGCCGTCACGGGGCCCCTCGTCCACCGGCAGGACGTCGAAGTCGCCGGCCGGCGACACGGTGCCGTCCCCGACGTGCACCAGGAACGTCGCCGGGGCCTCCCCGAGGTTGGCGACCGTGACGTGGTCCGCGACGGACGCCCCCGGGTCGAGGACGTGCCGCAGCGAGACCCGGCCGTCCGGTCCCTCGGCGGAGGACGGCTGCATCGTCCAGGTGACGGGCGCCGCGGGCGCGACGGGCGCCGCCGACGGCGCGACGGGTTCGGGGGCCGGGGCCGCCGCCGCCGGCGGGACGACCGCGAGCGCGACGAGCGGGACGAGCGCGGCCAGCGCGGCGCGCAGCGTGCCGGGGAGCATGGGACCTCCTGGTGGCCTGCGTGCGCGCACGGCGGCGGCCGCCGTGCGCGCACGCGTGGGGACGGCGCCCCGGGTCAGTCGACGGGGAACAGCGAGAGCGTCACCGCGCCCTCGTAGGTCCCCGGCCGGGTGTCGACGGGCACCTCGAGCCGCAGCTGGGCCCCGAGCGTCGCCGAGCCCTGCCGGCCCTCGGGCCCGGCCGTGGCCAGCCGCGCCGGCACGGCGAGGCCGTCGCCGCCGGCGAGCCGGGTGGCGCGTGCGTCCCCGGCGACCAGGCCGGCCCGCGGCGTCGTCACCCGCGGCACCCACCCGAGGTGCTCGCCCCCGAGCACCCGCGTGCCGGAGGTGAAGGTGTGCGCCTGGCCGTTGACGGCCCAGCCCCCCGCACCCGCCTGCGCGACCGACCGCGAGTCGCTCACGGTCACGTCCGGCAGCTCCCCGGTGAAGCGCAGGCGGTCGCCCGCGTTCTGCGCCGGCCCGAGGTCGACGGCCCGGTCGCCCGCCACCGTGAGCGCGAGCACCCCGCCCGCCTCCTCGGGCACGGTCGCGCGGACCGTCACGTCGCCCGTCGTCTCCCGGAAGATCCGGGGCAGGAAGTCGATCAGGTTGGCCTGCCACGTGTCGAACCCGTGCGGGCCCTGGGTGACGCCGGCGAACTCGTGCTCCACGCCGCGCTCGTCCAGCAGGCGCAGCAGGTCCATGGTCAGGCCGTAGGTGAAGTCGCTGACGTCACCGGTGTACATCCGGGCCAGGCGCGTGCCCGCGTTGACCGCGGCCGGGTCGAACTGCGGCGTGCCGAAGAACAGCCCGCCGGAGAACGCGCCGATCCACTGGAACTCGCCCGGGTGCGTGAGCCACGTGTTGAGCGTGTTCATGGCGCCCATCGAGAGCCCCGCCAGCGCCTGCCGCGCGCCGTCGGGCGCGATGTTGTACTCCGCGCGTGCCGCCGGCGCGAGGTTCTCCAGCAGCTCCGCCGGGAAGTCGGGCACGTTGCCGTTGCCCATCACGACGACCATCGGGACGATCGCCCCGTCGACGGAGTGGTTGTCGAGGATCTGCTTCGCGCGGCCGACCTCGACCCAGTCGCCCCAGCTCTGCCCGCCGCCGTGGTTGAGGTACAGCACGGGGTACGGCTCCGCGCGGTCCGCGTCGTAGCCGGGCGGCGTCCACACGTAGGCCGAGCGCTCCTCGCCGGCGACCGCGCTGTCGTACGTCAGCACGGACAGCTCCCCGCCGCGGCCCTCGGGGACGTCGGTGAGCATGCGGTCGGTCTCGCCCGGCACGAACAGCGGGCTGACCCCGGTGAGGGTGTTCACCGTGTCGGCGGGGTCCTTGTGGTCCACGCCGTCGACGACGTAGCGGTAGTAGTAGAAGCCGTCGAGCGGGCCGACCTGCACGCGCCACCGGTCGCCGACCTTCGTCATCGGCACCCGGAACCACGCGCCGTTGGGCGCCCAGTTGGCCCACACCGTCACGTCCTTCGCGTCGGCCCACTGCGTGCCGGTCTCGAAGGTGACGATGCCGTGCTCGTCGACGTGCGGGGTCGTGACCGACCCCGGCGCGGGTGGCGTGTACGGCGCGTCGAGCGGGCGGTGCCCGGCCCGCGGGCCGTGGTCGTCGACGTCCCGGAACAGGCGCCCCGCGAAGTCCCGCAGGCCCTCGCGCCACGTGTCCCACGTGCCGCCCGAGTCGGGGTCGACGCCGTCGAACTCGTGCTCGACGCCCGCCGCCGTGAGGGTGCGCAGCAGCGCGTACGTGCGGTTGAACGACGGGTCGAGCTCGTTGCCCACGTAGACGCGCAGCAGGTCGGTGCGGGCGTTGACCTCCTCCGCCGTGGCGGCGCTCAGCGACCCGTTGAGCCGGCCCGAGAACGCGCCGACGGAGCCGAACGCGCCCGGGTCCGTGCGCAGGACGCCCAGCGCCTGCGCCGCACCGTCCCCGATGCCCGCGACGGCCTGGTCGTCGCCCCGGTCGGAGACGTGGAAGGCGTCGCGCGTGGCGGTGACCACCCCGTCGAGCAGCTCGGTGCGCGCGTCGCCGCCGCCGACCTGCGCCATGACGACGACCATCGGCTCGAGCCGGCCCTCGGCGGCCAGGTTGTCCAGCACCTGCGGGGCGCGGCCCAGCTCGGCCCACTCGCGCGCCGACTGGTCGCCGTCCGCCAGCAGGTACAGCACCGGGTAGGCGTCGGCGCGCTCGTCGTCGTAGCCCGGGGGCGTCCAGACGAGGGCCTCGTGCTCGTCGTCCGTGGACGGGCTCGTCCACGTCAGCTCCTCGACGGCGCCGCCCGCGGGCACGTCGGCCATCCACTGCACCGACGGGCCGGGCACGAAGAACGTGTTCCACGTCGGGTGCGAGGTCACGGCGACGGGGCTGGTCGGCTCCTTGAAGGACGTCTTCGTCCGGTCCGCCGCGGTCGCCGTGTACTGGTAGTGGTACAGCCCCGGCGCGAGCGGGCCCACCGTGCCCTGGTAGCTCTCGCCGCTGGGGTCGAGCGCCAGGTCCGACCAGGTGCCGCTCGGCCCGATGTTCCCCTGCAGCTCGAGCACCGCGGGGCGCTCGCCCACGATCCGCTCGGCCTCGGCCTGGGGGACCGTGAACCGGTGGTACCCCTCCGGGATCACCGACACCCACGGGTCGGGCGCCGGCCCCTCCGCCGCCGCGGCGCCGGACGCGCCGCTCACCGCCGCACCCAGCACGAGTGCCGCGCCGGCCGCGGAGGCCGGCAGCAGCCGTCCGACCGTGCGTGCGCCACCGGGCCCTCCTCGAGTCATCGCCATCGATTCCTCCTCGCGTCGCCGGGCGGCGGGCGCGCGACGTCCTGGACCCTCCGGCCCGTGACGCACCGCTCTCCCCCGCCCGGCCGGTCCCGACCCGCCGGCATCTACAACGTTGCACGACGACCGCACTTCTACAACGTCGTAGAAGACGGGTCGCCCGAATCGTCGCGGTTGTCCGAGGCAGCCGTCAAGAGGTGCGATGACAGGTGGGGCGGGGGCCGGGGCCAGACCGGGCGCAGCGGACGGCAGCGCACCCTCCGAGGCGGGGCGCCGGCGGCGAGGCCGCGGCGTCAGCGGTCGCGACGGGGCGTGCTCTCGCGCTCCACGATCCGCAGGTCGGCCAGGTGCAGCACCGGCGGCGCAGGCACGTCCGGCGGGGACAGCCGCTCCTCGACCCGCCGCACGATCAGCTCGACCGCCACGTCGGCGATCTCCCGCCGGCCCGGGTCGACGGTCGTCAGCGACGGCACGGAGTAGCGCGCGTCCTCGATGTCGTCGAACCCGATCACGGCGACGTCGCGCGGGATCGCCAGGCCGCGCACCTGCAGCTCGAACATCGCCCCGATCGCCAGCGCGTCGTTGAAGGCGACGACGCCGTCCACGGGCGCCCCGGTGTCCAGCACCGCGGCCATGGCGCGCGCGCCGTTGGCCCGGTGCCAGCCGTCGTCCGCCCACCCGAGCAGGCGCTCGTCGACCTGCATGCCCCGCGCCGCCAGCGCCTCGCGGTAGCCCGTGAAGCGCAGCGCGGCCGACCCGGCGGTCTCGGCGTGCAGCATGCCGATGACCGCGATGTGCCGCCGGCCCGCGTCGAGCAGCAGGTCCGTCGCGGCACGCGAGCCCTCGACGTTGCGCATCGTCACGTGGTCCACGCGCGGGGAGAAGATCTGCTCGCCCAGCAGCACCAGCGGGTAGCCGACCTCCTCCAGCAGCGGCGCGTCGCCCTGCTCCAGCGCGGCCGGGCTGAAGACGAGCCCGTCGATGAGGCCCCGGCGCGGCTCGCGCAGCGCCGCCAGCTCGCCCTCGCGCGTGAAGCCGGTCGGCTCGATCAGCACCTGCACGCCGTGCCGGCGCGCGGCGGCCAGCACCTCGTCGGCCAGCTCGCCGAAGTACGGCTGCCCCAGCTCCGGCACCGCGAGGCCGATCATCCCGGTGCGGCCGGAGCGCAGGCTGCGCGCCGTCACGTTCAGCTCGTAGCCGAGCTCGTCGATGGCGGCGAGCACACGGCTGCGGGTGGTCTCACGGATGTACGGGTAGCCGTTGAGGACGTTCGAGACCGTCTTCACCGAGACGCCGGCGAGCCGCGCGACGTCGACCATCGTCGCCACAACGACCCCCTTCGCGACGTCGCGCCACGGCCGCGGCGGCCCGGTGCCCCGCGCCGGAGCCCCGGCAATCTACCGGACCGGTGGACGACGCCGCGCAGGCGTCAGCCGAGGACCAGGAGCTGCTCGGCGACCTGCGCGAGCAGCCGCCCGTCGGGCGTCACCGCCCAGAACACGTCGAGCGGCGCCTCCTCGCCGACCGGTGGCGGGCTGGGGTCGGGGGCGACGGCGCGCAGCCGGGGCTCGGCCGACGTCCGGTCGGGGCGGCCGGCCCACGCCGGCTCACCGTCGAACGTCCACGCGTCGACGCCGCCGGTGGTCGCGAGCATCACCACGGCCCCGTCGGTGAGCAGGTACGGGTAGGGGTCGACGAGCGGGCGGCGCGCGCGCCACCGGGTGGCGCCGTCGTCGCCGTCGAGCCGCACGACCTCGCCGGCCGTCACGCCCACGACCGTCCCGTCCACGACCATCGCCTGGGTCAGCGGTGCGTCCGCCCGCCAGACCACCGCGCCGTCGGGCCGGCGCAGCGTCACGGACAGGCTGCCGCGGCTCGTGAGCAGGACGTCGCCGAGGCTGCCGTCGTCCACCTCCACCGGGACGAGGACCTCGCCGTCGAGGTCGTCGCTGGTGCCGTCGGCACGGTGCAGCACGCCCGGTCCCTCGCCCTGCCCGCGCTCGGCGACGACGACGTCCCCGCCCGGCAGCACGAGACCGCCCGTGCCGCGCGCGTCCGGCAGACGCCGCGCGACCGACCCGTCGGACAGCCCGAGCAGCCAGGCGCCGTCGTCGGGCGTCGTCACCAGCACCGCGCCTCGCCCCACGACCGGGCCGGACCACGGCGGAGGCGCGGAGCGCGCACCCTCCAGCACCGTGCGCCAGCGCGACGCCCCGTCGTCGCCGCGGTGCTCCACGACGACCGGCCCGTCCGCGGCGCTCACCACCACCCACCCGTCGTCCACGCGCGTCGTGGACGCACCGGCGGGCAGCTCGGCGACCTGCCGGGCGCGCCCGTCGACGGGGTCGACGGCGAACAGCGTGGGGACGTCGGTCGTGCCGTCGAGGACGGCCGCGTCGTCCACCCGCGGACGCCAGGTCGAGACGCAGCCGACGAGCCCGTCCTCCACCGGGTGCCGGCGCCCCTGCCGGCTCGCGGTCACGTCCTCCTGCGAGGCCGTGCACCACACGTGCGCGAGCTCGACGTCGCCCTCGTGCCCGCGCGCCGGCAACGCCGTCCGCCAGACCTCCGCACCCGTGCCCAGGTCCACGCCGACCACCACCCCACGCGACCCGTCCTGCCCGCCCGTCACCGTGACGCCGCCCGCGCGGACGCCGTGGAGCAGCGCCATGGCCAGCACCTGCCCGGCGGCGTCGTCGGCCGTCAGCCGCCGGGCGACCGGCAGCGCGGGGTCGACGGGCCCCAGCACGCCGGGCACCGCGCGCAGCGCCGAGACCCGGGCGGCGTCGTCGGCCCGGGTCCGCAGCTCGAGGCCGACGGCGGCAGCGACGGCGACGACGAGCACGGCGGCCACCGCGGCCGTGCGGCGGGGGTGGCGGCGCCACGGCGGGCGCACGTCGTCGCGGCCGGTCGGGCCCGGCTCCGGCGGGACCTCCTCGACGAGCTCGACGTCGCGCAGCGCCATGGCGGGACGGTACCGCCGCCGGACCGGCGGGTGGGGCCGGTCGGCTAGCGTGCGGACCATGGGCGGCGAGCGGGGCACCCACGACCTGGAGCTGCTCGAGGAGGGGCCCGACGACGCGCCGGGGGCCGACCCGCCCGGGCGCCGCCGGCCCCGCCCGTGGACGCTCGTCGCGGCCGCGGCGCTGCTGCTCCTCGCGCTGGTGGTCGCCGAGCAGGTCGTCGACGCGCGTGAGCGCGCACGGCTCGACCGGGTGCTCGACGTCGCCGGGGCGGTCGCACCGCTGCCCGACGCCCTGACGGTCCGCTGGTCCCCGGACCGGTGGCTGGCACCGGCCGCGGGCCGGCAGGACCCGCGCGCGCTCGTCGCGGTGCGCACCACCGAGGACGGCGCGCAGGACGCGGTGGCGTTCGACGCCGTTCACGGCGACGTCCGCTGGCGCGTGCCCCTCGTGCCGGCGCCGGGCGAGCGGGGCGGCACGACGGTCCCCGTCGGCAGCGTCTGCGCCACCGCGGGGGCCGACCGCGTCGTGTGCCTCGGCAGCGACGCGTACCTCGTCTCGGAGGGCACGAGCAGCTTCACGACGACGACGACCACGGCGCGGGTGCTCGTGGTCGAGACGGGCACGGGCGCGGTGGTGGCGGAGCACGACGCGCGCCTCGGTGACGTGCCCGCGCACGCGATGACCCTCGCCGGCGACACGGTCGTGCTCCACGGCACCGACGCCGCCCGCGCGTCCCACGTGTGGGCGGTGGACGTCGCCGGCGGCGCCGTGCTGTGGAGCACGGCCCTGCCGGACGTCGACGTGGACGTCCTCTCCGGCGGGGTGGGGGCCCCGGGGCTCGCCGACGTCGCGACGCTGCCCGACGGCACGGTGGCGGTCCTCCTGCGCGACGGGTCCGTCCTGCTGCTCGACCCGGCGGACGGCCGTCCGCTGCGGGACCCGGTGCGCGGGACGGCACCCGCCGACGCCACGGTGCTGCCGGACGGACGTGTCGAGGTCGCCGTGCCCGACGGCGAGCACGCGGACGTCCTGCGCGCGGACCGCGACGTGCGCGTCGCCGGGCGCCTGCTGCGCGTCACCGTCGACGACGGGTCCGTGCCCGGCGTCCTGCTCGCGCAGGGCGGCGGGCGGGTGCGCGCGGTCGACGACCGCACGGGCGAGGTCCGGTGGGAGGCACCCACGCCGCTCGTCACCACCGCCGCCCTGCTCGGCGGGCGGGTCCACCTCTCGTCCGGTGACCGGCTCCTGACGCTCGACGGGCGGACCGGTGCGCCGCTGTGGGAGCACGAGCGCCCGGCAGGGGTGGTCCCCACCGGCGTCCTCACGGACGGCACGCTGCTCTACGAGCCGCAGACGGTCGCCGGCGACGTCGGCCGCCGCGTGCTCGTCGGGCTGGACCCCGCGGACGGGCGGCAGCGGCGCACGGTGACGCTGCCGCCCGACGTCGTCTCGGTGCAGCCGTGGGCGCGGCTGCTCGTCGCGGGCACGGGCGACCGCCTGCTGGTCCTGGGCTGACGCGGGCGCGTCAGGGGGTGGGGTTCCGGGCGTCGTAGTGCCAGAAGGTGCGCTGCGCGCGCACCAGCACCCACAGCAGGACGACGCACGCGACGCCGCCGGCCACCGCCGCCCAGCCCTCGCCGACCCGCGTCGACGCGGCACCGAGCGCCAGCTCGCCCAGGCGGGGGCCACCCGCCACGACGACGACGAACACGCCCTGCAGGCGCCCGCGCATGTCGTCCGGGGTGGCGGTCTGCAGGATGGTCTGGCGGAACACCGACGAGACCGTGTCGGAGGCGCCCGCGAGCGCGAGCGTGGACAGCGCGAGGACGAGCGCGACGGGCAGGACGTGGTCGGGCGACGTGCGTCCCGCCGCGACGAGGACCACGCCGAACCCGACGACCGACAGGCCCCACGCGGTGATGGCGGCGGCGATGATCCGCCCCTGCCACCGCACGCGGGCGAGCCCGCCGCTGAACAGCCCGGCGACGATCCCCCCGACCGCGATCGCGGCGGTCAGCGCGCCCGTCGTCGCCTCCCCGCCGCCCAGGTACAGGACGCCGACGGCCGGGAACAGCGCGCGCGGCATGGCCGTGACCATCGCGACGATGTCGACGAGGAACGTCATCCGGACGTTCGGCTGCGTGCCGAGGTAGCGCAGGCCGTCGACGACCGAGCCGAGGCCGAGGCGCTCGCGGCGGTTCGCGGACGGCTCGGGCGGGACGGGCGGCAGGCGCAGCAGGGCGGTGAGCGCGAACGTGAACAGCACGGCGTCGACCGCGTACGCCCACGCGTACCCGACGGACGCGACGAGCACGGCCCCGGCGAGCGGGCCCACCGTGAGCGCGGTGTTCCACCCGATGGTCTGCAGCGCGTTGGCCGCGGGCATGAGCCGCGCCTCGAGCAGCCGCGGGATGATCGCGGACCGCGCCGGGGAGTTCACGGCGCCGGCCGCCGACTGCACCGCGACCAGCGCGTACAGCAGCCCGACGTGCTCGTTGCCGAGCACCGCCTGCGCGACGAGCACGAGCACGGCGACCCAGCTGACGACCGACGCGACGAGCGCGACCGTGCGCCGGTCGTAGTGGTCGACGAGCGCGCCGCCGTACAGCCCGAACACGACGAGCGGGACGAGCGCGCACAGCCCGAGCACGCCGACGGCCAGCGTCGAGGCCGTCAGCGCGTACACCTGCAGGCCGACGGCGACGACCGTGAGCTGCGCGCCGAGGTTCGCCACCGACAGCCCGAGCCACAGCCGCCGGAACGCCGGGCTGACCCGCACGGGGGTCAGGTCGACGAGCAGGTGGCGCACCGGGCGATGCTACGGCGGGGGCGCGGCGGCACCCGCGTGGGGCGGGCGTGACGCTCGCCTCGTCGTCTACAGCCAGCCGTTGCGCCGGAGCACCCGGTGCAGCACGACGCACGTGGTGCCGATGACGACGAGCACGGCCGGGTACCCGTAGACCCAGTGCAGCTCCGGCATGTGGTCGAAGTTCATGCCGTACACGCCGGCGATCGCGGTGGGGACGAGCGCGATCGCCGCCCACGCGGAGATCTTGCGCATGTCGCCGTTCTGCCGCAGCGCGACCTCGCTCTGCCCGACCGTGACGCGCGCGGTGTTGGCCTGCAGCACGTCGCCGAGCTGGCGCTCGACGGCCTCGACCGCGTCGGCGGCGCGCAGCAGGTGGTCCTGCACGTCGCGGAAGTACGGGGCGGCGGCCTCGGGCACGTGCGGCACCTCCGCCTCCACGAGCCGCTGCAGCGGACGGCCGAGCGGCAGCACGGCGCGGCGCAGCTCGGCCGCCTCCTGCTTGAGCTTGTAGATCCGCTCCGCGTGGTTGCCCTGCCCGGGGCCGAACACGCGCGCCTCGATGTCGTCGACGTCCGTGTTGATCTCCTCGAGCGCCTGCTCGTACCCGTCGACGACGAGGTCCGCCGCCCGGTACAGCACGCCCGCCGGGCCGAACCCCGCCGCCGGGCCCTCGCCGCGGTCCATCTCGGCCCGCACCCGGCCGAGCACCTCGCCGTGGCCGTGCCGGACGGTGACGACGAACCGCGGGCCGAGGAACATCGCGATCTCGCCGACCTCGACGACCTCGTCGTGGTCGACGTACCGCACGGGCTTGAGGACGACGAACACGACGTCGTCGTACACCTCGAGCTTGGGCCGCTGGTGGGCCTTGACGGCGTCCTCGACGGCGAGGTCGGGCAGCCCGAACGCGGCGGCGACGTCCACGACGTCCTCGGCGGTGGGGTGGCGCAGGCCCAGCCAGACGAAGCCGTCCTCGCCGCGCGCGGCCGCGGCCGCCTGCGCGACGGAGAGCGGGCCGGCCTGCCGCCGCCCGTCGACGTAGAGCGCGGAGTCGACGACGACGCGGTCCGCTCCCGGTGCGCCGGGCCGAGCGGCGCCCGTGCCGTCGACCGCCTCGCTGCTGCTCGCCGCCACGCGCCCTCCTCCCGTCGCGGGCGACCGTACCCCCGTCGCCCGCAGCCGGCCCGCGCAGCCGCGGCGGGTGGCAGGGTGGGCGCGTGGACAGCGCACCCGTCGAGCACCTGGTCGTCATGGGCGTCTCCGGCACCGGCAAGTCGAGCGTCGGTCGCGGCCTCGCGGCGCGGCTGGACCGGCCGTTCGTGGAGGGGGACGACCTGCACCCGGAGCCGAACGTCGCGAAGATGAGCAGCGGCGTCGCTCTCACCGACGACGACCGGTGGCCGTGGCTGGAGGCCGTGCGGGATGCGATGACAGCGCAGGCGCGCGCCGGTCGCTCGACCGTCGTGGCCTGCTCGGCGCTGCGCCGCGTGTACCGGGCGACCCTGACCGCGGCAGAGGGGCGTGTGCGGTTCGTGCTGCTCGACGTGCCGCCGGACCTCCTGCGCCGGCGCGTGGCCGCCCGCTCGGGCCACTGGATGCCGCCGACGCTGCTGGAGTCCCAGCTCGCGCTGCTCGAGCGGCTCCAGGCCGACGAGGACGGGGTGAGCGTCGAGGTGCGCGGCGACGTCGGCGCGACCGTGGCCGACGCGCTGCGGCTGCTGGGCGTGCGGGCCGAGCGGACCGAGCCCGCGCACCGGCACCCCTAAACGGTTCGGCGTCCCTCGCACCCTGCCGCGGGCGCCGCCGCCCTCCGTACGGTGCGCGGGTGGACCCGACGGCGGGTGGTGCGCTGCGGACGGCCCGGGCGCTGCTCGTGGCCGCCACGGCGCTGTCCACCGCCGCGGCGGCCCACCTCGCGGCCGGTGGGACCGCCCCGCGCAGCGACGTCGCGGCGGCGCTCCTCGCCCTGACGACCGCCGCGCTCCTGCCCGTCAGCGGCCCCCGGACGTTCCGCGTCAGCGTGCTGGCGCCCGTCGGCGCGGTCCTCCAGGTCGTCCTCCACCACGCGTTCACCGCCGCGGCAGCGGGCACCGGGGCCGGCACCCCGGCCGTCGGCCGGGCGGGGCACCACCCCGGCACGCCCGTCGCCGTCCCCGGCGCGGCTGCGGGCCGGCAGGTCGTCCCCGTCGACGCGGAGCCCGTCCTGCACGACCTGCCGATGCTGCTCGCCCACGTCGCGGCCGCCGTCGCCACCGCCGTCGTGCTCGTCGCGACCGACCGCGCGGCACGCGCCGCCGCCGCGTGGCTGACCCGCGTCCTGCCGCTCCTCGTCCGCACGACGGCGCCCGTCGCGGCGAAGCCGCGGCCCCTCCCGGTGACGGCCCGGCCGAGACCGGCGTCGCCCGGTGCCGCACTGGGCTCCTCCGCGCGCCGCCGGGGTCCGCCCGCGCGCCTGCGCGTCGCCCCCTGACCCGCGGCACGGGTCCCCGGGGCGGCGTCCCCCTGCCCTCGTGCGCCCGTCCGCCCGCCGTCGGGTGGGCTGCGCGCACCCCTGCGCACCCCGAGGACCCGCCATGACGTCCACCCCGCCCACCGTCCTGCCCGACGAGCGCCCCGACGAGCGCCCGGCGGACCCGGCCCCACCGTCCCCCGCGCCCGCGTCCCTCTGGTCCGTGGTGCAGCCGCTGCTGCTGCGCCTGCACTTCTACGCCGGCGTCCTCGTCGGTCCCTTCCTGCTCGTCGCCGCGTTCACGGGCCTGCTCTACTCGGTCGCCCCGCAGCTCGAGGCGGTCGTGCACCGGCACGAGCTCACCGTCGACGCCGTCGGCGCCGAGCGCCTCCCGCTCGCCGAGCAGGTCGCCGCCGCGCGCGACGCCCACCCCGAGGGCACGGTCGTGCAGGTGCAGCAGGCGGCGACGCCCGAGGGCACCACGCGGGTGGTCCTCGCGGTCGACGACGTCCCCGAGGGCAAGGACCGCACCGTCTTCGTCGACCCGTACAGCGCGGAGGTCCGCGGCGCGCTCACGACGTACACGGGCTTCCTGCCCGTGCGCTGGACGCTCGACGACCTGCACCGTCACCTGCTGCTCGGCGAGCCGGGCCGCGTCTACTCCGAGACCGCGGCGTCCTGGCTGTGGGTGGTCGTGCTCGGTGGCGTCGTGATGTGGGTCGCGCGCTCCGCCCGGCGCGGCCGCCGGCGTCGGCTCGTCGTGCCCGAGCGGGTGCGCCCCGGACGGCGGCGGACCCTGTCGTGGCACGGCGTCGTGGGGATCGTCGCCGCGCTGGGGCTGCTGGCGCTGTCCGCGACGGGGCTGACGTGGTCGGCCCGCGCGGGCGCCAACGTCGGCGAGCTGCGGCAGGCGTGGGGCTGGACGACCGCGTACGTCGACCCGGCGCTGCCCGGCGGCGCGGGCGGCGGCGAGCACGACGAGCACGCGGCGCACGGGGGCGGCAGCGGCGGGCCGGACGCCGTGCTGACGGCGGGCGTCGGCGTCGACGGGGTGCTCGCGGTCGCGCTCGCGGAGGGGCTGCGCGAGCCGCTGCGCCTGGCCCCGCCGGCGGAGGCCGGGCAGGCGTGGACCGTCTCCGAGCAGGGCAGCGGCTGGCCGACCCGCGCGGACGCGGTCGCGGTCGACGGCGCGGACGGCACGGTCGTCGACCGCGTCGACTTCGCCGACCAGGACCTCGCGGCGAAGCTCGCGCACTGGGGCATCTACGCGCACATGGGCGAGCTGTTCGGCGTGGTGAACCAGGTGGTGCTCGCCGCGCTGGCCGTCGGTCTGATCACGCTCGTCGTGCTCGGCTACCGCATGTGGTGGCAGCGGCGCCCGACCCGCCAGGCGTCCGGTCCGGGCCCTGGCTGCCGCCCGGCGCGCTCCGGCGGGCGCCCCGGTGGCTGGCCGCGCTCGTGCTGGTCGTCGCCGCCGCGGTCGGCTGGTTCGTGCCGCTGTTCGGGGTGCCGCTGCTGGTGTTCCTGGCGGTCGACGTCCTGCTCGCGGCGCGGGCACGGCGGCGGGCGCGCGCGGCCACGTGACCGGCCCCCGCCGACCCCGGACGCGACCGCGGGCGGTGGGTCACCCCACCGCCCGCGGTCGTGCTGCGCGTCGTCGGACGCGTCAGAGGCGGGAGCCGTTCGGGTTGGCGTCGTCCGCGTCGACGAGCGGGCCGTCGGCGGCGGTCTGCGGGCGCGACGTCTCGCTCGTGCCCGTGTCGTCGCCCTCGCCCTTGGAGAACGCCGACTTCGCCGTGCTCACGGCCTTCTCCTTCAGCGCCCCGCCCTGGGTCTTGGCGAAGTCCGTGGCGGCGGACTCCGCCTCCTTCACGTAGCCCTGGACGCGCGGGTCCTGCCACGTCTCGGTCGCCCAGCCCTTGATCTTGTCGAACTGCTGCCGGCCGGCCCGGGTGCCCAGCAGGTACCCGACCCCCGCGCCGACGAGGAACGTGAGCTTGCCCTTCATGCGACCTCCTCGGACCGGCCGCGACGGCCGGTCGTGTCGTGGGACGTACGTGCCGTCGGGTGGCGGCGGCCTGCCCGCGCGCCGCGCACCCTGAGGTCACCGAGCGTAGGGGGGTGCGTGCCCGCCCGCCCGTCGAGCCCTCCCCGCCCTCCGGGCGCCCCGTGCGCTCGGCGGGCGGGGCGCGACGACCAGGAGGAGACTCCCCTCACCGCAGGTCAGGGAGGTCCTCATGGTCGCCACGGAGCCGCCGCCCACCGCGCTGAAGCGGACGGTGGGACGGCGGATGCTGCTCGTGTTCGTCGTCGGGGACATCCTCGGCGCCGGCATCTACGCCCTGACCGGACGCGTCGCGGGCGAGGTCGGCGGCGCCATCTGGATCCCGTTCGTCGTGGCCTTCGCGCTCGCCGCGCTCACGGCCACCGCGTACGCCGAGCTCGTCGGCCGCTTCCCGCGCGCCGCGGGCGCCGCCGTGTACGCGCAGCGGGCGTTCGGGCGGCCGTTCGTCACGTTCCTCGTCGCGTTCGCCGTCCTCATGTCCGGCATCACGAGCGCGAGCGCGGCGGCCCGGGCGTTCGGCGGGGACTACCTCGCCGAGCTCGTCACCGTGCCGACCCTCGTCGCCGCCTGGGTGTTCGTGCTGGTCATCGCCGTCGTCAACGCGATCGGGGTGGCCGAGTCGGTCCGGGTGAACCTCGTGCTCACCGCGATCGAGGTCACCGGGCTCGTCGTCATCCTCGTCATCGGGGCGCGCGCGTTCCTCGCCGGGGAGGGCGACCCGTCGCGCGCCATGACCCTGACGACCGACGGCCCCGCGTGGATGGCCGTGCTCGGGGGCACCGCCCTCGCGTTCTACGCCCTGCTCGGCTTCGAGGACTCCGTGAACCTCGCCGAGGAGTGCCGGCACCCGCGCCGCGACTTCCCGCGCGCGCTGTTCGGCGGCATCGCCATCACCGGCGTCATCTACCTCGCCGTCGCGTTCACGACGTCGATGCTCGTGGAGACCGACACGCTCGCCGGGTCGTCCGGCCCGCTGCTCGAGGTCGTCCGCGTCGCCGGGCTCGTCTTCCCGCCGTGGCTGTTCGCGCTCATCGCCCTCGTCGCGGTGTCGAACACCGCGCTCATCAACATGATCATGGCCTCCCGCGTCGTCTACGGGATGTCCCGCGAGGGGATCGTCCCCGGGTGGCTCGGCCGGGTCGGCACCCAGCGCCGCACGCCCTGGACGGCGATCGCCTTCACGACCGTCATCGCCCTGACGCTCGTCAGCACGGGCGACCTGTCCGGCCTCGCGGACACCACCGTGCTCCTGCTGCTGCTCGTGTTCGCCACCGTCAACGTGTCCGTGCTCGTGCTCCGGCGCCGCTCGCGGGCGGACGACGACGCGAAGCCCCGCGGCGACGCCGAGCGGGGGTTCCGCGCACCGACGTGGGCGCCCGTGGTCGGCACCGTCGTCTCGCTCGTGCTCGCCTCGCCGTTGACCGGTCGGGACGCCGACGTGTACGCACGCGCCGGCATCCTGCTCGCGATCGGCGTCGTGCTGTACGTGGTCAACCGCGCCTTCGTCGGCCCCGAGGGGCAGCGCGAGCGGATCGCGCTCGCGGTCGACCAGGGCGACCCCGCGGGCACGCACGAGTCCTGACGGCGCATGGACCTGCTCGTCGCGATCGTCCTCGGCGTCGTCGTCATCGTCGCGGTCACGTCGTTCGCCCCCCGCGTCGGGGTGGCCGCACCGCTGCTGCTCGTGCTCGTCGGCATCGGCGTGAGCTTCCTGCCGTTCGTGCCGCCCATCGAGGTCGAGCCCGAGCTCGTGCTCGGCGTGATCCTGCCGCCGCTGCTGTACTCCGCAGCGGCGAACGTGCCCGCGATGGACTTCCGCCGCGACCTGCGGACCATCTCGGTGTTCTCGGTGCTGCTCGTGGTGGCGTCGGCGCTCGTCGTCGGGGTCGTGCTGCACGCGCTCCTGCCGGACATCGGCCTGGCCACGGCCGTCGCCGTCGGCGCCGTCGTCAGCCCCACCGACGCCGTCGCGACGTCCATCGTCCGCAAGGCCGGGGTGTCACCGCGGATCGTCACCGTGCTCGAGGGCGAGTCGCTGCTCAACGACGCGTCCGCGCTCGTGCTGCTGCGCTCGGCGGTCGTCGCGATGGCGGCCGCGGTGTCGGTGCTCGACGTCGCGTGGGACTTCGTCGTCGCCGTCACGGTCGCGGTGCTCATCGGGTGGGTCGTGGGCCGGCTGCAGCTCGAGGTGCGGGCGCGCCTGGCGCAGGCGACGTCGAACGTCGCCATCTCGCTCGTCGCCCCCTTCGTCGCGTACCTGCCGGCCGAGCACCTCGGGGCGTCCGGCCTCGTCGCGGCCGTCACCGCCGGGCTCGTCACCGGCCACGGGGGTCCGCGCCGGCTGCGGGCCGAGGACCGCGCCGCGCAGCGGACCGTCTGGCGCACGCTCGAGCTGCTGCTCGAGAGCGCCGTCTTCCTCCTCATGGGGCTCCAGGTGTCGGGTCTCGTGCTCGACGTCCGCGAGGCGCACGGCAGCGAGGTGCTGGCCCTGGGCCTCGGCGCGCTCGTCGCGGCGGTCGTCGTGGCCGTGCGCGCCGTGTTCGCCGGCGCGTCGGTCTGGGCGCTCGCCCGGCGGGCGCGGCGGATCCCCCGGCTGCGGGCCGTCCTGACCCGCGCCCAGGACCGGCTGGAGACGCAGGCGGGGCCCACCGGTGCTGCGCGCGAGGAGGTCGAGCGCCGGCGGGGCCTGCTGCGCCGGCGCGTGCGGCGCCGCCTCGCGGACATCGACTACCTCGCCGAGCAGGCGTTCGGGCCGCGCGAGGGGGTGGTCCTCGTGTGGGCCGGCATGCGCGGTGCGGTCACGCTGGCCGCCGCGCAGTCGCTGCCGTCGGACACCCCGCAGCGGTCGCTGCTCGTCCTGGTGGCGTTCGTGGTCGCCGCGGGCACGCTGCTCGTCCAGGGGGCGACGCTGCCGTGGGTCGTGCGCCGGCTCGGGCTGGCGGACGGGCCCGCGGACGACGGCAGCGAGCGCGACGCCCTCAGCGCCGAGCTGCGGCACGCGGCGCTGCGCCGGCTCGAGGACGACGGCCTGCGCCGCCGGGACGGGACGCCGTTCCCGCGCGAGGTGGTCGAGCGGGCGCGCCTCGAGCTCGCGGCGATCGACGCGAGCGACACCGACGACGACGCGGGCCCGGTACGCGCCGACCTGCAGCAGCTGCTGCTCGTCCTGCTCGACGCCCAGCGGCAGACGCTGCTGGGGCTGCGCGACGTCGGTGCGTACTCGTCGCGGTCGCTCGACGCCGCTCTCGTGCGGGTCGACGCCGCGCAGATCGGGGTGCAGATGCGGGCGTCGGAGGGGTCCTGACGCGCGCCTGGCGGACGGTCGACGGGCGCCTCAGCGCACGCGGTCGCGCAGCGCCGCGACGCCGTCGCCGGTCAGCGCCGCGAGCCCGGCGGGCCGGCCGGTCAGGACGAGCAGCAGGTCGTGCACCGGGCCGCGGACGAGGGGCCCGGCGCCGACCGACCAGTCGACGTCCGTCGCCTCCAGGCGCAGCCCGGCGCGACGGCGCGGGCCGCCCATGAGCCGGTTCCCCGCCAGGTAGGACGCGACCGCGACGGCCACGTCGGGCGGGGTCGCGTCGGGCAGGCCCAGCGGCCGGCCGACGTCGAGCGCGTGCACGACGAGGTCCATGAGCGGGTCCAGCGGCCCGGACATCGGCATCCGCCGGTCCGAGGCGGCGCTCTCGCGCAGCTGGGCGACGAGCTGCCCGGGCGTGAAGGCGCGCGCCCGGCGGACCGCCACGTCGTGCGTCATGCGGTCGAAGGAGAACCGGGCGCGCACCGCCTCGCGCAGCACGTCCGCCCACGTCTCGCGCGTGGTCGTCGTCAGGTGCGCGGCGACGTCCCGCACGGTCCACCCGGCCGCGAGCGAGGGCGTGGCCCACGCCTCCCGGGGCAGGGCGGCGAGGGTGTCGGCCAGGCGCAGGCGGGCGTCGCGCACGGCGGCGCGCACGTCCTGCTCGGTCAGGGCGGGGGGCGTCATGGTGCTACCGACCGGCGGGGGCGGGGGAACTCGTCGGGGCCGGACGCCCTCAGCGGGGTGACGCCTCGTACGTGTGCCCCGCCGCGCGCAGACGCTCGACGAGCACGTCGCCGAGCCCCGTCGCGGGGGTGAGGGAGCCGGCCGCGTCGGGCAGGCGGTCCCCGTCGAGCGCGAGCGCGAGGGCCGACTCGCCGAGCATGACGGCCGTCGCCGCGTACCCGGGGTCGCCCTCACCGGCCGCGACCGCCCGGTAGTGCCGGCCGGTCGTCGTGACGGCGTGCACGTCCATGCGGAACCGGCCCGTGCGGCGGGTCTCCTCGTCGGGGCCCTCGCCCGGTGCCGGCAGGACGCGGTCGAGCAGGGCGCGCGTCGGCGGGAACGCCACGGCACCCGCGAACGCGGGCAGCGCGGCGGTCAGCGCGTACGCCGCGGCGGCACCGCGCGCGCCCCGGCCCGTGCCGGCGACCTCGCCGTACCGCATCGACCGCCCGTACGACCAGCCGGTCAGCGCGTTGCTGCGCCGCACGACCCGGGTGTTGAAGGACGCCATCGGCGACGCCGCCACCCAGCCGCCGTCGACCGTGCGGCCCGGTGCGGGCACGTCGGGCGGCTGCGGGACGTCCGGCTCGGCGTCGCGGTCCGGGCTGAGCGCGAACGGGTCGGCCAGCAGCCGGCGCACGCGGGCGTCGCGCGCCGCCTGCTCCGCGATGCCGCGGACCGACGCGATCGTGCCGCCGCTGACCCCGCCGCGGGCGGTCGCGACGAGCCGCACGTCCTGCAGGCAGCCGGCGCCGTCCGCGGTGACGCGCCGGTGCAGCGTGAGCACCGCGAGGTCGGACGGCACGGCGTCGTACCCGCAGGCGTGCACGAGCCGCGCGCCGGCCGCCCGTGCGACGTGGTCGTACCGGTCGACGGCGCGGCGCACGAACGGCGTCTCGCCCGTCAGGTCGGCGTAGTGGGTGCCGTTGCGCGCGCACGCGCCGACGACGGGCAGCCCGTGCCGCAGGTAGGGGCCGACCGTGCTGACGACGACGCGCGTCGAGCGCGCCATCGCGGCGAGCCGCTCCGGGTCCTGGGTGTCGGCGACGACGACCGGCCAGTCGTGCGCGGCGGCGGGCAGACCGGCCCGGACGTCCTCGACCTTCGCGCGGCTGCGGCCCGCGAGCGCGACCCGCAGCCCCGGCGGCGCGTGCTCGGCGACGTACGCCGCGAGGAGCCGCCCGACGAACCCGGTGACGCCGAAGAGGACCAGGTCGTGCTCGCGCGCGTCCGTCATCCGGCGATGCTCACCCGGTGGACGGACGGCCGCAACCGGCCGGCGGCCCCGCGTCAGGAGGGGTACAGGTCCTCGACCTCGGCGAGCGGGACGCGGCCCTCGGCGCCGGCGCGCAGCACCGGGTCGAGGGTGACGAACGCGTCGGCCTGGAGCTGGGCGACGGCGAGGTACTCGGCGTCGGAGGTGTCGGACCAGCCGAGCTCGGCGGCGATCCGCCAGGCGGTGGCGCGCGAGACCCGGTCGCCGAGCAGCCGCATCCTCGTCGTCGTCACGCCGTCGAGCAGCCGCCGGCCCTCGGCCTCGTCGAGCACGCCGGAGCGCACCGCGCGGTACAGGTACCCGAGCACGTGCGAGCGCAGCAGCGTCGGCCCGACGAGCTGGTGCTCCGCCGGGACGACCACCCCGTCCCGGGCGAGCTCGACGGCGACGAGGTGGTCGATCGCGTAACGGGTCATGCGGCCATCGTGCCCCGGCCGGCGGCGCCCGACGTCAGGCGCGGCCCGGGAGGCCGTCCCCGTACGTGCGGGGACGACTCGCGACTCACCCGCACGGGCGCCCGCGGCGACGCCCCCGCTGCTGCTCGCGTGGTGCCACATGCCGGGCACCGGTGCGGTCGACCCCGTGATCGCGCGCGTTCCCGCCCGGACCGGGCGTCAGATCACGGGGTCGACGACGACGGATCCCGACATCCGGACGGCACCGGCTCTCGTGCGGGAGCGCACCGGCGCACGCCGCCGCAGCCGCCCCGCCGGCAGCGGCGGGCGCCACGGAGGTCAGCCCAGCGCCGCGAGGGCCTTGCGGATGCGCGTCGGCGAGACCGGGACCGGCGTGCCGAGCTGCTGGGCGAACAGGCTCACCCGCAGCTCCTCGACCAGCCAGCGCACGTCGTCCAGCGCCCGCGCCCGCCCCGGGTCGGGCGCACCGGCAGCGAGCCGGGTGCGTGCCGCCCGGTACTGCTCCAGCACGTCGTGCACCTGCCACGCGAGGTCGGCGTCGCGCTGCGGGTTCTCCGCGGCCTTCGCCAGCCGGTGCCGGGCCGCGCGCAGGTAGCGCACGAGCTGCGGCAGGCGGTCGGCGCCGACCTCGGACACGAACCCGTCGTGCACGAGCGCGGCGGACTGCTCGCGCACGTCCTGCGCGGTCGACAGCAGCGCGAGGCTGCTGACGCCCCGCACGTCGCCGTCGAGCTCGCGCCACGCACCGAGCACGGTGACGAGGTCCCCGACCACCCGGTGCACGTCGTCCTCGAGACCCGCGCGCACGGCCGCCTGCAGCGCCGCGTACGCGTCGGCGTCCCGGACCTCGCGCGGCGACCGGCCACCGAGGTGGCGCGCCATGAGCCGGTCCACCGACGCGAGCTGCACGTCGGTGACCAGCGCGTCCGTCGAGGGGTACGGCGACGCCGCGAGCGCGAGCGCCTGCGTGCCCGTCCACCGGCTCGTCACGCGCGCCGGCGCCAGGCCGACGTCGAGGACGAGCAGCCGGCGCAGGCCGCGCCCCGCCGCGGCCTCGGCCGCCGTCGCGTCCGCGAGGACGCGCAGCGCCACGGACGCCCGACCGCCGGCGGTCTCCTCGACGAGCGTCGGGTACGCGCGCACGACCCCGCCGGCGGCGGACGGCGCCTCGACGACCTCCGGCAGCGGACCCGGCAGGTCCGGCCAGGTCGTCAGGCCCGTGCGCTCGATGTCCGGTGCCGTGGGCGCGCCGCGCCGGTCACCGGGACGCGGACCGGCACCCCGGCGCGCGTCCGGACCGCGCCCGTCCCGTCCGCGCGCCCCCGAGGCGGAGGCGTCGCCGTCGGCGGTCGGCCCTGCCCCCGACGCGGACGCACCGGCACCGCCGCCCGCGGCGGCCATCGCCTCCTCCATGGCCGCGCGCACCGCGCTGCGCACGGCCGACGACACCGCGTCCTGCGCGCGGCCGGCGTTGCGCCGCTGCAGCAGCACCAGGTCCTTGCCCTCGTCGACGACCCCGCCGCGCTCCCCCACGACGCGGAACGTCATCCGCAGGTGGGCGGGCAGACGGTCCTCCTCGACGGCGTCCGGCGGCACGTCGACGTCGCGCAGCGCCCGCACGGCCCGGGCGAACATCTCGCGGAACGACGGTGCCGCGTCGGCGGCGCGCACGGTGTCCTCCCAGGACGCGACGTGCTCGCTCATCCACGCGTCGACGGCACGCGCCACGTCCGGCGCGGGGACCAGCTGCACGCGCACGGCCTTGGGCAGCGCGCGGATCGTCGCGGTCAGCAGCTCGGCGCGCAGCCCCGGCACCATCCAGTCGAAGCCCTCGGGACGCACGCGCGGCAGCTGCGGCAGCGGGATGTGCACGGTCACGCCGTCGGCCTCGGTGCCCGGCTGGAACTGGTACGTCAGCGGGAACGACAGCTCGCCCTGCGGCCAGCGGGACGGGAACTGCGACTCGTCGACGGCCGTGTCGGACCCGACGAGCAGCTCGCGCGTGAACGTCAGCAGGTCGGGGTCGCGGCGGCGCGCGTCCTTCCACCACCGGTCGAAGTGCCGGGCGGAGACGACGTCGTCGGGGACGCGCTCGTCGTAGAAGTCGAACAGCACGTCGTCGTCGACGACGAGGCGGCTGCGCGTGCGCGCCTCGAGGTCGCCGACCTCGGCGAGCAGGCGCCGGTTCTCGTGGAAGAACGCGTGGTGCGTCGTCCACTCCCCCTGCACGAGCGCGTGCCGCAGGAACAGCTCGCGCGCCCCCGCCGGGTCGACCGTGCCGAGCAGGACGCGCCGCTGGGACACGATCGGCACGCCGTAGAGCAGCACCTTCTCGTTGACCATCGCCGCGCCCTGGCGGGTCGACCACGCGGGGTCGGAGTACGTGCGCTTCACCAGGTGCGCGCCGAGCTCCTCCGCCCACTCGGGCTTGATGCGCGCCGCGTCGCGCGCCCACAGGCGTGAGGTCTCGACGAGCTCGGCGGCCATCACCCACGACGGCGGCCGCCTCGCGAGGGCGGAGCCGGGGAAGATCGCGAACCGGGCGCCGCGGGCACCCAGGTACTCGTTGCGGGCGCGGCGGTCCGACGCGGCCCGGCCCTTGCCCTTCGCGTCCTTGCCGGTCGCCTGCACCTCGGTGACGAGCTGCATGCCGACCTGCGAGAGCAGCCCCGACAGCACGGCCTGGTGGATCGCGTCGCCGTCCCACGCCCAGCGCGTCCGCGTCTCGTCGGCGGTGCCGCCGGGCGTCGCCGGCTCGTCCGACGGCGGCGTGACGTCCTGCACCGGCGCACCGGCGGGGCCGCGCCGCCCCCGCCCGCCGTCCCGTCCGGCCGTCTCCGCCGCCGCGCGCGCGGCGACGACCTCGTCCGACACCGGCGTCGGCGCGCCCTTCGCCTCGATGCCGAGCGGCTTGGTGAGGTCGCGCAGCTGGGTGACGACGTCCTGCCACTCGCGCACCCGCAGGTAGTGCAGGTGCTCGGCCTTGCACATGCGGCGGAACGCCGACCCCGAGAGGACCCGCTGCTGCTCGCGCAGGTACGTCCACAGGTTCAGGTAGCTGAGCAGGTCGCTGTTCGGGTCGGCGAACCGGCGGTGCAGCTGGTCGGCCGTCTCGCGCTGCTCCGCGGGACGCTCGCGCGGGTCCTGGATGGACAGCGCGGCGGCGATGACGACGACCTCGCGCGCGACCCCGCGCCGCCCGGCCTCGACGACCATCCGCGCGAGGCGCGGGTCCACGGGGATCTGGGCGAGCGCGCGCCCGGTCTCGGTCAGGCGGGTGCGTCCCTCGCGGACGTCGAGCGCGTGCAGCTCGGTCAGCAGCGCGACGCCGTCGCGCACGGCCCGCACGTCCGGCGGGTCGACGAACGGGAAGTCGACGACCTCGTCGGGGCTGCTCACGACCCCGACCGAGATCATCTGCAGGATCACGGACGCCAGCGACGTGCGCAGGATCTCCGGCTCGGTGTACTCCGGCCGGGACGCGAAGTCCTCCTCCGAGTACAGGCGGATGGCGATGCCCGGCGAGAGGCGTCCCGAGCGCCCGGAGCGCTGGTTGGCCGACGCCTGCGAGATCGGCTCGATCGGCAGCCGCTGGACCTTCGTCGCCTTCGAGTACCGCGAGATGCGCGCGGTGCCGGGGTCGACGACGTAGGTGATGCCGGGGACGGTCAGCGACGTCTCCGCGACGTTCGTCGCGAGCACGACGCGCCGGGTGTCGTGCCGCTCGAACACGCGGCGCTGCTCGGCCGCGGACAGGCGCGCGTACAGCGGCAGCAGCTCGACGGCCTGCGGGTGCCGCGGGTCGGTCACGCGGTTGCCGAGCGCGCCGCGCAGCGCGTCCTCGGCGTCGCGGATCTCCCGCTCGCCGGACAGGAACACCAGCACGTCGCCCGGGCCCTCGGCCATGAGCTCGTCGACGGCGTCGACGATGCCCGTGACCATGTCGCGGTCCTCGGTGCCCTCGCCCGTCAGGGGCCGGTACCGGATCTCGACGGGGTACGTGCGCCCGCTGACCTCCACCACGGGGGCCGGCACGCCGTCGGGGTGCTCGTCGGTGGGCGGGCCCGCGAAGTGCCGCGCGAACCGCGCGCTGTCGATCGTCGCGGAGGTGATGACCACCTTGAGGTCGGGCCGCTGCGGCAGCAGCCGCGTGAGGTACCCGAGGATGAAGTCGATGTTGAGGCTGCGCTCGTGCGCCTCGTCGATGATGAGCGTGTCGTAGCGGCGCAGCATCGGGTCGCGCTGGATCTGCGCGAGCAGGATGCCGTCCGTCATCACCTTGACGAGCGTCTCGTCGGACGACTCGTCGGTGAACCGCACCTGGTACCCGACGACGCCGCCGAGGGGCACGCCGAGCTCGTCGGCGATGCGGTCCGCGACCGAGCGCGCCGCGATCCGGCGCGGCTGCGTGTGGCCGATCTGCCCGGCCCGGCCCCGGCCCAGCTCGAGCATGATCTTCGGCAGCTGCGTCGTCTTGCCCGAGCCCGTCTCGCCCGCGACGACGACGACCTGGTGGTCGCGGATCGCGGCGGCGATCTCGTCCCGGCGCGCCGAGACCGGCAGCTGCTCGGGGTAGACGACGGCCGGCACCTGCACCGCGGCACGCCGCTCGGCGGCCTGCGCGAGCCGCTGCTCGTCGCGCGCCCGGCGCTCCTCGCGGCGCTCGCCGTCCGGCCGCCCGCCCTCGCCCCGACCGCGGCCGCGACGGCCCCGCGGCCGGCGCGGGGCGCGCTCGTCCGTGGCGGGGGTGGGGTCCGTCGTGCTCACGACGTCCCATCCTCCCAGGCGCGGCGCGTGCACCGCGCGGTCATTGCCGCCGCCGGCCGTCGGCGGGCGCCCGCGCGGTGCCGCCCCGGCTCAGTCGAGCACCGCGGTCGCCTCCACCTCGACGAGCGCCACCGGCTCCGCGAGCGCGGCCACACCGATCCCGGTCAGCGGCGCGAGGACCGGCTGGCCGAGCCGGGCCGACGCCCGCGCGACCCCCTCGGCGAAGAGCGGCATCACCTCCGGCGTCAGGTCGACGGCGTAGACGCGCAGGCGTGCGACGTCGGCGAAGGTCGCACCGACCGACGCGAGCGCGGCGGCGACGTTGAGGTAGCACTGCTCGACCTGGGCCGCGAGGTCGCCCTCGCCGACGATCCGCCCGTCGGCGTCCCAGGCGAGCTGGCCGGCGACGGAGACGGTGCGCGCGCCGGTGGCGACGGACACCTGGCGGTACAGGTCGACGGTGACGAGAGCGTCGGGGTTCAGCAGGGACACGGGCACGTGCGCCTCCTCGGTGCGTCGTGACGGCGTCGCGGGGGGTCCGCGGGCCGGACCACCACCGTGCAGGGTTGACACTGGTGTCAACGTCAAGGCGGCGAACGGGAGGGTCGGGTGCGGATCGGGGAGGTCGCCGCGGCGACGGGGGTGTCGGCGCGGTCGCTGCGGCACTACGAGCGGCTCGGGCTCATCGCGTCCCGGCGCGAGCCGAACGGGTACCGCGACTACGACGAGGACACCGTCGTGCGCGTGCGGCAGATCCGGGGCCTGCTCGACAGCGGCATCCCGACACGCGTCATCGAGCGCATGCTCCCGTGCCTCGACGGCGGGCCGGACATCCACCCGGACGAGGCGACCCCCGAGCTGCTCGCCGGCCTCGAGCACGAGCGCGCGTCGCTCGACGCGCGCATCGCGACGCTCACGCGCAGCCGCGACGCGCTGAGCGACTACATCGCGCGGGTCTCGGTGGTGCGCGGGCCGCGCTGAGGCACCAGGCAGCGCTGCACCGGTGCGCGGTTCCCGCACGGCGGGCGCCCGAGCGTGCCCGTCGCCCCCAGCGTCTTGCCCCCTCCCGACGGGCCCCCTAGCGTCCCTCGGGACGGCTGCCGGACAGGTGGCCGACGGACACGTGGGGGGACCCGTGAAGGACGCTCGCGACGCCCGGCGGACCGGCCTGGCACTCGTCGGCCTCGGCATGCTGGCGCTCGCCGTCGCCGCGCAGCGACTGGCCGACGGGGTGTCGGGCGCGACCGTCGTCTTCGTCGTCGCGACGGTCGTCGCAGGTGTGTCGGCGACGACCGGCGGCCTCCTCGGCCTCCGTCAGGGTGTGCGCGGCAGGTCCCGCCGCTGACCCGTCACCGCCCCCGCAGTCGCTCCAGCTCGACGAGCGCCTGTACCACCGGCCCGGCGACGGTGACGTACATGACCACGAAGAACGCGCCGCCGACCAGCGTGAACCCGACGGCGTCGCGCGCCCCGCCCGGTGCCCGCAGCGCGCCGGTCACCTTGTGCACGAGCGACCCCGGGTGCAGGACGTCCCAGCTGTTCAGCCGCACGGACCGCCCGAGCCAGATGCCGAGCGCGACGAGCAGCATGAGCACGACGACCAGCGTCCGCGCCTCGGCGCCGGCCAGGGGCGCCGCGCGGTCGCCGAACCGCAGGAGCGTGTAGATCAGCTCGATCGACAGCACGTTGAGCACGGTGGTGAGCACGCCCGCCATGGCGAGGGTGAGGACCAGCAGCACGTCGTACCACTCGGGGACGCGCTCCCCCGGCCGGCGGTGGTTGAGGTTGAGCTCGGTCACGAGGTAGCCCGCGTTGGGCAGGAGCAGCAGCCACACGAGGGCGAGCACGACCGTGAGCACGACCGGGATCCACCGCGGGACGCCGAGCGCGAGCATCGGCAGCACCAGCAGGGCCGCCAGCACCAGGACGACGAGCGGGGCGACGGCCAGCACGAGGTTGAGCAGCATCGGCCGGTACAGCCGGGTCCCGAACAGCGGTGCGCGCCCGAGCACGAGCCCCACGGCGAGCACGTTCATGAGCAGGACACCGAGGATCAGGCTCGTGAGCACGTGCGCGTCCCTCCGCCGGAGGTCGGGTCCCGGCCATCCTCGCGGTGCGGGTGGCCGTCCCGCGAGCGGGCGCGCGTCGGACGCGGCCGCGGCCGGCCCGATGCCCTAGCGTCGCGGGCGGGCGCACCTGCGCCGGCGAGCGAGGGGGACGCGTGGACGACCGGCACCGGCTGCACCTCGCCCTCCTCGGCGCCGGCGTGCTGACCCTCGGCCTCGCGGGCCAGCGGCTGGCGCAGGGCGCGTCCGGCGCGCTCCTCGTCGTGCTCGTCGCGGCCGTGCTGGGCGGGGGCGCGGCGGTCGTGGTCGGGCTGCTCGGCCTGGTCTCGGCGGGCCGCGACGACTGACGGCGGGCGCGTCAGGACGCCGCGACCGCGTCCGCCACCTCCCGCAGCACCCCCACCCACGCGTCGGGCTCGACGCCGTACCGCGCCCCGAGGCGCACCACCACCACGTCCGTCACGGGGTCCACGTACACGAACTGCCCGTGGTTGCCGTGCCCGTAGAACCGGCCGTCGCGCTCGGTGTCGACCCACCAGAAGTACTGGTAGCGGGCGGCCGGGTCGGTGGTCGTGTCCGCGGCCGTCGCCTGCGCGACCCACGTGGAGGACACGACCTGCCGCCCGTCCACCGCGCCCTCGTGCGCCATCAGGTACCCCAGCCGGGCGTAGTCGAGCGCGGTCGCGTTGAACCCGCTCTCCATCTTGGCGAAGCCGTGGCGCACGCTGTCGACGCTCCAGGAGGCGTCGGCGCCCGCACCGAGCGGCTGCCACAGGACCTCGGAGGTGTACTCCGCGAGCGGACGGCCCGTCGCGCGCTCGAGCACCAGGCCGACCAGCAGCGGGTTGTAGTTGTTGTAGAGGAACGTCCGCCCCGGCTCCTGCGCGACGCGGGCGGACAGCGCGGTCGCCCGCAGGTCCGGGGAGTAGTACGTGACGCTGTCGTCGCTCCACGGCAGCCCCTGCTCCTCGTACGCCAGGCCGGAGGACATGGTCACGAGGTGGCGCAGGGTCACGTCCGCGAACCGCGGGTCGCGGTCGGCGAGCTCCGGCACGTACGCGGTCACCGGGTCGTCGAGGCTCCCGACGTCGCCGCGGTCGACCGCGATGCCGAGCACCGTCGCGAGCACCGACTTGGCGACGGAGAACGACGTCTGCAGGGTGGTGGCGGCCGACCCCGGGCCGTACTCCTCGACCAGGACGTCCGAGCCGCGCAGCACGACGAAGGCCGCGGTCCCGGTGTCCGCGAGCAGGGCGTCCAGCGTGCGGCCGTCCCGGGCGCGCACGCCGTCCAGCGCGCCGGGCGGCAGGGGCGCGTCCCGCAGGACGAGGCGGTCGTCCCCCGCGGCGACGGGGTGGGACGCGAACCGGTGCACGTCGCCCGTGTCCGCCTCCCGCCACGCGATCGCCCGCGCCGCCGCCGCGTCGTCGAGCATCACCTGGGCCCAGGCCCGGGTGCCGACGAGCGCCACCGCGACGACGACGAGCACGGACGCGAGCACGCGCAGCACACGTCCGCGCAGCAGCCGGCGCACCAGGACGACGCCGAGCACGGCGACGACCAGGGCGCCGACACCGACGAGCACGCCGACCAGCACGGGGACCTCCTCCACGGACGTCCGACAGCGTGCCACGGTCCGCCACCGCCGTCGGAGGCGGAAAAAGGTGTGCCGCTCACAGCGGGCGCGCCTACCGTCGTCGCGTGCTGATCTGACGCCTGCCCCGAGTCCCGACCCGACTCCCGCGCCCGTCGAGCGACCGCTCCGGGCGCCCGCAGGTGGTGATCGCATGACCCCCGTGCTGCGCGCACGCTCCCTCGTCCGCTCCTACGACGGCCGCACCGTGCTCGACGGCGTCGGCCTCGACGTCGACCCCGGGCACCGGCTCGGCGTCGTCGGCGAGAACGGCGTCGGCAAGTCGACCCTGCTGCGCCTGCTCGCCGGCCTCGAGGACCCCGACTCGGGCGGCGTCGTCCGGCCGCCCGACCTCGGCTTCCTCGGCCAGGAGCCGCTGCTCGACCTCACCGCGACCGTCGACGACGTCGTCGCCGCCGCGCTCGCCGGGGTGCGGGCCGTCGCCGACGCGCTCGAGCGGGCCGCGGCGGACCTCGCCGCCGACGGGCCGCAGGACGGCCGCGCCGACGACCGTGCCCAGGACCGTGCCCAGGACCGCGCCCACGACCGCGCCGAGGCCTACGCCGCCGCGCTCACCCGTGCCGAGCTCGCGGGGGTGTGGGACGCGGACCGGCGCGCCGACCTCGCGCTGGCGGGCCTCGGCCTCGGCGGCGTGGACCGCGGGCGCCCGGTGGGCACGCTGTCCGGCGGGCAGCGGTCCCGGCTCGCGCTGGCCGCGCTGCTGGTCCGGCAGCCCGCCGCCGTCCTGCTGGACGAGCCGACGAACCACCTCGACGACGACGCGGCGGAGTACCTGGCCGACGCGCTGCGCCGGCTGCCCGGTGCCGTGGTGCTCACGAGCCACGACCGGGTCTTCCTCGACGAGGTCTGCACCGGCGTGCTCGACCTCGACCCCGGGCTCACCGGGCCGGTCCTGCACGGCGGGACGTTCACCGACTACCTGCGGGCCCGGCGCGTCGCCCGCGAGCGGTGGGAGCAGCGGTACCGCGAGGAGCAGGACGAGCTGCGGGCGCTGCGGGTCGCGGTGCGCACCACGGCCCGGCGCGTGGGCCACGACCGGCCCATGGGCAACGAGGCGAAGCTGCCGTTCGACGCGAAGGGGCAGCGCGTCGAGCAGCAGGTGTCCCGCCGCGTGCGCGACGCGCGCCGCCGGCTGGAGACGCTGGAGGCCGAGCAGGTCCGGCGCCCGCCGGCCCCGCTGCGGTTCGCGATGCCCGCCCCGCGCCCGGCCCGCACGCCGGTCGTGCTGCAGGTGCGCGACGCCCGCGTGCCCGGACGGGTGCACGTGCCCGCGCTCGACGTGGGCGCGGGCACGTCGCTGCTCGTCACGGGCCCGAACGGCGCCGGCAAGTCGACGCTGCTGCACCTGCTCGCGGGCGACCTGGTCCCGGCCGGCGGGAGCGTGCGGCGCGCGGACGGGGTGGAGGTCGCGCTGCTGGAGCAGGACGTCGGCCTCACGGACGACGCGCGGACCCCGCGGGCCCTGTACGCCGCGGTCACCGCCGACCGGCCGGACGCGCCGCCGCTCGTCGAGCTCGGCCTCGTCGCACCGCGGGACGTGGACCGCCCGCTGCGGGAGCTGTCCGTCGGCCAGCGCCGGCGGGTCGTGCTCGCGCTGCTCGTCGCCCGGACGCCGCACGTGCTGCTGCTCGACGAGCCGACGAACCACGTGTCGGTCGCCCTGGCCGACGAGCTCGCCGACGCCCTGCGCACGGCGCCCGGCGCCGTGGTCGTCGCGACGCACGACCGCTGGCTGCGCCGCACGTGGCACGGGTCGCGCCTGGAGGTGCGCGACGGCGTGCTCGTGCCCGGGTGACTCGATCGGGTGGACGGGTGCGCGGCGGCGGGCCCGGCAGGGCATGCTGGGGGCCTGGGCGATTCGTCCGGATCGCCGACGCCGACGACGGGAGGGCACGTGCTCGACGCACCCTGGCCCCCGCCGCACGACGGCCCCCACCAGCCGCGGGACGCGCACGGGCCCGCCTGGTCCGACGACGTCCTGCGCCCCTCGCCCCCGCCCCCGGCCGCCGCGGCGTGGTGGCCCGCCGACGCCCCGCGCGGCGCGGCGCGACGCCACGCCGGTGAGGACGGCGGGCGCCCCGGGCCCGGCCCCCGTCCCGCCTCGACCCACCGGGGCGGGCTGCCCGAGGCGACGTGGCTGCCCGAGCCGGCCTGGATCCCGCAGCCGTCGCCCGCACCCGAGCAGCGCTGGACGCCCGAGCACGACTGGGTCGCGACGTTCGCCCGGCGCGACCCCGCCGTCGACGCCGCACCGCCCGCGCGTCGTCTCGCGCGCTGGCTCGTCGCGGGCGCCGTCGCCGTCGTCGTCGTCCCGCTCGCGGCCCTCGCGCTCGTCCTCGGGTCCTGACCCGCGGTTACCGTGGACGCGTGAGCGAGCAGGCCGTACCGGACCAGGAGCTGCGCACCGAGGGCGAGCGCCGTGCGGCGCAGGCCGTGGCCGCGGCGGGCATCCCCTACGAGCGCACCCGGCACGGGCGGGTCTCGTCGCTCGCCGAGGCGGCCGCCGCCCGCGGGATCGCGCCGCAGGACCTGCTGAAGACGCTCGTCGTGCGCCGCGGCGAGGACGACCACGTGCTCGTCCTGGTGCCGGGCGGGCGGACCATCGCGTGGCCGCGGCTGCGCGCGCTGCTCGGCGTGAACCGCGTGTCCATGCCCGACGCGGCCGCGGCGCTCGCGGCGACGGGGTACGAGCGCGGCACCATCACGCCGTTCGGCACGACCCGGCCGTGGCCGGTCGTCGCGGACGAGCGCGTCCGGGGGCACCGCGTGTCCGTCGGCGGCGGCGGGCACGGGGTGGGGTTCACGCTCGACGGCGACGACCTCGTGCGCGTCCTGGGGGCGACGGTCGCGGACGTGACCGACCCCGAGGGATGAGGCGCTGACCGGGGACGACGCCGCGGGGGCCGGTGCCGGCACGGCCGTGGCCGCCAGGTCCGTCGCCCGTGCGGGGAACGTCTGGGCGGTCCCCGGCGTTCGACGAGACGACCGAGGGGGCGAGAGGTAGCGTTGCGCCGCCGTCGAGCGGTCCAGCGACGCGCCGCCACGACGCACCGAACAGGAGAACGCACGCCCATGACGGAGCTGAGGGACGCGCCCGAGGTGGGCGACGTCGCACCCGTCCACGCGATCCGCGTCGAGGCGGAGGACGGCCGGGCCGTCGTGCGCCTGGTCGGCGAGATCGACGCCGCGCTGCGGGCCGAGGCGAGCGCCTCGATGGGGATGGCGCTCATGAGCGGCCTCCCGGTCGTCGTGGACGCCACGCAGGCGACCTTCGTGGACTCGTCCGGCGTCGCCTTCGTGCTGCAGCTGCACCTGGCCGCGTCCGAGGCCGGCATCCCGGTGACGCTGCGCGACCCGCACCGCGTGCTGCGCGAGGTGCTCGACATGGTCGGGCTGTCGGTCGTCATCCCGGACGACGAGGGCTGACGAGGGCCCACGTCACAGGCCCGGGGCGGCGGCCCCGGGCGCGGCGGGCGCGGGTGTGTCGGTGGCCGCCGTTACGTTGCCCGCATGCGGCTGCTGCACACCTCCGACTGGCACCTGGGCCGCACCCTGCACGGGGTGGACCTGCTGGACCACCAGGCGGCGTACCTGGACCACCTGGTGGAGGTCGTGCGCACCGAGGCGGTCGACGCCGTCGTCGTGGCCGGCGACGTGTACGACCGGGCCATCCCGCCGGTCGAGGCCGTGACCCTGCTGTCGGACGCGCTCGCGCGGCTCGCCGAGCACGCGACGGTCGTGGTCACCTCGGGCAACCACGACTCCGCCACCCGGCTGGGGTTCGGCGCCGCGCTCATGCGCGAGCGCGTACGGCTGCGCACGCACGTCGCGCGGCTCGCGGAGCCGGTCGTGCTGCCGGCCGACGGCGGCGACGTGCTCGTGTACGGGCTGCCCTACCTCGACCCGGACGCCGCGCGGGTCGCGCTCGGCGAGGACGGTCCGGACGGCGCGCGGGTGCCGCTCGCACGCTCCCACCAGGCGGTGACGGCGGCCGCCATGGCACGGGTGCGGGCGGACGCGGCGACCCGGAGCGGGGGCGCGCGGCCCCGGACCGTGGTGGCGGCGCACGCGTTCGTCGTGGGCGGCGAGGCGAGCGAGTCCGAGCGGGACATCCGGGTGGGCGGCGTGGACCACGTGACGGCCGACGTCTTCGCGGGCGCCGACTACGTGGCGCTGGGGCACCTGCACGGGCCGCAGGCCGTGCCCGGGCCGGACGGGACCGTGCTGCGGTACTCGGGCTCGCCGCTCGCGTACTCGTTCTCCGAGCTGCGCCACCGCAAGTCCTCCGTCCTCGTGGACCTGGGCGGGGACGCCCCCGTCACCGAGCTCGTGCCGGCACCCGTGCCGCGGCGCCTCGCCGAGGTCACGGGGACGCTCGAGGAGCTGCTGGGCGCCGCGGGCGAGCCGCACACGGACGCGTGGGTGCGGGTGACGGTCACGGACGCCGCCCGGCCGCCCGAGCTGTTCCGGCGGGTGCGCGAGCGGTTCCCGCACGCGCTCGTCGTGCACCACCGGCCCGAGAGCACCGGCCGGCCGACCGCGCGCGCGGCGCTGGTGACGTCGGCGGCCGACCCGGTCGACGTGGCGGCGGACTTCGTGACGCACGTGACCGGCGCCCCGCCCAGCGAGGCGGAGGTGCACGTGCTGCGGCGCGCGTACGAGCAGGTCCTCGCCGGCGAGCGGAGCGCCTGATGCACCTGCGCTCCCTCACGGTGCAGGCCGTCGGGCCGTTCGCCGCACGGCACACCGTCGACTTCGCCGCGCTCGGCGCCGCCGGGCTGTTCCTGCTCGAGGGGCCCACGGGCGCGGGCAAGTCGACCCTCATCGACGCCGTGGTGTTCGCGCTCTACGGCAAGGTCGCCAGCGCCGACGCGAGCGACGAGCGGCTGCGCTCGGCGTACGCCGCGCCGGACGTCGAGTCGGTCGTCGACCTCGTGTTCGAGGTGCCGTCGGGCGTCTACCGCGTGCGGCGCACGCCGGCGTACCAGCGGGCGAAGCGGCGGGGGTCCGGCACGACGACCGCCCAGGCGAGCGCGAGGCTGTGGCGGCTGCCGGCGGACGTCGACTGCACGGGCGGGCCGGACGCGCTCGACGCGGTCGGCGAGCTGGTCAGCGCGCGCCTCGACGAGGTGGGGCACGAGCTGCAGCGGGTGGTCGGGCTCGACCGCACCCAGTTCGTGCAGACGATCGTGCTGCCGCAGGGCGAGTTCGCGCGGTTCCTGCGCGCCAACCCGGAGGACCGTCGCGGCCTGCTGCAGAGGATCTTCGGCACGGCGGTGTACGAGCAGGTGCAGCAGCGTCTGGTGCACCTGCGACGTGAGGCGGAGCGGGGCGTGGAGTCGGCGCGCGGCGCGCTGCAGGCGGCGTCGGCCCAGCTCGTCGGGGCGTGCGGGCTCGACGCGACGGCGGCGCAGGAGCTGGGCGTCGCGCTGGCCGAGGCGGCCGGTGCCGCGGGCACCGGTGCGCAGGGGCCCGCGGCGCGGGTCGGGGCGGTCGTCGACGACGTGGTCGCGCGCCTGACCGCCACGGCGTCCGCGCTCGCCGCGGAGGCGTCGGCCGCCGCGGAGGCCTGCGACGCGGCGCGCCGCGCGCACGACGACGCCGTCGCGACCGCCGCCCTGCTGACGCGTCGCGCTGCCCTGCGGGCCGACCGGGACCGGCTCGAGGCCGGGCGCACCGACCACGATTCCGACGTGCTGCGGCTCGCCGCCGCCCGCGCGGCGGCCGCCGTCCGGCCGCTGCTGCTCGGCGCCGAGGACGCGGCCACGACGTGGGCCGGCGCGCGCAAGGCGCTCGTCGCGGTCGTCGACGCGGCACCGGACGACCTGCGTCCCGTGCCGGCGGTGCAGGACGCGCTCCGCGCGCCGGTCCCCACGCCGGGCGCGCTGGTGGCCGGTCGGGCCCCCACGGGGGACGACGGGTCCCGCGACGAGGGCGGGGCGCGCGACGCACTGTTCGGCGAGGACCTCGTCGTGCCGCAGGCCGGGGACCCGGCCGACGGCGGCACCGAGGCCGCGACGGGTGGCTGGCGCGCGCACGTGGCGGACGCGCGTGCCGCGGCGGCGGACGAGGCGGCGGCGCTGCGCCGGCTCGTGACGCTCGAGGAGCAGCTGGACGGGCTGCGCCGGGCCGTGCGCGGGGCCGCCGCGGCCGTCGACGACCTGCGCACCGAGGTCGCCACGCACGACGCCTGGGTCGCCGCGAGGCCGGACGCCCGCGCGGACCTCGTCGCGCGGCGCGACGCCGCCCGCGAGCACGGCGGGACCTGCGCGACGTGCGACGCGCAGGTCGCGGCGGCCGACCAGACCCTGCGCGACGTCACCGCCCTGCACGAGGCCGAGCGGGAGCACGCGCGCACGCAGGCGGTGCGGGCCGAGGCCGCGCGGCACGCGCACGCCGCGGTGAGCACGGAGGCGGCGCTGCGCACGGCACGGGTCGCCGGTCTCGCCGGTGAGCTGGCCGCCGGGCTCGGCGAGGGCGACGCCTGCCCGGTGTGCGGTGCGGTCGAGCACCCGAGCAAGGCGCCCCTCGACGCGGACCACGTCACGGCCGAGCGGGTCGCCGCCGCCGAGGAGGCCCGGGTCGCCGCCGAGCAGCGGCTCGCGGCCGCGAGCGCGGCCGAGGCGGCCGCGGCGGCGCGCGCGGCGTCCCTGCGCGAGCGCGTGGGCGACGTCGACGAGGGCACGGTGCGCGAGGCGCTCGCGGCCGCCCGCGCGGCGGCCGCCGCGGCGCGGGCCGCCGCCGCGGAGGCGGACCGCCTGGACGCGGAGCTCGACCGGTTCGACGCCGCGACGCAGGCCCGTCGCGAGCGGCGCGAGGAGCAGGCACGCCAGGTCGCCGCGGCGGAGGCGGCGCTCGACGCGCAGCGCGACGCGCTGGACCGCGCCGAGGTCGAGGTGGTCGAGGGCCGCGGCACGCACCCGACGGTCGCGGCACGGCACACCGCCCTGGCCGCCCGCGCGGACGTCGCGCAGGACCTGCTGGACGCGCTCACGGCCGAGCGCGCCGCGGCGCAGGACGCCGAGCGGCGGTACGCGGAGCTGGAGGCCGCGCTGGCCGAGCACGGCGTGCCCGACGCCCGGACGGCACGGGAGGCGTGGCTCGCGCCCGGCGCGCTCGCCGCTCTCGAGCGGGACGTGCGCCGCTGGGAGCAGGAGTCGGCGCGCGTGGCCGACGGTCTCGCGGACCCCGCCCTGCAGGAGCTGGCGGAGGACGCGACGGCGGACGTGGAGGGCGCGCGTGCCGCCGAGCGTGCCGCACGTGCCGCGGCCGACGACCTCGCCGGCCGTGCGCGGGTCGCGGGCGCGCGCGCGGACGCCGCCCGGGGCGCGGGCGACACGGTGCGGACCGCGGCCCGGGTGCTCGAGGAGCGGGCGGCCGAGGCGGTGCCGGTGGCGCGCATGGCGGGCCTGGCGGCCGGCACGGGCGGGGACAACGCGCACGCGCTCTCCCTCGCCACCTACGTCCTGGCCCGCCGCTTCGAGGACGTGGTCGACGCGGCCAACGACCGGCTGCGCGTCATGTCGGACGGCCGCTACGAGCTCGCCCGCAGCGACACCAAGGAGGACGTGCGCACGCGCACGACGGGGCTGTCCATGCGCGTGGTCGACCACCGCACCGAGCAGGCGCGCGACCCGCGCACCCTGTCCGGCGGCGAGACGTTCTACGTGTCGCTGTGCCTCGCGCTCGGCATGGCGGACGTCGTCACCGCGGAGGCGGGCGGCGTCGAGCTCGGCACGCTGTTCGTGGACGAGGGCTTCGGCACGCTCGACCCGCACGTCCTGGACCAGGTCCTCGCCGAGCTCGGCCGGCTGCGCGCCGGGGGGCGGGTGGTCGGCGTGGTGTCGCACGTCGAGGCCCTCAAGCAGTCGGTCGCGGACCGGATCGAGGTGCGGCCGACCCCCTCGGGCCCGAGCACCCTCACGGTGCTCGCGGGCTGAGGGGACGCCCCGCGGGGCGCACTCCCGTCCGCGTCACCACGTCCAGCCGCGGGAGGCGAGCTCCACCTCCTCCCGGAACCGCTCCGCCGGGTCGCCCGTGGCCGCCGGGCGCACCTCGACGCCCGCCATCCGGCACGCCTCCGCGAGCAGCTGGTCGTACGCGAGCTGCGAGGCGATGATCCGCTCGGCGCGCGCGAACGTCCGCTGGTCCTCCTCGAGGCGGCGCACGTGGTTCGCGACGACGCCCAGCCGCTCCTGCACCCGCAGCGTGCTGAACGGGTCCTCGGGCACGCGACGCTCGCGCCGCAGCCGCGCCGCCAGCCGCTCGAGCCGCCCGGCGAGGGCCGTCCGCCACCGCGGCGGCTCCTCGGCCGAGGGGATCAGCGACCAGACGGCCCACAGCAGCACCGTCGGTGCGGCGGCGCACAGCAGGAGGAGTGCCCAGGTCATCGCGCGTCCCTCGTGGTCCCCTCCAGGGTAGGCCCCGGTTGTGACCTGGACCACACCAGCGGTGGTCTCGTCCCCGAGCGCGGGTCCCGTCCGGCGGGCCCGGCCGCCGGCGGCCGACCGGCGCCCGGCGGGCGTACCCCGTACCGTGAGCGCGCGCACAGCGGACAGGAGGGTCATGGGAGCCAGGAGAGCGCTGACCGGCACGGTCGTCACGCTCGTCGTCGTCGCCGGTGCCGCCGTGGTCGCGGACCGCGTCGCCGTGGGCGTCGCCGAGGACCGCGCCGCCGACGTCGTCACCGAGCAGCTCGACGTCAGCGGAAGGCCCGAGGTGACCATCCACGGGTTCCCGTTCCTCACGCAGCTGCTCGGGCGCTCGCTCGACGACGTCGACGCCGCGGCCGACGGCATCACGCTCGAGGGCGTCGACGCGACCGACGTGCGGGTGCACGCGCGCGACGTCGGCCTGGTCGCGCCGTACACGGTCGGCGACGCGCGCGTCGAGGCGACGCTGCCGCCCGCGTCGCTCGAGCGCGTCCTCGCGGACCGCACCGGCCTCGACGTCACGCTCACCGTGGACGGCGACGCCCTGCGCGCGTCCGGCGAGGTGCTCGGCCTCGACCTGTCCGCGGCGCTCGTGCCCCGCGTCGAGGACGGCACCCTGCTCGTCGACCTCGCCGACGTCGCCCTCGGCGAGCGCAGGCTCGACGTGGCCGACCTGCCCGGCGGGCTCGGCAGGGCCGTCAGCGACGTCCCCGTGCCGGTCGAGGGCCTGCCGGACGGCGTCGTGCTGACGTCGGCCGCCGTGGTCCCCGACGGCGTGCGCGTGAGCGCCCGCGGCACCGACGTCGTCCTGCCCGAGGCGCCGTGAGCGCCGCGCACGCCGCCGGCGCGTCCCTCGTGGACGCCCTGCCGGTGCTCGCCGCCGCCGCCCCCGACGCGCCCGCCCGGCTCGCGGACTGGTGGACCCAGGTCACGACCCCGCAGCCCGCGCCCGCGCGCACGACCGTGCTCGTCGTGGGCGCGGTCGTCCTCGTCGCGCTCACCGTGCCGGGCGTGTGGCACCTGCTGCGGCACGGGCTGACGATCGTGCACGAGGCGGGGCACGCCGCCGTGGCGGTGCTCGTGGGACGCCGGCTCAGCGGCATCCGCGTGCACTCCGACACCTCCGGCCTCACCGTCTCGCGCGGGAGGCCGCGCGGTCCCGGCATGGTGGCGACGGTCGCGGCCGGCTACCCGGCGCCCGCGGTGCTCGGCGTGGCCGCCGCGTGGCTGCTCTCCCGGGGGTACGCGGTGGGCGTGCTCTGGCTGCTGCTGCTCGTCGTCGTGCTCGTGCTGCTGCAGATCCGCAACTGGTACGGGCTGTGGGCGGTGCTCGTGAGCGCGGCCGTGCTCGTCGGGGTGACGGGGTGGGCGCCGGCCGCCGTGCAGACCGTCGTGGCCGCCGCGCTCACGTGGTTCTTCCTGCTCGGCGCACCGCGCGCGGTGCTGGAGATGCAGGCCCAGCGCCGGCGGCTGCGCGGGCGGGGCGCGCGCGACCAGTCCGACGCCGGGCTGCTCGCGGGCCTCACCCGGCTGCCCGCGCTGGTGTGGGTGGGCGTGCTGCTGCTCGTGTGCGGCGCGCTGCTCGCGGTGGGCGGAGCGTGGCTGCTGGCGGCCTGGCCGGCCTGACGCCCTGACCTCCGGGCGCCCGACGCGGTCGTCTGCGGGAGGATCGGCCCATGAGCGCACCCGGGGGGCAGGCGACGGACGCGCCCGCACCGGACGCGACGCCCACGCCCACCGACGCGAGCCCGACCGCGACCCCGACGGCGACGCCGACCCCGGTCCCGACCGCCTCGCCCACGCCCACGTCCACGACGCCGGCGGCGACCGACGCGCCCACCACGAGCCCCGGACCGTCGACCGCGCCGACGACGACCACCGCGCCGGCGACGCCCACGCCGACGCCCGTCCCCACGCTCGGACCGGCCCCGTCCCCCTCCGAGCCGGCGACGGTCGTGCCCTGGTCGCGGGAGCCGGCGGTGACGACGTCGAGCCTGCCGGGCGGGTGGTCCTGGCGGCCGTGCTCGTGCTGCTGGCGACGGCCGCCGCGCTCGTGCTCCTGCACCGCCGGACACGGCGCGCGGCGGGCGGGTCCCTCGCGGCCGCGGGACCGGGCGCCGTCGGCACCGGCGGGGCCGCGGGCCCGGACACCGCCGTGACCCAGGTCCTGCCGCCGGTGCTCCCGCCCTCCCCGCCCGCACCGACGGCGGACCCCGCGGCGACGATGGACTTCCTGCTCACGATCGGCGAGGCCCTGACCGACGCGAGCGCGCCGGTCGTGCAGGTCGAGCGGACGCTCGAGCGCATCGCGGCGGTCAACGGCGTGCCCGGCGTCGCGGTCGTCGCGCTGCCCACGGCGCTCGTCGTCTCCGCACCCGGCGGCAGCACGGCCCAGACGGTCGCGTCGAGCGCCGGCAGCCGGCCCCTGCGGCTGCACCAGGTGGCGGACGTGCTCCGCGTCGCCGACGCCGCCGAGGTCGGTCGCGTCGGCCCGGCCGAGGGGACCGCCCGCATCCGGCAGGCCCTCGAGGCGGCACCGCTCTACGGCGCCGCGAGCCGCGTGCTCGGCTACGTCGCGTCGTCGGCGGGACTCGCGCTGATCCTGGGCGGCGGGGTCGTCGACGTCCTCGTGGCGGCCGTGCTCGGTGCCGGCGTCGCGGGCCTGCAGGTCGCGGCGGCACGGCTGCCGGCGGCCTACCAGGCGCTGCTCGTGCTGCTCAGCGCGTTCCTGGTGTCCACCGCCGTGTTCGCGCTCTCGCGGACCGGCCTCGACCTGTCCCCGCTCGCCCCGCTCGCGGCGCCGCTCGTGACGTTCCTGCCGGGCGCGCTGCTCACCACCGCGGCGATCGACCTCGCGACCCGCCAGATGATCGCCGGCTCCGCACGGCTCGCCGCCGGGGCGATGCAGCTGGTCCTGCTGGCGCTGGGGATCACGGCGGCGGGGGCGCTCGTCGGTGTGCCCGCGACCACGGTCGGCGCGGCGGCCGCGCAGCCGCTCGGGTGGGTGGGCCCGTGGGTCGGCGTGCTCGTGTACGGCTGCGGGGTCGTCCTGCACAACTGCGCCCCGCGCGACGCGCTGCCGTGGATCCTGCTCGTGCTGGTCGTGGCCTACGCGGGTCAGCTCGTGGGCGGGCTGCTGCTCGGCGGGGTGCCGTCGGCGTTCGTCGGGGCGTTCGCCATGACGGTCGTCGCGATGTACGCCGCGACGCGGCCGACCGGCCCGCCGACGCTCGTCGGCTTCCTGCCGGGGTTCTGGCTGCTCGTGCCCGGGCGCTGTCGCTCGTGGGCGTCACGTCGGCGCTCGCGGCGGACTCGCTCGCGCTGAGCACGGTCGTCACGGCGGGCGCCACGATGGTGACGATCTCGCTCGGTGTGCTCACGGGGATCGCCGTCGGCTCGGCGGTGGCGCGCCGCACCGGGAGCGGGGGCCCGTCGTGGTGACGCGCACGCGGGGCGGGCGACGGCCCGTCAGCCCTCCGGGACCACCGCGCAGCGGTCGATCTCGCGTGCGAGCGCGTCCTTCTCCGCACGGGTGACCCACAGGCCGTACCCGTGCTTCACGGCGACCTGGCGCAGCGCGTACACGCAGCGGTACCCCTTCTCGGGCGGCAGCCACGTCGCGGCGTCCCCGGCACCCTTCTGCTGGTTGGCACGCCCCTGGACCGCCTGCAGGTTGGCCGGGTCGTTCGCGAACCGCTCGCGCTGCTCCGGCGTCCAGGCCTGCGCGCCCTTCTGCCACGCGTCCGCGAGCGCGACGACGTGGTCGACCTGCACCTCGGACGACCGCTCGCCCCGCTCGAAGTCGATCGTCGTGCCGGTGTAGACGTCGTGCAGCGTGCCCGTCAGCACGACGCAGTCCCGCGTACCGGGCTTCGTGGTGATGTCGACGAGGTCGCGCGCGAGCACGTCGTTGCGGGTGTCGCAGCCGTTGCGGTCCGTGTCCGCCCACGCCTGCCCGAACTCCTCCCGCTCGTACCCGGTCCTCGGCGCGCGCCCCTTCACGGGAAGCTCCGCGAGCTGGGCGCGCCCCGTCGCGACGTCCGCCGCCGTCACCGGGAACCGGGCGGCCGCCCGCGCATCGAGCCACACCGGCCCGCCGAGCCCCGCCGCGACGGCGAGCACCAGCACGACCACCCAGGGCGCGCGGCTGCGCCGCCGGCGGCGCGGACGGTCGGGCAGCACGTCGAGCAGGGGGGTCACGGGCGGTGAGCATGCCGGACGGGTCCGACAACGTGCGCGACGACCCGCCGCGGCTGGGGACGACGGTCGCTCCGGCGTCCCGGCTGGCCGCGGGTCGCCGTGCTCGGGAACACCCCGCGCGTGCCGGCCGAGCGCGGTGGACGCCGACGCCCGGTCCTACTCCCCCGTGCCCACGTCCTCCGGCAGCGCCTCGTGCCCGGCGCGCCCGTGCGTGCGGTTCCGCTCCTTCAGCTGCGCCTCGTACACGTGCCGGCGCCCCGCCATGAGCTCGTCCCGCAGGCGCTGCTCGGCCTCGCGGAACCGCGCGTGGTAGCCGGCGTCGAAGTCCTCGACGACCTGGAACGTCCAGCGTCCGGCCAGCACGTTCGCACCCAGGACGTCGGCGCGGACGCGTTCGGCGAGCTCGGCGTGCCCGGCGGCCTCGAGCTTGTCGAGCGCCCGGCCCAGCTCGATGTCGCCCTGGCCGATGAGGCGGTGGAACTCGTAGAGGACGCCGCGAGCGTGCTCGATGACCTCGAGGGCGGCCGTCACGCCGCCGACGGCCTCGACGGTCGCGTCGTCCACGCCGTCGGGCGCGCGGTGCGCGTCGTCGGGACCGTCGCCCGCCGAGCGGGGGCTGCCGGCGGGGCGGCCCGCCACGTCGTCCTCGTCGAGGGGCCCGACGGACCCGTCCTGCTGCGTCATGCCGCCATGCTGCCCGCGCCCGCGGGCCCCCGCCCGCCGGACCCGGGCACGCCGCCCGCCGTCGTCGCGGACGTCCGGCACGTGGACGCCGTCGGACCGCCGGGGCCGGGGAGCGACGTCGGTTGGCCGGACGTCCCGCGGTCCGACATGCTCGTCCGCAGGTGCCGACGACGGGCCGCAGGTCCGCGGTCCCGCACGCCGTCGGCACGGCACGACGGAGGGGAACACCACCATGACCCACGACGGCACGGCGACCGGCCGCCCGGTCGGCACGGCGCCCGGCCCGCGCGGCATCCTGCGCCGCAAGTCGGTCGAGGCGTCGCTCGCCTCGATCGACGACCCGGAGCGGCAGCTGCGCCGGTCGCTCACCGCCTGGGACCTCGCCGTGCTCGGCGTGGCCGTCGCGGTCGGCGCGGGCATCTTCTCGGTCGGGGCCACCGCGGCCGCGAACTACGCCGGCCCCGGCGTCATCGTCTCGTTCGTCATCGCCTCGGTCGTCTGCGGCCTGGCCATCATGTGCTACGCCGAGTTCGCCTCGACGCTGCCGGTCGCCGGGTCGGCGTACACGTACTCCTACGCGACCATGGGCGAGCTCGTCGCGTGGATCATCGGCTGGGACCTGATCCTCGAGATGCTGCTCGCGTCGGCCGTGATCGCGAAGTTCTGGGGCGTGTACCTGTCCGACGCGTTCGGGCTGCTCGGGTTCGACCTGCCCACCACCGTCACGGTGCTGGGCGCGGAGGTGTCGTGGGCGCCGATGCTCATCGTCGCCGTGTTCACGGCGCTGCTGGCGATCGGCACGCGCCTGAGCACGCGCGTGAACAGCGTGTTCACGATCCTCAAGGTCGGCATCACGGTCTTCGTCATCGTCGCCGGCTTCTTCTACGTCAAGGCCGAGAACTGGTCGCCGTTCGTGCCGCCGTCGGAGCCCGCCGCGGCCGGCACGAGCGGTCTGCACCAGCCGCTGACCGGCTTCCTGCTCGGCTTCGAGCCCTCGACCTACGGCGTCATGGGCATCCTGTCCGGCGCCGCGCTCGTGTTCTTCGCGTTCATCGGCTTCGACGTCGTCGCGACCACCGCGGAGGAGACGAAGGACCCGCAGCGCGCCGTCCCGCGCGGCATCCTCGGCGGCCTCGTGCTCGTGACGATCCTGTACGTGCTCGTGACCGTCGTGGTCACCGGCATGGTCAGCTACACCGAGCTCGCCCAGGAGGACAGCCCGTCGCTGACCACCGCGTTCGTGCTCGTCGGCGCCGACTGGGCCGGGCGCATCATCTCCATCGGCATCCTCGTCGGCCTGACCAGCGTGCTCATGGTCCTCATGCTCGGCCTCACGCGCGTCGTCTTCGCGATGAGCCGCGACGGCCTGCTGCCGCGCGGCATGTCGAAGACCTCGCCGCGCTTCAGGACGCCGTTCTGGCTGCAGATCGGCGCGGGCGTCGTCATCGCGCTCATCGCGGGCCTGTCCCGGGTCGAGGCGCTCGAGGAGATGATCAACATCGGCACGCTGTCGGCGTTCGTGCTGGTGAGCTTCGCGGTGCCGCTGCTGCGCCGCGCGCGCCCCGACCTGAAGCGCGGCTTCCGCGTGCCGTGGTCGCCGGTGCTGCCGATCGTCTCGGGCCTGGCGTGCATCTGGCTGATGCTCAACCTGACCACCCTCACCTGGGTGCGGTTCCTCGCGTGGCTCGCCGCCGGCGTGGTCATCTACTTCGTGTACTCCTACCGGCACTCGCTGGTCGGCCGGGGCGCGTCCGCCCCCACGCTCACGCAGGACGCGGACCGGGCCTGACCCGCGGCGGCACCGAGGGGGCCACGCGGTGGCGGAGCACCGGGCGTCGGCCGGCGGTCGCGACGAGCGCCTGCTCGTCGAGACCGCCGGCGCGTGGCGTGCCTGGCTCGCCGCGCACCACGCGACGAGCCCCGGTGTGTGGGTGGTGCGCTGGAAGCCGTCGTCCGGGCGCCCGGTGCTCGACTACGAGCCGCTCGTGGAGGAGGCGCTCGCCGTCGGCTGGATCGACGGGACGCAGCGCACCGTCGACGCCGAGCGCACCGAGATGTGGTTCACGCGCCGCCGCCCCGGCAGCGGGTGGTCACGCCTGACCAAGGAGCGGCTCGCACGCGTGGAGGCGTCGGGCCGGATGACGGACGCCGGACGCGCGGTGATCGAGGCGGCGCAGGCGGACGGCTCGTGGACCATGTACGACGAGGCGGAGGCGGGCGTCGTCCCGGACGACCTCGCCGCCGCGCTGGCCGCCGACGCCGCGGCGGGCGCCGGGTGGCGCCGCCTCACGCCGGGGGTGCAGCGCGCGCAGCTGCGCTGGCTCGCGGAGGCCCGCCGCGCCGAGACCCGGGCGGGCCGGGTCGCCCGCATCGCGTCCGCCGCCGCGGGCGGCCGCAGCGCGCGCTGACCCGGGTCCCCGCTCCCTCGTCGGCCCGTGGCGCGTCCGTGGCCGGCCGGCGCGTGAAGCGTTGCGGACTCCTGGCGTCCGCAACGCTTCACGGCACCGGCACCGGCACCGGCACCGGCACCGGCACCGGCGTCAGTCGACGGGGGTGAGCACGAAGACGGGGATCTCGCGGTCCGTGCGCGTCGCGTAGTCGTCGTACGCGGGCCACGTCGCGACCGCGCGCGCCCACCACGCCGCACGCTCCTCGCCGGTCACCAGGCGCGCGTGGTAGTCGCGCCGCACGGGGCCGTCCTGCAGCTCCACGCGCGGGTGCGCGACGATGTTGTGGAACCACGTGGGGTGCTCGGGCGCGCCGCCCTTGGACGCCACGACGGCGTACTCGCCCTCGTGCTCGACGCGCATGAGCGGGATCTTGCGGAGCTTGCCGCTCGTCGCGCCGACGGTCGTCAGCACGATGACGGGGCGACCGTTCAGCGTGTTCCCCTCCGCGCCGCCGGTCCGCTCGAAGAGCTCGGCCTGCTCGCGCGCGAAGTCGTTCGGGCTGGGTGCGTACTCACCGGTGAGAGGCATGCCCGTCCCAACGCCGGCCGCAGGCCCTCCGATTCCCGACCGCACCACTGCCCCTCGGCAGGCGCCCGCGCCCGTCCACGTGCTGCACGTCGCGTGCGGGTGCGCGGGCACCGGGGCGGCGGTGGGATGGACGCATGGCGCTGCCCGTCCTGCCCTCCTCCCCCGTCGCCGACCCCGCGGCCGTCGTCCAGGGCGACCGCTGGCGCATCACGGTCCTCACCGAGGGCCTCGTCCGGCTGGAGCGCGCCGAGGACGGCGTCTTCGAGGACCGGGCGTCCACGTTCGCGCTGCACCGCGCGCTGCCCGTGCCCGAGTTCCGCGTCATGGACCAGGGCACGCACGTCGAGGTCGTCACGTCCCGGCTGCGCCTGACGTACGACACGGGGCCGTTCACGACGAGCGGCCTGTCGGTCGCCGTCCTCGGCGCGGTGACGAGCTGGCACTCGGTGTGGCGGTACGGGCAGGACGACGACGGCGCGAACCTCGGCGGGACGGCGCGCACGCTCGACGAGGCGGACGGCGCGATCCCGCTCGAGCCCGGTGTGGCCTCCCGGCACGGGTTCGCGGTGGTCGACGACTCGCGGTCGCTGCTGCTCACCGAGGACGGCTGGGTCGCCCCGCGCGACGGCAGCCGCACGGACCTGTACGTCTTCGCGTACGGGCACGACCACGCGGAGGCCGTCCGCGCGCTGTACGCGGTGTCGGGGCCGCAGCCGGTGCTGCCCCGCTGGGCGCTGGGCAACTGGTGGAGCCGCTACCACCGGTACTCCGCGCAGGAGTACCTCGACCTGCTCGCGCGGTTCCGGGCCGCCGGGCTGCCGTTCTCGGTCGCGGTGCTCGACATGGACTGGCACGTCACGGACGTCGACCCGGCGGTCGGCAGCGGCTGGACCGGGTACACCTGGGACCGGGACCTGTTCCCGGACCCCGCGGCGTTCCTCGCGGACGTCCACGCCCGCGGGCTGCGGGTCACCCTGAACGTGCACCCGGCGGACGGCGTCGGCCCGCACGAGGAGGCGTACGCGGCGATGTGCCACGCGCTGGGCCTCGACCCGGCGGCGCGCGAGCCGATCGCCTTCGACGTGGCCGACGAGGCGTTCCTCACCGCGTACCTCGAGGTGCTGCACCGCGAGCTCGAGGCCGACGGCGTCGACTTCTGGTGGATCGACTGGCAGCAGGGCGCGCACTCGCGCGTCGCGGGCGTCGACCCGCTGTGGATGCTCAACCACTTCCACTTCCTCGACTCCGGGCACGACGGACGCCGGCCGTTGACGTTCTCGCGCTACGCCGGACCGGGTTCGCACCGCTACCCGGTGGGCTTCTCGGGCGACGCGGTGGTGTCGTGGGCGTCCCTGGCCTTCCAGCCCCACTTCACCGCGACGGCCGCGAACATCGGCTACGGGTGGTGGAGCCACGACATCGGCGGGCACATGTTCGGGGCGAAGGACGACGAGCTCGCGACGCGGTGGGTCCAGCTCGGCTGCTTCTCGCCGGTGCTGCGGCTGCACTCGTCGAACAACCCCTTCATGACGAAGGAGCCGTGGGCGTACGCGCCCGAGCACGAGGCCGTGCAGACGCGGTACCTGCGGCTGCGGCACCGGCTCGTGCCCTACCTGCACACGATGAACCACCGCGCCGCACGCGAGGGCGTGCCCCTCGTGACGCCGGCGTACCACCGCTGGCCGCGGCACCGGGAGGCGTACGAGGTGCCCGGGCAGCTCGTGCTCGGCTCGCAGCTGCTGGTCGCACCGGTCACGCAGCCGCGGGACCGCGCGTCGATGACGGGTGCGGTGCGGGCGTGGCTGCCCGACGGGGTGTGGGTCGACGTCCTCGACGGCCTCGTCTACGACGGCGGGCGCGAGATGGTCCTGCACCGCGACCTGGCGGGGGTTCCCGTGCTCGCGCCGGCCGGTGCGCTCGTCCCGCTCGACGCCGCGGACGTGCCGGGCGACGACCCGGTCGAGCCCACGGCGCTCGAGGTGCTGGTCGTCGTCGGCGCGGACGGCGCGTTCACGCTCGTCGAGGACGACGGCACGGGCGACGGGCTCGACGACGCGCACGTGGCGCGCACCCCGCTGGCGTGGGACCAGGCCGGCGGTGTCCTCACCGTCGGCCCCGCGGACGGCGCCACCGCGTTCCTGCCGCCGGCCCGGACGTGGACCGCGACGTTCGTGTCGGTGGCGGACGCGGTCGCGCCGGCCGCGTCCGTCGAGGGCGCTCCGGTCGATCCCGCGGTCGCGCGCACCGCGGACGGGCACCTGCGCGTCACGGTCGCCGACGTGCCGGTGGGTGCCGTCCTGCGCCTCGGCCTCGGCCCGGCACCCGCGCTGTGCGCGAACGACGTCGCGGGGCGCGTGCACCGGCTGCTCGACGCGGCGCAGGTCGGCTACGAGCTCAAGAGCCGCCTGCTCGACGTGCTGACGTCGGACCGGCCCCTGCACGTCCGGCTCTCGCACCTGGCGGCCCTGCCCGTCCCGGCGGCGCTGCGGGAGGCGCTGGAGGAGGTCGTCCTGGCCCGCGTCCCCTGACGCCGCGTGCCGGCGGACCCGGCGGTGGGGGTCGTCCCCGTGGCCGGTGATCCGGACATTCGGTACCGTCGACGTGCTCCACGTCACACCCACGACACAGCGCGGCGCCGCGCCCGGGCCGCCCCGCGCCGGCACGGGCGCGCGTCGCACCCGTCCCGTCCAGGTCGACCTCCACGTCGTGAGCAGCACGGCGTCCACCCGATCGGAGCACCATGTCGCACCCCACGGCCGACCCCGTCGTCTCCGCAGTCCCCTACCAGGTGCTGGACGTGGGCGGGCAGCCGCCGCGTGCGCTCGGCGACTTCACCGGCACCCTGACGATGCGCGTCCACGGCGCCACCGGCGAGCACCTCGTCTGCGGGCAGGGCACCGCCGCGGACCACCACGCCGTCGTGCAGGAGAAGACCGGCGACGGCACGGGCAAGGACGTCCGCCGCTGGCGCGTGGCCGCGGACGGCGACGGCTTCGTCGCGATCTCCGGCTGACGCCGGGGCGACCGCGCACCCCGGTCCGCGAGCGCACCCCGCGTACCCGCGCGCCCTCGCACCGCGGGGGCGGCGGGCGGACGAGGCCGGGACGGGGACCAGTGCGCACCGCGGCCGCGCTCGTAGGGTGAACCGGTGAGCGAGTACGCGATGACGGGGTTCCGGGTGCGCGAGCACCGCGTCGAGGTGCCCGTCGACCGGGCCGACCCGCACCGCTTCGGCTCCCTCGAGGTGTTCGCGCGCGAGATCGTCGACCCGGAGAAGGACCGCGACGACCTGCCGCTCGTGCTGTTCCTGCAGGGCGGGCCGGGCGGCGCGGCCCCGCGGCCGATGCCCGCGGGAGGCTGGTGGTCCGCGCTGCTGCCCACCCACCGCGTGGTGCTGCTCGACCAGCGCGGCACCGGCCGCTCGGGACGCGTGGACGGGACCGACGTCGCGGCCCTCGCCGACGCCGCCACGGCCGCGGACTACCTCGCCTGCTTCCGCGCGGACGCGGTCGTCGAGGACGCGGAGGCGCTGCGGCACGCCGTGTACGGCGGGCGGCGGTGGACGACGCTCGGGCAGTCGTACGGCGGGTTCCTCACGCTGACGTACCTGTCCCGGCACCCGGAGGCGCTCGAGGCGTGCTGGGTCACGGGCGGCCTGCCGCCGGTCGGCGCGAGCGCGGAGGACGTCTACGCGGCGACCTACCCCCGGCAGGAGGCGCGCAACCGCGCGTTCGCGCGCGCCCACCCGGACGACGTCGCGCTGCTCGGCCGTCTCGCGGACCGGGTCGCGGCCGGCGGCGTCATGCTGCCCACGGGCGAGGAGCTGACGGTCGAGCGCCTGCAGACCCTGGGCATGCCGCTGGGCATGAGCACGGGCGTGGACGAGCTGCACTGGCTGCTCGACACCGCGCTCGACCGCCGCGGCGAGCCCGCGCACGGGTTCCTGGCCGAGGTGGCGCGGCGCACCGGCTTCGACGCCAACCCCCTGTACGTGGTGCTGCAGGAGGTCATCTACCACTCCGGCCCGCGCGAGCCCGGCTGGGCGGCGGCCGGCGAGCACGCGCGGCGCCCGGCGTTCGCCCCGGACGCCCGGCCGCTGCTGCTCACCGGGGAGACGGTCTTCCCGTGGATGTACGAGCAGGTGGCGGCGCTGCGCCCGTTCCGCGCCGCCGCCGAGGCGCTCGCGGCACGCGACGAGTGGCCGGAGCTCTACGACGCCGACCGCCTGGCGGCGAACGACGTGCCGGTCGCGGCGGTGCAGTACGTCGACGACCCGTACGTCGACCTCGACCTCGCGCTGCGCACCGCCGACGGGCTCGGGAACGCGCAGGTGTGGATCACGAACGAGTACCTGCACGACGGCCTGCGCGTCGCGGGCGACGTGATCCTCCCGCGGCTGCGGGACCTCACCGCGGGACGCTGGAGCGTGACGGGGCGCTGACGGGACGCTGACGGCGCCGGCCCGCGCTCACCCGGCGGGCCGGCTCCCGCGGCGGTGTCAGGCCCGGCCGCGCACCTGCCGCGCCCGCAGCAGGCCCGCCCCGGCGCCCACCGCGGCCGCCGCGAGGACCACGAGCCCCAGGACGTCCGCACCCGTGCTCGACAGCCGCCGGGACGGCGACGCCCAGCCCCTCGTCGGGGGGTCGTCCGCGCCGGCACCGGCCGCCGGCGGCGTGGCCGGCGGCGAGGTCGGCGGCGGAGCCTCCCCGACGAGGAGCCGCACCGCGGCCGCCGCGGTGTCGTTCGCCGGCTCGGGGTCGGGCTCGCCGTGCGTGGTCGTGCCGGAGAGGACGAGCGCGGCACCGGGCTCGCCGTGCACCGTGCCGACGAGCCGGTAGACGACCTGCTCACCCGGCGCGAGGTCGCCGACCGTGCAGACCAGGGAGCCGACGACGCAGTCCGCGGGCTGCGTCCGCCCGTCGGGCCACGTCACCGCCACGCCGCTGTACCCCGAGTAGCCGGCCGGCAGCTCGATCGTCGCGACGACGTCCGTCGCGAGCCCGGGGCCGTCGTTGCGGACGGTCGCGTCGAGCGCGAACGTGCCGCCCGACGCGACGGTCTGCGTCTGCGGGCCGAGCGTGATGGCGACGTCCGCGGCCGGCGGCGGCACCACCGTCCCGCACACCTGCGCCTGGTTGTCCGCGGCGTCGGGGTCCAGCGAGCCGGACCCGACGAGCGCGGCGTTGCAGAGCTCCGCCCCCGTCAGGCCGGGGTCGACGAGCAGGGTCACGAGCGCCGACGCCGACGCCCCGGGCTCGAGCGTGCCTACCGGGCAGCGCAGGAGCGTCTCGGTGTCGCCCTGCTCGGTGCTGTGCGTCTCCGGGTCCGGGCACACGGCGCCACCGTCGACCTGGGCGGAGACGTAGGTCGTCCCCGGCGGCACCGTGTCCGCGATGACGACGTTCTCCGCGTCGGACGGGCCGTCGTTCGTCACCGTCAGCCGCCACGTCGCCGGCCGCCCCGCCTGCAGGGGGTCCGGCTCGACGAGGGTCTTGACGACCCGGGTGTCGGACACGTGCTGGACGTAGACGGTCTGCGACGTCGTGTTGTTCTCGAGCGTCACCTCGGGCGTGCTCGTCCGGTTCGACGCCGTGCCGGTGTAGAAGCCCTCCGGGGTGTCCTCGGGGATGTGCATGACGACCACCGACGTGGACGCGACGCCGGGCGGCCACGGCTGCGACGGGTCCAGGGGCTCGCAGTGCAGGACGTAGGAGACGTCCTGCCAGGGCACGCTCGTCGGGTCCGCCGGGGGCGTCCTGTCCCACGTGCACGTGTTGAGCGGGACGTCCGCGCTCACGGGCACGAAGCCCGGCGGGAACGTGATGTCACCCGTGGTGCCCCACGCCGCGGACGGTCCGTTGTTGATGGTGGAGCCCGTGATCGTGATGCGGCCACCGGCGGCCGGCGTGGTCGTGCTGACCGACGACGTGATCGCCGCGTCGGCGAGGCGCTCGATGCGCACGGACGCGCTCGCGGTGTTGTTGCCGGGCTCCGGGTCGGTCGCGGGGTCCTCGCCCGCGGGGGGCCGCGACGCGACGGTGGCCCTGTTCACCACGTCCCGCACCGGCTCGAACGGCGACGTCGTGGCGACCACCCGGACGGACACGGACGCGCCGACGCCCACCGCCCCCAGCGCGCAGACGACCTCCTGCCCCGTCGCGGGGTCGCCGCCGGTCACGGTGCAGCCCGGCGACGCCGCCGCGTCGAGCGTCAGGCCCGCGGGCAGCGTGTCGGTGACGACGGCGTTCTCGACGTCCGACGGCCCGGCGTTCACCGTCGTGAGGGTGAACCCGACGGCGCCGCCGGCCTGGGACACCGGGGCGTCGGCCCGCTTGGTCAGCTGCAGGTCGGCCTGCTCGACGACGTCGACGGCGACGGACGCGGCGACCTCGGTCGGGTCTCCCGCCAGGTCCGGGGTCGGCGACGTCGCCGTCGCGGTGTTGAGGACCTGCTCGCCCTCCGCGCTGACGTCGACGACCCCGTACACGGTGACGACGACGGGCTCGGCGCTGCCCGGCCACGCGGCGACGGTGCCCAGCCGGCACGTGACCCGCACCGGGCCGACCGTGCAGGTGCCCTGCGTCGTGCTCGCGGACGTCGGCACGAACCCGGCGGGCACCGGGTCGTCGATGACCACCTGCCGCGCGTCCGCCACGCCGCCGCCCGGCACGTTCGGCACGGACACCGCGAGCCGGTACGCGAAAGGGCGGCCGGCGACGTACGCGGGGTGCCCGTCCCCGTTCGGGTTCGGCACGGTGCCGAGCGCGCTCTTCTCGACGCGCAGGTCGGTGCGCGCCGCCGTCACGGGCGTGGTCGCCGTCGCGACGTTGTTCTCGAGGTCGACGTCCGGCGTGGTCGTGAACACCTCCGTGCGGGCCGTGTAGGTGCCCGGCGCCACGTACCCGGCGAGCAGGAGGTCGAACGCGATCGCGACCTCCTCGCCGGGGGCGAGGTCGGCCCCGTCGATCGCGCAGACCAGCTCGCCGTCGTCGAGCGAGCAGGCCTCGGGCAGCGTGCTCGCGTCGACGGCCGCGTCGAGGTCGATCTCGTGCCGGAACGTCACGTCCCGTGCCAGCGACGGGCCGTCGTTGCGCAGCGTGAACGCGACCGTGCGCCGGGTGCCCGCACCGGCCACCGCGGGGTCGGGCGCCGTGACGACCATGTCCGCGACGAGCACGTCCGCCTGCGCGACCACGGTGCTCGTCGCGGTCGCCACGTCGTTCTCCGGCACCGGGTCGGGGCTCGTGCCCTGGCTCACGACCCGGGCGGTGTTGACGACCGCCGCGCCGTTCGCCAGGTCGGGTGCGAAGCGCACCGCCATGTCCACCGTGACCGTCTCGCCCGGTGCGATGTCGGCCGGCAGGCGGCACGTGACCTCCTGCCCGACGACGGTGCAGTCGGGCTCCGCGGTCGACCCGACGACGCTCGCGCCGAGGAACGTGACACCCGCGGGCAGCGTGTCGACCACGTCCGGCGGCGGCGCGACGAGCTGCTCCTCCTCCGGGGCCGGCGGGTGGTTCGTGACCGTGAGGCGGTAGACGCCGTCGGTCCCGGCCGTGACGGTCGCGGGCGCGGTCTTGCCGAGCGCGAGGTCGACGTACGGCTCGCCCCGCAGGGTCCACGTCGCCGTGTTGTTCCCGGTGGGGCCCTCGCCGGGTGCGGAGACCGTCACCGTCTCGGTGACCTCCGGCCCGCCCTCGAGGACCGTCTCGGCGGTCGTGCGCACCACGACCGTCGCCGACCCGCCCGGTGCGATCGGCCCCGGCAGCGTGCACGTCAGCAGGCCGTGGTCCGGGGCGTCCGGCTGCGGCGTCGTCACCTGGCTCGTGTCGCACGTGCCGCCCTCGGCGGTCGCGCCGTCGAAGCTCAGCACCAGCGGCACCAGGTCGCGCACCGCGACGTCCCGCGCTGCGGAGGGCCCGTCGTTGGTGACCGTGACGGTGTACTCCACGGGGCGCGGCGCCGCGCCGGGCAGCGAGGTCCGGTTCGCCCGCTTCGACACCGCGAGGTCGAACGCGCGCGTCACGGGTGTGGTCGTGGTGGCCGTGTTGTTCGCGGGCACCGGGTCGGCGTCGATGGACTGCACGCTGCCGGTGTTGACGACCTGGTCCGCGGGGAAGTCGGGCGCGACCGTCCCGGTCACGGTGACCGTCGCGGTGCCGCCCGGCTGCGTGCCCCCGCCGCTCGCGGCCGGGAACCCGCGCACGGCGCACACCACCCGCTGCCGGCCGGGTGCGGGCTCGTCCTGCCGGATCGAGCAGGTCCCCCGGTCGCTCGACACGGACGTCGCCGTCACGCCGACGGGCACGACGTCGGTGATCGTCGAGGCGCGCGCGTCCGACGGGCCCCAGTTGCCCGCCACGAGCGTCCACGTGATCGTCGAGCCCGCGACGACGCTGCCGGGTGCGGTCTTCGCCAGCCGCAGGTCGGCCTGCGGGGCCGTCGTCGTCACCTGGGCGCTCGCGCTGTTGTCGGCCGGGTCCGGGTCGGGGGTGCCGGCCGTGACGGTGGCCGTGTCGGCGACGGCGACGCCGGCCCGCAGCTCCGCGGCGAGCACGCCCTCGACCGTGACGGTGGCGGTGGCGCCCACGGCCAGCGTCGGGACGGTGCAGCGCACGCTGCCGCTCTGGGGCGGCGCGCACGTCGCACCGCCCGTGGTGCCGGTCACGGCGCCGAGCGTCAGCTGCGTCGGGTCGGCGACGGCGTCGGTGAGGACGACGTCCTGCGCGTCGGACGGGCCCGCGTTGGTGACCGTGAGCGTCGCCGTCACCGTGGCGCCCGCGGGGGCCGTCGCCGGTGACACGGACTTCGCCACGGACACGTCCGCGAGCCGCGCCACGGCGGCGGTGTCGCTCGCGACGTTCGTGGTGAGGTCGGGGTCGAACGCCGTCGTGCTCACGTCCGCGACGTTGGTGACGTCCGTCAGCGTGCTGCCGGGCGCCGTCCGGCCGTGGATCGTCACCGTGACGGGGGCGCCGACCGGCAGCGTGCCGAGCGTGCAGACGACCTCGAGCGTGCAGGTGACGCCCGGCGGCGCGTCCACCCGCTCGACCGTCACGCCCGCGACCGTGGGGTCGCGCAGCGTGGTGCCGGTCGCCGGGTTGGGCCCGGTGTTCGTCACCGTCACCGTGCTGACCACCGCCCCGCCGGCCGGGACGGGGTCGGGCGTGACGTCCTTCGTGACGACGAGGTCCGCCCGGGCGACGACGTCCACGGCGGCCGGGTTGCTCGCGTAGGTCGCGCCGATGCCGGTGGTGCCCGTGCGGTAGTCGAGGTCGGCCTGGTTCGTCACGGTGGTGCCGCCGGCCGCGTCGTCGAGCGTCACCTGGAACGTGTACGCGGTCCGGGACGTGCCGTCGTCGGTGCAGCCGGTGCCCGAGCAGGCCATCCGGCCACCGGTGGTCGCGGTCGCGCCGCCACCGAGGCGGACGCGGACCGTGCGGGTCGCGGCGTCGTACTCGCCCGCGTCGTCGCCGGGCGCGTCGGTCACGGCCCGCGTCGCCCCCGTCGCCGGCTCGACGACCGCGAGCGAGCCGGGCACGTACGTCGTGCCCGGCGGCAGCACGTCGCGCGAGACGACGTCCGTGGCCGGGTCCTGCCCGGTGTTCGCGTAGTTGAGCGTGTACTGCAGCGTGTCGCCCGGACGGGCGGGCGTGCTGCCGCCGAGGTTCGTGACGGTCTTCGAGGACGCCGTGAAGTCGGGCGCGTACAGGTTGATCGCCATGCCGACGACACCCGGGTAGTACACGTCGCCGTTGCTGCTGAACGTGAAGCGCGCGCTCGTCGCCCCGTTCGGGATCGCACCGGAGGCGCCGAGGTTCTTGATGTCGAACCCGAGCATGTTGCGGTCCGCCGGGGTGCGGCTCTGCACCGACTGGCCGGACAGCCCGTTGGCGCTGTCGAAGAAGTTGGACCCGGGCGACAGGGCGGTCGCGAGCTGGGTGTTCACGAGGCGGGTGAAGTCGCCGGTCTGGGCCAGGTCGCCCTCGTACGCGACCATCGTCAGCTGCGCGTCGACGGTGCCCGCGAGCGGCGCCCGGAAGCCGGAGACGGTGACGCTCTGCGGGTTGCGCGCACCCACCACGTCGAACCCGTCGAACACCGTGAGGTTGCGCAGCGGGATGCCGGGCGCGCTGTACACGACCGTCATGGCCCAGCCCGCGTACCGGTCCGCGCCGGTCGCCGCCTCGACGTCCGCGCCCCAGTACTCGCCGACGCCCGCCTGCTGCACGAGCGAGGTGACGTCGGCGAACCGCTGGTAGGCGCCGTAGCTCGTGCCGTTCGGCCCGAACTGGTCGCGCGCCGCCGTGCTCGCGGCGACCGTCCGGTAGGCGGTGTCGCCGGGGGCGCGCAGCGACATGCGGTCGATCGCGGCCGCGCTGCCGCCGCTGCCGCCCGCACCGGCCTGCAACCGCGCCCCCCAGTACAGCCCCGCCCACAGCACGGTCGACCCGGCGGGCAGGTCGAGGCGCGACATCGACGAGTTCCGGGTGGCGGGGTCCGCGTCCGCGTCGAGGTCGACCATCGTGTAGCCGTTGTTGTCCCGCGCGGCGCCCGCGCGCGCCGCCGCGCAGTCGCCGCCGGCCCGGCACGTCAGCAGGTTGTTGCCGACCGTGACGATCGAGCCGTTCGCGTTGGCCGAGAACTTCGCGGTGAACGGCACCGTGGGCGCCGCCGTCGCGGTCGGCACCGAGCCGACGAGCCCCCCGAGCGCGAGCACCAGCACCGCGACGACCGCGGACCACCTCGTACGCCTGTCCCCCATGACACCCCCCGATGCCAGGCCATTCTCGACACCTCGGGAGGAACCGCACCAGCCCTGGTGCGACCGGCGTCGTCCCGGCGTGGCGCGGGACGGCCCTGGACGTCCCGTCAGCTCGCGAGCACGTACACGATCGCGAACACCGCGCCGAGCACGACCACGGCTCCGAGCCACACCAGCACCCGCGCGAGCTGCCGGGTCCGCCGCTCGTCGCCCCACGGCTCGTGGTGCCCGCTGCCCCTCACGCCGCCGCCCCCGTCGTCATGCCTCCACGGTGCGCGCCCCGGCGGCCCCGCGCACCCGGGGCGCGGCGCGTCAGGACGCGTGCCGGTGCGCGAGCGCCCCGGCGAGGTCGGCGAGGACGCGCTGCGCCTGGGCGACGTCCCCGGGGGTGCCCGGGAGCTCGAGCTCGAGCAGCACCGGGCGGCCCGAGCGGGTCGCGATCTCGCGCGCCGCGTGCTGGTGGTACCGGCCGAGGCTCCGGTTGCCCGACCCCGTCACGCCGACGAGCAGCCCCCGGTTGCGCGCCGGACGAGCCCGCCGGCGGACGAGGAGGAGTGGACGGGCGTGCGGCTCGTCCCGCCCACCCCACCGCACGGCCCGGCCGCGTTGCGACGGACGTCCGTCCCGCCGCCCCCCAACGTCAGCCCAGGCGGTCGCCCGCCAGGCGGGCACCCTCCGTGAGGGACTCCAGCTTCGCCCACGCGATCTGCGGGTGGACGCGCCCGCCGAGCCCGCAGTCCGTCGACGCGACCACGTTCTGCGGGCCGACGCGCGTCGCGAACCGCTCGATCCGCTCCGCCACGAGCTCCGGGTGCTCGACGACGTTCGTCGCGTGCGAGACCACACCGGGCAGGATCACGGCGCCCGCGGGCAGCGTGACGTCGTCCCACACCCGGTACTCGTGCTCGTGCCGCACGTTCGCGGCCTCGAACGAGAACGCGCCGGCGTGCACCTCGAGCATCGTCGACACGATGTCCGCCATCGGCAGGTCGGTGGTGTGCGGGCCGTGCCAGGAGCCCCAGCACAGGTGGAAGCGGATGCGGTCCTTCGGCAGGTCGCGCAGCGCGTGGTTGAGGGCCTCGACGCGCAGCGCGGTGAACGCGAGGTAGTCGTCGAGGGACGGCTCGGGCTCGATCTGGTCCCAGTTCTCCGCCATCGACGGGTCGTCCACCTGCAGCACGAGGCCGGCGTCGAGGATCGCGCGGTACTCCTCGCGCAGCACGTCGGCCCACGCGAACAGGTAGTCGCGGTCGGTCGCGTAGTACTCGTTCGCGAGGCGGGCGGCCGAGCCCGGGGCGATCGAGGTGATGAAGCCGGTCGAGGCACCGGTGGCGTCGAGGGCGGCGCGCAGGTTCGCGACGTCCGCGGCGATGGCCGTCTGGCCCGTGTACGTCAGCGGACCCGTCGCCTTGGGGAAGTTCGCGGGAGCCTCGCCGGACATGACCCCGGAGTCCGGGTCGCGGTACGCCTGCGCGAACCGCTGCTGGTCGCGCCGGTGCAGGAACCCGGTGGTGCGCAGGTCGCCCGGGGACGACAGGCGCTGCTCGGTCGCCCAGGCCATCGACGTGTCGAGCTCGAGCCCGCCGGTGCGCTGGAACGAGTACGACCACCACGCACCGAAGTCGACCGCGCTGCTCATCGACTTCCCGTACTCGCCGTCGCCCGGGACGGTGATGCCGAGGTCCACCTGCCGCTGCACGAGCGCGACGACCTGCGCCCGCAGGAACTCGTCCCAGTCCTCGCGCCGCTCCCCCGCCGCGCGCGCGGCGTTCGCGGCGATGAGCTCGGGCGTGCGGGGCAGGGAGCCGGCGTGCGTGGTGGCGATGGGGGTGCTCACGTCGCGTGATGCTACGTCGCGCCCGCGGAGGTCCCGGACGCGGTCCGTCGTGAGGTCACGGGCGGGGACCGACAAGTCATCCGATGTCGTGACTTCTCACCCCGCGCTGCCTAGCGTGGGCCCGGCGACGTGAGCATCGCGACCGCGGCCGTCCGGCCGGGGCCACTCATCGTGGAGAAGGGGGCACCTCGTGTCAGCTCGACGTCCCACCGCCACCCTCGCCGGGGCCGCGGCCCTCGCGCTCGGGGTCACGGCACTGCTCGTCCCACCCGCCGCCGCGGCCGCGCCGGCCGCCGACCCCGCCGCCGATCCCGCCGCTGAGCTCACCACCGGGCTCACCACCGGGCTCACCGCCGAGCTCGCGCACGGGCGCCCCGGCACCCCCGACCGCTTCGCCCGGACGGTCAGCGCGCGCGCCGTCGTGCGCCACCTCGAGGCCTTCCAGCGGATCGCCGACCGCCACGACGGCAACCGCGCCGCCCTCACGTCCGGCTACGAGGCGAGCGCACGGTACGTCGAGCGCACCCTGCGCCACGCCGGGTACCGCACGTGGCGCGACCCCTTCACGTTCGAGCGCGAGGTCGTCGACGCCGCGACCCTCACGCTGCCCGACGGCTCCACGGCGGACGTCGACCAGATGGAGTACGCGCCGAGCACGCCCGAGGGCGGTCTGACCGCCGCGGTCGCGGTGCCGGACGACCCGTTCGGCTGCACCACCGAGGCCTGGGGCGACGCGGACCCGACCGGTGCGATCGCCGTCGTCAGCCGCGGCGGCGACTGCCCGTTCTCCGCGAAGGCGACGGCGGCGGAGGCGCTCGGGGCCGTGGGCGTCGTCGTCTACAACAACGCCGAGGGGCTGTTCGCGGGGACGCTCGGCGCGGAGGGCGTCGTCGCCGTCCCGGTCGTCGGGCTGTCGCAGGCCGACGGGCAGCGGCTCGTCCAGGCCGCGCAGAGCACGGCGGTCGAGGTCACCCTCGACGCCCGGGTCCACTTCGAGGAGGTCGAGAGCTTCAACGTCCTCGCCGAGACGCGGGCGGGACGCGACGACAACGTCGTCATGCTCGGCGCGCACCTCGACAGCGTCGAGGAGGGCGCGGGCATCAACGACAACGGGTCGGGCTCCGCCGCGATCCTCGAGGTCGCGGTGAAGCTGGCCAAGGAGCGGCGCCTGAACAACACCGTGCGCTTCGCGTGGTGGGGTGCCGAGGAGCTCGGGCTCGAGGGGTCGACGGCGTACGTGCGCGAGCTCGCCGAGCAGGAGGGGGAGCTCGACCGGATCGCCACGTACCTCAACTTCGACATGGTCGGGTCGCCCAACTACGTCATCGGCGTCTACGACGCGGACCAGTCGACGTACGAGGCACCCGTCGAGGTGCCGCCGGGCTCCGCCGAGACCGAGGACGTGCTCACCGGGTACTTCGACCGGATCGGTCAGCCGTGGGTCGACACCGAGTTCTCCGGGCGCTCGGACTACCAGGAGTTCATCCTCCGCGGCGTCCCGGCGTCCGGTCTGTTCACGGGCGCCGACGACATCAAGACCGAGGAGGAGGTCGCGCTCTTCGGCGGCACCGCCGGCATCCCGCACGACCCGAACTACCACTCCCCGCAGGACGACATCACGAACGTCGACCACGACGCGCTGCGGATCATGACGCGGGCCATCGCGTACGCGACGTACTCGCTCGCGCAGGACACCTCCGCGATCAACGGCGTCTCCGGCCCCGGCGACCAGGGCGGTCACGGCTGGCCGGGCAAGCCGGGCCGGCCGTGGTGGCCGAGCGGGGAGCGCAGCACGCAGCCCCTGCCGCTCGACGACGCGGCCTGACGCGACGTCCGCGACACCGGCCCGGGCCCGCCACGTCGGCGGCCCGGGCCGGGTCGCGTCGGCACGTCGTCGCGGGGGCCGGTGCCCCGTCAGGCCCCCGACGCCGCCGGTGCGCCGATCCGCGGGAACGGCGTGAGCGAGAAGACCACCTCGACCGGGACGTCGAAGAACGCGGCGATGCGCAGCGCCAGGTGCAGCGACGGCGCGTACTCGCCCCGCTCCAGGTACCCGACGGTCTGGTAGTGCACGCCGAGCGCGTCGGCGAGCTCACGCCGGCTCACGCCCCGCTCGGCGCGGAGCACGGCGATGCGGTTGTGGACGGCCTCGCCGCCCTGCTGCGCCACGCTCAGCCCGCCCGCTGCAGGTGGGCCTGCAGGCGTGCGGCCATGGCGCCCGCGGTCTCCCGCTGCGTCAGGCGGCGCAGCAGCAGCGGTGCGACGACGAGCCCCGCGACGGCCCACGCGCCGAGCACGAGCGCCGCGATCCCCGGGTGCCAGGCACCGCCGATCTCCAGCGCCTCCGCGCCGGGCGGCAGCGTCGTCGAGCGCAGCCCGTGCGCGAGCCAGTACAGCGGGAAGCCCTGGACGGCGCCCTGCGCCCACCCGGGCAGCCCGGTGGGCGGGCCGAAGACGCCGGACACGAACGCGAGCACCACCACGGGCGCGACGCCGAACGGCAGGACGCGGCTCGGGCGGCCGCACAGCGCCCCGATCACGACGCCCGCCGGCAGCACCGCGAGGGTCCCGAGCAGCAGCCACCCGACGAGCGCGGCCCAGCCGCCCGCACCCTGGTGCATCGGGTTCCCCAGCAGGAACGGCCACGGCAGCAGCAGGATCGCCAGCATGGGCACGGCACCGAGCGCCTGCCCGGTCACCATGCCGACGGTGTACGTCGTCGTGCCGCGCGGCGTCGCGCGCAGCCGCAGCACGGTCCCGTCCTCCACCTCCGTGGCCAGGCCGAACGCGGGCCCCAGGGTCATGCCGAACATGATGGTGGCGGCGAGGATGCCGGGCAGGGCGAGCTCGGGGAGCGTCAGCCCGTCGGCACCGGCGACCGGGGTGTCCCGCTGCGTCCACAGGTAGACCAGGACCGCGACGCCGATGACGGCGTTCCAGCCGACGTCCTCCGGCGAGCGGAGCATGTGGCCGAACTCGGTGACGCCGCGCCGCAGGCCCAGGCGCACGGCCCAGGTGCGCGGGCTGCCGGTGCGCGTGGCCGCGCTCGTGCGGGCGGCAGGGGTCGTGGCGCTCATCGCCGGGCCTCCGTGCGGGTCGGGGCGTCGGGCGCCGGTCGGGTCCCACCGGCCTCGTGCCGGCGGACGATCTCGAGGTACGCGTCCTCGAGGCGCGCGTGGCGGACCTCGAGGTCCTCCACGGGCTCGGGGCCCGCGAGCAGCGAGCGGCTGAAGCCGACGGGGTCGTGCGTGCTGTGCAGGTGGCGGGTGCCGCCGGACGTCCAGCGGACCTCGCTCGGGCCGGCCACCTCCCGCGCGAGCGCCTCCGGGCTGCCGTCGGCGACGATGCGCCCCCCGCGAGGACGAGGATGCGGTCCGCGACGACCTCCGCCTCCGCGAGGTCGTGCGTCGTCAGCAGGACGGTCGTGCCGTCGTCGTCGACGACCTCGTGCAGCAGCTCGTGGAACTCGCGGCGGGCCGCCGGGTCCAGGCCGGCCGTGGGCTCGTCGAGCACGAGCAGCTCCGGCCGTCCGACGAGCCCGATCGCGACGTCGAGGCGCCGCCGCTGCCCGCCGGACAGGGTGCGCACGCGCTGGGAGCCGGCGCCGGCGAGGCCGACGCGCGCGAGCAGCTCGTCGGTCGCACGCGGGCCGCGGACGTCGGCGTAGGGGCGGTACGCGGCGGCGAGCTGGTCGAGCAGCTCCCGCACGCGCCAGCGGCGGTGGTCGCGCCACGACTGCAGGACGACGCCGACGCGCGCGCGCCAGGCCTCGTCGGCCCGCTCCGGGTCCGCCCCGAGCACGCGGACCGTCCCGGCGGCGCGGCGGCGGAAGCCCTCGAGGATCTCGACGGTCGTCGTCTTGCCCGCGCCGTTGGGGCCGAGGAGGGCGACGACGAGCCCCTCGGCGACGTCGAACGAGACGCCGTCGAGCACCGCACGCCCGTCGTAGGACATGCGGAGCCCGTCGACGTGGATCGCGGGGTCGGCTGAGGTCGGCATGTAGTAGGTGTACTACATGCCGACGTAGTCTCGCTACCCCTCGTCGTTCTTGCGCTACGCCTCCGCGCCGGCGATGTTCACCATCCAGTGGGTGCCGAACCGGTCGGTGAACATGCCGAACTCGTCGCCCCACGGCGCGCGGTCCAGCGGCATCACGTTCGAGCCGCCGGCCGACAGCCCCTGGTACCAGCGCCGCAGCGTCCCGGCGTCCTCCGGCCCGCCGCTCAGCGACACCGTCACCGAGGAGTCCGACGGCAGGTCCATGTCCGGCGGCGCGTCCGACGCCATGAGCGTCAGCCCACCGGGGACGTCGAGCTGCCCGTGCATGACGCCGTCACCCGCCTCCGGCATGCCCGACTCGGCGAACGTCGAGATCGCGGGCGTGCCCCCGAGCACCGACGCGTAGAACTCGAGCGCCTCGCGGGCCTGCCCGCGGAAGCCGAGGTAGGGGTTCAGGACGATGGCCATCGGGTCCTCCGGGGTGCTCCGTGCGCACGCGGTGTGCGCTCCCCCGGTCAGACGAGCGACGACGCGCGAACTCATCGGGGTCGCGGCAGGGTGGTCCGGACGGCCCCGGCAGGACGGCTCCGGCGGCCCCGACGACGCGGGAGGCGCGGTGGCGACCGACGGCCGGCGGCTGTGGGCGATGGTGCGGCGGTACGGGCCGATGGTCGTGGCCGCCTCCGGTCAGGTGACCGCGTACCTGCGCGCGCACCCCGAGGTGGCCGTGCCCGTGCGGCAGCGGCTCGAGTCGTGGAGCGACGCCGTCCTCGCGGCGCAGCGGCGCAGGTCGCGCGAGGGGCAGGTCGCCGCGACCATCGACCTGGTCACCCGGCTCGCGGCGGACCGGCAGCCCGACGACGCCGTGCAGGCGGAGGCGTGGGACGGACGCGCCGACCGGCTCCGGCAGGCGCTCGACCTCGCGCTGGCACGGTCCGGGGCGGCGCGCCGGCAGATGCTCGAGCGCGTCGCCGCCGAGGCGGACGCGCTCGCGGCGGAGGTGTTCGACGCGCTCGTGGGCCCGGGGGCGGACGACGGTCCGGCGGGCGACGGCGTGCCGGGGCGGACGCTGCCGCAGGCGTCAGGGGCAGGCCGGGCACGGTGGCGGCGCGGGCGGCGGGCGATCGGGCCGGGCGGGGGAGCGGGCCGGGCGGCGGGGCGGAGCCCGGCGGCGTCCCGGGGCCGGGCGGCGGGCCGGCGCCGGGCGGCGTCCCGGGGCCGGACGGCGGGGCGGAGCCGGGCGACGTCACGGGGCCGGACGCGGACGGCTGACGACGGGCGGACGCGCACGCACGGCCGGCGGGCCCACCGCCGGTGCCGGGGCCGACGACGGCTCGGGGCGCCCCGCCGTGCTCAGAACCCGGGCAGCGGCGCCGCGAACGCCGTCGCCCCGGCCGCGACCGTCGTCGCCACGACCAGCAGGCGCAGGAACGCGCTGCGCGCCCGGCTGCCGGACCGCTGGCCCGCCTCCGGGTGCGTGACCGTGACCGGGCGCAGGTCGGTGCGCGCGCGGACGGCACGACGCCGGGCGGCCCGCGTCGGCGGGCGCAGCGCGGCCGTCGTCAGCATCTCCGGCGGCTGCGTCCCGCCCAGCCGCACCCCGAGGTACTGCACCAGGCCGCTGACCTCGGCCGGGGTGAGCCGCGGCGGCAGTGCGCGCAGGTGGCCCGGCAGCACCGTGCGGCCGACGAGCGTCGCGCCCGCGACCGTGACGGCGGCGTCCGACCGGTCGCCGAGGCAGAGGACGGCACGGACGGCGGTGCGGTGGCGGGGGGCGAGCAGCGCCGTCACCGCGGCCGCGGCCTCCGACGCGCGGGCGACCTGGGCGGTGCGCACCTGGTCGCCCACGCGCAGCTCGCCGTCCGTGACGCTCACGTCGCCGGCCCACGACTCGGTGTGCACGACGATGACGCCGCCGGGCCCGACGACCACGTGGTCGATGTTCGCGAGCGGACGTCCCGGCCAGTGCACGTCGTGCACCGACGTCCACCCCTCGGGCTCCATGCCCGCAGCGTGGCGGCGACGAGCCGCTCGGCCGGCACGTGCTCGAGCCACGGCTGCTGCGCCACGTGCCGGCGCTGCGCGGCGGTGCCGACGGCCGCCGTCCGCGAACCCGCCTCCGCGCACACCGGAGACGCGTTCGTCGCGCGCCGGTGCGTCTCGCGCCCGGCGCCACCCGCGGTCGTCATGCCCATGACCTCTTCATCGGACGAGGGGCTTCCTCTCGTGAGGGTGCCCAGCGTCACGCCGCCCTGCAAGCCGATACCCGGGAGCGGTCCCCGGCAGGGACCGGACGACGCCCGTCCGCGGCCGGGGACGGCCCGCCGCCGTTGTCGGTGGTCGCCCGTAACGTGCGTCACATGGACGTCATCCTGGTTCCCGGGTTCTGGCTCGACGCGTCGTCGTGGGACGCGGTCACCCCACCCCTGGTCGCCGCCGGCCACCGCGTGCACCCGGTGACGCTGCCGGGCACGGAGGACGGCGCCGACCTCGCCGCGCACGCCGCGACCGGCCTGCGGGACTGGGTCGACGCCGTCGTCGCGGTCGTCGACGGGCTCGAGGGACCGGTCGTCCTCGTGGGGCACTCGGGCGGCGGGACGGTGGTCCACGCGGTCGTCGATGCGCGGCCGGACCGCGTGGCCCGGGCCGTGTACGTCGACAGCTGGCCGACCGGGCACGGTGGCGTCATCAACGACGAGCTGCCGGTCGTGGGGCACTCCGTGCCGCTGCCCGCGTGGGAGGTGTTCGAGGACGCCGACCTGACCGACCTCGACGACGCCCTCCGCGAGCGGTTCCGCGCCGTCGCCAGGCCGGTGCCCGCACGCGTCGCGAGCGACCCGCAGCAGCTGTCCGACTCGCCCGCGCGCTACCGCGTCCCGGTCACGGTCGTCGCGTGCGAGTTCCCGTCCGCCGAGCTGCGGCAGTACCTGGAGGGCGGCGCGCCGATGTTCGCCGAGCTGGCGACCGTCGAGGACGTCACCTACGTCGACCTGCCGACCGGGCACTGGCCGCAGCTGACGCGCCCGGAGGACCTGGGCGAGGTGCTGCGGACGGAGGTCGACCGCACGGCGTCCTGACCCCGCGCACACGTCCGATCTGCCCGTACGCTCCCGTTCTCGCGCACGAGCACGTACCCTCCCCCCGGGCGTGGCGAGCGCGGCGCCGACGAGCAGGGGGAGCACAGCATGTCGGTCACGACGACGACGTCCACGCCGTGGCGCACGCGCGCGGCGGTCGGTGCGGCGTACGCGGCGCAGGGTTTCGGGTACGCGACGGTGGTCACGGCGCTGCCGGGGCTCAAGGCGCGCACGGGCATCGACGACGCCACCATCTCGGTCGTGCTGCTCCTCGGCGCGCTGCTGGCCGCCGCCGGGTCGGTGACCGCGGAGCGGGTCGCCCTGCGCTGGTCGAGCCGGGCGGCGCTCGTCACGGGGCTGCTGCTGCAGGCCGCGGGTCTGGCCCTGGTGACGAGCGCGACGTCGGTGCCGCCGCTGGTCGGCGCGTTCGTCGTGTTCGCCGTCGGCCTGGGCATGGTCGACGCGTCGACGAACATGCAGGGCGTCCTCCTGCAGCGGCTGGCCGGACGCTCGATCATGTCGACGCTCTTCGCGTGCCTGACCGCGGCGGCGATCCTGGCCGCGCTGGCGCAGGCCGCCCTGGCGAACCTCGGTGCGACGACGGGCGCGGTCGTCGCGCTGCTCGTGGCGGCGGTCGTGGCCGCGGCCGTCGCGCTGACCATCCGGAGCAGGCTCATCCCCGCGCCACCGCGGACGCCGCGGCGTCGGCGGCCTCGGCGAGCGCTGCGCCCGCCGCCTCGGCCGGGGGTCGCTCGCGTGCACCGCTGCCGCGGGCCGGCATCTGGGTGTTCGGGTCGATGGTCGCCGTCGCGTTCGTCGCGGACTCCGCGGTCAGCAGCTGGAGCACGGTCTACCTGGCCGACGACCTGGACGCCGCCGCGACGGTCGCCCCGCTCGGGTACGCCGCCTACCAGGCGGCCGTGCTGGTGTCGCGTCTCGTCGGCGACGCGCTGGTGCGCCGGGTCGGGCGCGCGAAGGTCGTCGGGGTGACCGTGCTCGTCGCCGTCGCCGGGCTGGGCCTCGTCGCGCTCGTGCCGTCGCCGGTCGCGGCCGTCGTCGGGTTCGCCCTGGCCGGTGTGGGCGTCGGCGCCCTCGTGCCGCAGGCGTTCTCGGTCGCGGGCGAGCTCGCGCCCGACCGTCTGGACGAGGTCATCGCGCGCATCAACCTCTTCAACTACGTCGGCGCGCTGCTCGGCGCCGTCGCGCTCGGCCTGCTCTCCGAGGGGCCCGGGCTCGGCCTCGCGTTCCTCGTCCCCGCGCTGCTCCTCCTGCCGGCCGTCGCGGTCTCACCCCGGTTCGGCGGCAGACCCGCCACCGGCGCGGCGGGCGCCGCGGGGGCCGCCGCCGAGTCCGTCGCACCTCCGACGACCCCGATCTCGGCGGCGGCGGAGGCGCCGGGGCCGACCGAGCGCGACCGGGGCTAGCGGCCGGACGCCCTCTTCCCGACACGCAGCGCAACCGTCACCTCAACCGAACCCGCCGACCCGCTGTCGGAGCGGCCCGAGCAGACGCCTCCGTCCCGGCCGCCCCCGGACCCGCTCCGCGCCCCCGTCCGGCGGCGTGGCGCCCCCGTGTCCGCGCCCCGCACCGTCCGGGGTGTTCGGGTGCTCGTCCCGCGCCGCGCTCATGGATCGCTCCCTGCCGGCCGATAGGGCCGTGAGCAGGGAGGACTTCCACATGCCCGCAGGGGACTCCGCCGCGAGCGAGGCGCAGCGTCAGCTGCTGCTCGCGTCGGCGCACGAGAAGGCAGCGGCGGACGCCCGTCGCGCGGCGGCCAGCTACGGCCTGGCGTCGGCGACCGAGCAGCGCACCGCGCGCGCCCTCGCACCGCTCGCGGCCGCCGGCTACCACCTGCTCGCCGACCGGCAGTGGCCGGGCAGCCGGCGGGCGCAGGTCGACATGGTCGTGATCGGGCCGGGCGGCGTGTTCGTCGTGGACACGAAGGCCTGGGCGGAGGTGTCGATCGTCGGCGACCGGATCCACCGGGGCGACGCCGACGTCACGGACGAGCTCATGGCGCTCGCCGACCTCGCCTACCGCACGGAGGGCGAGCTCGCCGAGGTGGGGCTCGCACCCGGCGAGGTGCACGCGGTCGCGGTGCTCGCGGGACGTTCCGGCGTCGACGAGCGGGTCGGTCCCGTGCGCGTGGTGGGCGAGCGCGACGTGCTGCAGCTGATCGCGCGGCACGGCCGCCGCCTGACGCAGGCGCAGGTCGACGTCGTCCTCACGCACGCGCTCGGCTGGTTCCGTCAGGTCGGCGCACCGGCCCCCGTCAGCACCACCCTGCCGGAGCCGGTGCTGCCTCCGCCGTCGGCCGCTCCCCTCGTCCCGACGCCGCGCCCCGCTCCGGACGCGGCGACGACCCCGCTGCCCGTCCCCGACGACCCGTCGACGTTCACCATCGAGCCGCTGCTCGACGAGGCGACCGTGCAGGCCGCCCTCCTCGACGGGCTCATGGCGGCGCCGGTCGAGGAGTGGATGGCGTTCCTGCACCCCGCGCAGGCGCGCGTGGTCCGGCGCTCGTTCAACGGCCCGTCCCGCATCCGCGGCGCGGCCGGCACCGGCAAGACGGTCGTCGGCCTGCACCGCGCCGCCTACCTGGCCCGCACGCGGCAGGGCCGTGTGCTCGTCACGACGTACATCCGCACCCTCCCGGACGTGCTGCGCCAGCTGCTGACGCGGCTGGCGCCCGACGTCCTCGACCGGGTGGAGTTCGCGGGCGTGCACGAGACCGCGAAGCGGATCCTCGACGAGCGCGGCGTGCAGTGCCGCATCGACGGCAAGCAGATCGCCGCCGCGTGGACCACCGCGTGGGGACGCGTCGCGGGGGGCAGCATCATCGACACCGACCGCCACGAGCAGGACTACTGGCACGACGAGGTCGTGCACGTCATCAAGGGCCGCGGCCTGACCCGCTGGGAGCAGTACGCGGACCTGCCGCGCCTGGGCCGCCGGCACCGGCTCGGCCCGCAGCAGCGGCGGGTCGTGTGGGACCTGTACCAGGCCTACGAGGCGGAGCTGCGGACCCGGGGCGTCCACGACTTCGCCGACCAGATCGCGCTGGCCGAGGCCGAGCTGCGCCGGCAGCCGCCCGCGGAGCCGTACACGGCGGTCGTCGTCGACGAGGCCCAGGACCTGTCCTGCGTGATGATCCGCATGCTGCACGCGCTCGTCGGCGACGGGCCGGACGGCCTCACGCTCGTCGGGGACGGGCAGCAGACGATCTACCCCGGCGGCTTCACCCTCGCCGAGGCGGGCGTGTCCGTCGCCGGGCGCGGCACCGTCCTCGACGTCAACTACCGCAACACCGCGGAGATCCTGCAGTTCGCGTCGACGCTGGTCGCCGACGACGAGTTCGCCGACATCGAGGGCGCCACGGCTCGCGGCGACCGCCCGACCCAGGTGCCCCGCCGCGGACCGAAGCCCGTGTACGTGCGCTGCGCCGACCCGGCCGACCGCGAGCGCCGCATGGTCGCCCGCGTCCAGGAGGTCGTGCACCAGGTCGGCACCGGGTACGGGGACGTGGGCGTGCTGTCGCTGTCGCGTCGTGGAGTCGACGAGGCGACGGCGGCGCTCACGGCGGCCGGCATCCCGGTGGTCAACCTCGAGCGGTACGACGGCGTGCCCGTCGACGCCGTCAAGGTCGGCACGATCAAGCGCGCGAAGGGCCTGGAGTTCAAGCAGGTCCTGCTCGTCGACGTGTGGGCGTCGTGGTTCACGCAGAAGCCGGAGCAGCTCGACGAGGTGGAGCGCGAGCGCCGCGAGTACCGCTTGCGCGAGATGTACGTGGCGATGACGCGGGCGCGCGACGGGCTGTGGGTGGCGTCGGTCTGACACGGGTCGGACGTCACCCCCACGAGTGCGCGAGCACCACCCAGCGACCGTCGTCCTCGCGTCGCAGCTCGAGGTACACCGTCATGACGAGCGGGGCGGCTGCCTCGAGCGTGACCGCGCCGGTCTGCACGTCCTCATGCGTGACTGTCTCGAAGCGCTCGACGTCCAGCTCGACAGTCCACGTGACCCCGTCCTCGTGCGGCCCCGCGCGCGTCCCGAGCACCGTTGTGCTCATCGTCCGCTGCGGATCGTCCGAGCTGAGACGCCACCGCTTGTACACAGCCACAGCACCCTCGCACCACCTGCTCTCCGGGGAGCACATCGGTGCCAGATGACGTTCGTCCTGGTAGGTCACGGCGTGGTCGCGCAGCGCCATGAAATGCCGACCTGCCGCGACGGCACCGCGGTGATCGTTGCGGGCCATCTCGGGCGCCGGCTCCGGCACAGCCACGACCGCATCCGAGCGCGCGGCTGGGGCCGCCACCTCGTCGGCAGGTCGTCCCGCTCCTCCCTCGCCGCCGCGCCGACCCGCGCCGCTCCCGGCCGTCTCCTCGGCAGGGTCGGATGAGGGTGCGGCAGGGCCGTCACGCAGAGCACGCGTGATGTGCCGCTCGGACGGCGCCGCCGGTGGCGCGCAGGCAGAGACGGTGAGCGCCACGAAGACGGCGAGCGCGCCAGCGAGAACGCCGCGAGGGGACTGGCGCAGGGATGGGTGGGACATGGCGAGGGGTCTCTCTTCCCGTGAGGCTGGACGTCGTCGTCCGAGGAGCGGTGGACGTGCCAACGGTCAGGTGAGCGGCGTGGAGGTCACGTCCAGGACGACCCAGCCGGTGAGCCGGTGCGCGAGCTCCATCTCGTACCGGACGGGACCACCGCCGGTCTGAGTGGTGGTCGCGCCGGTGACCTCGCTGACCCGCTGCGTCGTCAGCTCGTGCTCCGCGTCGACCCGGACGCGCCACGTGCCCCGCAAGGTCGGCTCGGCGTGGACCTGGTCGATCGCGTGGTGCGACGTCCGGCTCTCGACCGGCCTGTCCGCGGGGACAACCGACCGGAAGCCGAGTGCCTCTGCCTGCTCGGCGCACCACGCGACGTCAGGCGCGCACATCTCGGTCAACGACGCCACGTCGCGCGTCTCGACGGCGTGGTCGTACAGGTCGAGGACGTGCGCGGCGGCGAGCTGGGCGGCGTCGCCGGTGGGCGCGTTCATCGCCGGAGCCGGCACCGGCGCGTACGGAGGACTGAGGAGTTCGAGGGGGCGGCGCTCGAGCCGCCGTCGGGACGGCCGGGTGCGTCGCGCCGTGCGGCGGCTGCGTCGGACGAGGCGGTCGCGTCGGCGGGAGAGCTGTCGGCACACGCCCCGGCGAGCAGGGTGAGGGTCACGGCGGCGACGGCGACGGACGCGACGGACCGGATGGGAAGAGGCATGCGGGGAGCCTCGCGTCACGGCGTCGCCGGGCGCGGTCGGCGGGCGCTGATCCGTGGACGAGCGCCGGTAGGGCCGGGGCTGTGGACGGTTCGACACCCTGCGGACGTGCGCGCCCGCGGACGACGACGTGTCGGTCACGCGTCCGCGTGCCTCGACCCTCAGCCGACGCTGCACGGGTCTGCCCGCCGCACGAGGGAGGCCGTCCCCCAGGTGCCCTGGGAGCGCTGAGCGGCAGACGGTCACGTGTGCACGGGGGCTTCCCCCGTGGCGGTCGCGGTCAGTTGCCGCTGAGGAGCGCGGCCGGCCTCAGCGGCAGTCGGGCGGTGTCGGGACGGCGGTGCAGAGCTCGGCGACGAGCTTGCTGGTGCGCTCGACGACCTCGAACGGGGTGCTCGTGGTGGTGGTCTGCGCGGTGCCGTCGACGTCACGCCACGCGGTCGAGCCGGCGACCTGGTAGCGGCCGGACCACTCGGTGGTCAGGGTGATCCGGCGGGTGCCGAGGTCACGGTAGACGTGGAAGGTGTCGAAGGCCGGGTACGGCGAACCGGGGTCGGTGGTGACCAGGGGGCGGGTGCCGTCGCCGAAGTCGTACGTGAACCGGGTGGGCGTGGCCTCGACCGTGACCTGGTAGCCCAGCAGGTCGGTCGTCAGGGTCACCGGGGAGGGGTCGGTGTAGACGATCGTCTCCTTGTTCACCAGCACCCAGTCCGCCGCCGGCTGCACGTTGAGGACCGGCGCGGGCAGGGGCAGCCGGCGGAAGTCCTCGGCGGTGAGGACTGGAAGGATGTCAGCCCCGCAACCCCCATTGTCGATCTGCTGCCACTGCCCCCACTCGGACGTCGGCGTGGCGCGTTCGCGCCGCCACATCGGGAGCAGGACCGTGTCTTCGCCGCAGTCGTACGCGCCCGAGGGGTTCGCGCCGGGCGCGCAGCTGCCGTCGCCGTTCCCGATCACCCAGACTCCAGCTGCCTCCCGGCATGCAGCGGCACGCTGGTACTCGGCGAGCCGCACCTCAGGAGCGGCGCCCTCGTTCCGCTTCGCGAGTTGCTGCGCGCGCCAGGCCGTGAACTCGAAGTGCCCTTCTGCGCTTCCCCTGCCGTTCCATCCCTGACCTGCCCCCGAGGAGCCAGTTGCGGCGGACAACGCGACCACCACCGCCACCAGGGACACCCTCAGACCGACGCCAGTCACTCCTGCCCCGCAGGGTGCAGCCCGACCGAGTCGATTCGCCACGCCCCCTCTAGCCACGTCATGGCAAAGTCGAAGTCATACACCGCCTCGGGGTTGCTCGAGACGACCGTGCCGGCTGAGTCCAGTTCCACTCCTTCTCCCTGCTTCACGCGCAGTCGCGCCGAGTACCACTCCCTATGGGAGAGCTCTATGCCCTCGGCGCTGAGAACTTCGACCGAGGCGCCAGTCGTGCTGTTCCCGGCGTCCAGCATGCGTTGCACATCGACACGAGACTCCGAGCAGAACTCGCATGTGGGTGCCGACATCGCATCCCACTCCGTGAAGTCGCCAGTGACGTACACGTACGGGTACAGCGAGATGAAGTACGACGCCGCCGCAGCCGCGCCGTCGGCGCTCGGCGTCGCCATCGCCTCCGGACGCGTGGGCGGGACGCTGAGGTCGACCGTCGGCGAGGGGGTCGGCGTCGGACGCGCCGTCTCCGTGGCGGGCGACGGTGGCTCGGGCGTCGGCTCGGTCGGCTCGGCGCGCGTGCACCCGGTCACGAGCAGCCCGACCAGCAGCCCCGCGGACACAGCTCTGCCCCAGCGTCGTCGCCCCTGCATGCCCGGAAAGTACCGGTTGGGCACAGCCCGCACGCCAGCGCTGCCCACCCTGTGGATGCGGTGTCGGCGCCGGCGCCTACAGTCGTGCTCGATCAGGAAGCTCGGCCTCACGTCCTCCGGCGCGGCCGACTGGCAACCGCGCGAGCGCACGGTGCCCCCGGAGGAAGATCCGCCCGCGCCGCCCGGCACGGGAAGACGCTCGACCTCCGCGGGAGGACCCATGGCCGCACCGTTCGACATCGAGACGCCCCTCGGCGCACCCGAGACCGGCTGCGTGTGCGAGGAGCCCGGGCACGTGCCCGCCGCGCGGCGGGTGCGTGCCGCCGTGTCCGCGACCGGTGAGGCGTACCGGCTGGCCGGGGTGGACGGCGACGTCGTCCTCGCCGTGCGGTCCGGCGGCACCACCGTCCGCTGGTGGGTGCACGACACCGGGCCCTTCGCGGAGCACGCGGCGTCCGCAGACCCGACGGTCCGCCTGCACGACGGCGGCGTCGTCCGCGTCGGCTCGCGGTACCGCAGCGTCGCGACGGACGGCGTCGCGTCCCCGTGCGTCGAGGGTGTGGTCCGCCCGACCGGCACCCGCTACGCGTTCCTGCTCCGCGCGCTGCCGCCCGACCCGACGCTCGTCGCGGTCTTCCCGCACACGGCGTCGCTCTACCGGCTCGACCCGCCGATGCGCACGCGCTGGGGCCGGTACGACCACGTCGTCGTCCTCGCGCAGCACGACGAGCGGGGCGGGCGGACGCAGGTCTTCCCGTCGGACGCGGACGCGGTGATGTCGCCGGGCGACCTGCCCGGCAGCCACACCGGCGGCACGGACCACGTCGAGGCGCTCAACCGGGCCGGCTACGAGGTCGTGCTGGAGCCGGTGACGCCGGACCGTCCTCGCACCTGACCTCCCACCGCGTGAAGCGTTGTGGACGCCACGTGACCACAACGCTTCACGCCGAGACGCGGCGGCGGGGTGGCGGCGACGCGCAGCTCGCCGCCCCGGCCCGTCCTACGCCAGCGGGCCCAGCACCTCCTGCGGCTCGCGGTCGACGACCAGCCGCGACAGCGGCCCGAGCAGACGCTTCTCCTCGTACCGGAAGTGCGTCTCCATGATCGCCTCGATGCCGTCGAGGTGGCGGTGGAGGGTGGCCGCGTCGTGGCCCGCGTCGACGGCCTGCTGGAGCGAGCCGAGCAGCTGGGCGAGCACGCTGTGGTCGCGCGTGAGCTGGGCGAGCACGTCGGCGAGGGACGGGTCGAGCGCGAGCAGCTCGGGGAACATGACGTCGTCCTCGCGGCGGTGGTGACCGTCGAGCGCGGCGCAGAAGCCGGTGCAGAAGAGGCGCAGGTCGGCGGCGAGGCGCGGTGAGGCCGGCTGCTCGCCGGCGTCGTCGATCGCGTCGCGCGCGATCTGGAGGCTGTCACGGAGTCGGGCGTGGACGTCGCGGAGCTGACGGTCCCACGCGACGAGGCGGGAGCGGTCGTCGGAAGGCATGTGCGCACGACCGTAGGGGCGGCGCACGGGCGGACGGAAGAGCCGGCGCCCGCACCCGCGGCGCAGCAGAGCACTCTGGGCGCGACGCGCACTGCCCACCGACGCGTCCGTCCGCGCCCACGAGCACGAGCCGCCGGACGGCCCGAAGCCTCAGCCCGCGAGCGCCGCCTTCAGGAACGCCACGTCGTCCGCCTGCCCCTCGCCCGGGGTCTCGACCACCGCGTCGCACCCGGCCTCGCGCACGACGTGCGCGATGAGCTCCGGCGGGATGGTCCCGGTCGCGAAGTTGGCGTGCCGGTCGCGGCTGGACCCGTGCTCGTCCCGGGAGCTGTTCGCGTGCACGAGGTCGATGCGCCCGGTGATCGCGGTGAGCCGCTCGACGATCGTCTCGAGGTCCTCCCCCGCCGCCCATGCGTGGCACGTGTCGAGGCAGACGCCCACCTCGTACTCGCCGATCGCGTCCCAGAGCATCGCCCAGCGGTCGAGCGTGCGGGCGCAGGCGTTCTCGCCGCCGGCGGTGTTCTCGACGAGCACCGGCACGGGGAACTCGGCGCGCGCGAACGTCTTGCGCCAGTTGTCGATGCCGACCGCGATGTCGTCGCCGTCGCCGACGTGCCCGCCGTGCACGATGAGGCCCTTCGCACCGAGGTCGGCGGCCGCGGCGGCGTGCTGGGCGATCATGTTGCGGCTCGGGATGCGGATCCGGTTGTTCGTCGACGCGACGTTCACCAGGTACGGCGCGTGCGCGTAGATGCCCAGGCCGGAGTCGATCAGCGCGTCCGCGTCCGGGCGCCGCACGGGCTTCTTCCAGCCCTGCGGGTCGGCCAGGAACAGCTGCACGGCCTGCGCGTCCACCTCCGTCGCGGCGGCGATCGGGTCGTCGCCGCGCACGTGGGCGCCGATGAGCACCACAGCAGCCTCCTCACAGGGGGTCGGGGTCGCGCCAGGCTAACCCGCTCCACCGACAGCCCGCGGCCCGCCGTCCACCCGCCGGTTCCCCCGAACCGGATTTGCACGGAGTCCTGACAAATCGGTCGCGGTGTGGTGTGCTCCGGATGTCCGTTCTCGTTGCTCAAGGAAGAGGAACACTGCATGGACCCGTCCACGCACGCCCCCACCACCAGGAGAGGCCGCGCCCGCGTCCTCGCCCTCACGGCCGCCGCGCTCACCGCCGTCGCGACGGCCGGCGCCCCGTCCGCGTCGGCGGCGGCACCCGACACCCTCGCCCGCCACGGCACGTCCGACCCCACCCTGGGCGCCAACGTGCTCGTCTTCGACCCGTCGATGCCCGTCGCCGACATCCAGGCCCGCGTCGACCAGATCCACGCGCAGCAGGTCGATGCCGAGATGAGCACCGACCGGTACGCGCTGCTGTTCCTGCCCGGCGAGTACGGCACGCCGGAGCAGCCGCTGCAGATGAAGGTCGGCTACTACACCGAGGTCGCGGGCCTCGGCGGCTCGCCGTCCGACGTCGTCGTCCACGGCAAGATCGAGACCTACAACCGCTGCCTCAACCCCGACCCCGCGAACCCCAACTGCATCGCGCTGGTCAACTTCTGGCGGACGCTGTCGAACCTCACGCTCGACATCGACGGCACCGGGCAGGACGACTGCCGCCGCACCGCGAACTTCTGGGCCGTCTCGCAGGCCGTCTCGGTGCGCCGCGTCGACGTCCGCGCCGACGAGGGCGACCCCGGCTTCTCGCTCATGGACTACTGCACGGCCGGGCCGCAGTACGCGAGCGGCGGGTTCATCGCGGACTCGCGGTTCGGGGACGTGACCAACGGGTCGCAGCAGCAGTGGCTGACGCGCAACAGCGTGGTCCGCAGCTGGTCGAACGGGGTGTGGAACCAGGTGTTCTCCGGCGTCGAGGGGGCGCCGGACGACTCCGAGTTCCCGAACCCGCCGTACACGACGCTCGACGAGACGCCGCTGAGCCGCGAGAAGCCGTACCTGTACGTCGACCAGCGCGGACGCTGGCACGTCCGGGTGCCGCAGGCCCGCGAGGGCACCCGCGGCATCAGCTGGGCGGACGGCATGACCCCCGGCCGGTCGGTGCCGCTGCGCGACTTCCACGTCGCGAAGCCGGGCGACAGGATCCAGACGATCAACGCGCAGCTGGCCCGCGGCAAGCACCTGCTGCTGACGCCGGGCGTGTACGACGTCGCGCGCAGCATCGAGGTGAAGCGGCCGGGGACGGTCGTGCTGGGGCTCGGGCACGCGACGCTGACGTCGGCGGGCGGGGCGGTGCCGCTGCGCGTCGCGGACGTGCCGGGGGCGATCGTCGCGGGCGTGACCATCGACGCCGGGCCGCAGGAGTCGCCCGTGCTGCTGCAGGTCGGCTCCGCCCCGCGCGGGAACGGCCACGGCAACGGCCACGGGCACGGGCGCGACGGGCAGGACCTCGACCGCGGCCGGCCCGGCCACGACAAGGGCCGGCGTCTCGACCCCATCACCCTGAGCGACGTGTACTTCCGCGTCGGTGGCCCCCACCTCGGCTCCACGGACGTGGCGCTGCGGGTCGACGCCGACGACGTCCTCGTCGACCACACGTGGGTGTGGCGCGCCGACCACGGCGTCGAGGGCTTCACGGAGGGCGTCAACGGCGACACCGAGCGGTGGCGCACGAACGTCGGGCGCACGGGCGTGGTCGTCACGGGTGACGACGTCACGGCGACCGGCCTGTTCGTCGAGCACTTCCAGCAGCACAACACCGTGTGGGAGGGCGAGCGCGGACGCGTCGTGCTCTACCAGAACGAGCTGCCGTACGACCCGCCGACCCAGGCCGACTGGACCGAGCCCGACGGCACGCTCGGCTGGGCGGGGTACAAGGTCGGCGAGCGCGTCCGGGAGCACCAGCTGTGGGGCGGCGGCGTCTACGTCTTCAACCAGAACAACCCCTCGATCGTCACGGAGAACGGGTTCGAGGTGCCGCAGCGGCCGGGCGTGCGTCTCACGCACGTCATGACCGTCAACCTCAGCGCCGGGACGATCCGGCACGTGGTGAACGGGGTCGGCGGACAGGTCGACAACTCGAACACCGGCACGCCGGCGTACGTCGTGGAGTACCCGCCGCGGAGCTGATCGGGCTGCCGCTGGCGGGGTGCCGAGCCCCGTCGGTGCGACACGGAGGGCCGCGGACCGAGACGTCCGCGGCCCTCCCGTGCTCCGCCGTTAGAGTGACGCCCGGTCGCTCGAGGCAACGGGGCGTGCGAAGGCCGTGCCCACCCCCGCCACCCGCCCGTCACACGGGGGTCACCGAGCCCGCGCCGTCCCGAAACATCGAGGCGCCACCCTGCTCCCGCCACCCCAGCCGCGCCGACGTGGAGGCCCTCCCGTGCTCAAGAAGTCCCGCTCCGCCAAGACCGCCACCTGCACCCTGACGTTCGCGCTGCCGACCCCGTCGCTCGACGGGCCGGTGAGCGTCGTCGGGACGTTCAACGACTGGACGCCGGGCGTGCACGTGCTCCGCAAGCGGTCGAACGGCATGTCGAGCGCGGCCGTGACCGTGCCCGCGGGGACGACCGTGACGTTCCGGTACCTCGGCGACGGCGGCAAGTGGTTCGACGAGGTCGAGGCGGACCGCGTGACGAACGAGGGGTCGGTCGTCGCGGTCTGACGCCGTGCACGGGCAGCATGGGCCCGTGCTGCGCGAGGACCGGATCACCGGGGACACCGACTGGACGACACCGGACCCGTCCGACCTCGGGGAGCCGGACCTGCCGTCCTGCGACCCGTCCGGGGTGCTGGCCGGCGGGCACCACCCGTTCGACATCGGGCGACCCGCGGCGTCGACGTTCTACTCGACGGACGACGGGTTCACGCGGTGCGCGCCGCGGCGGGGGCTGGAGCCCGACGAGCTGGCCCGGCTGACGCCGGCGGGCGGCCGGGTGACGACGCACCGGACGGTCGCGGTCGTGCACGGCGACGACCTGGTGCGCGTGTGGCCGCACGGCGGTGCGTTCGCGTACCGGCTGGTGGTGCCGGGGGTCGGCGGGGATGCGGTCGAGGTCGGCGTGCCCGGGTCGGTGCGGCACGCGGTCGTCGTGGCGCGCGTGGTGTCGCGGGCGGCGGGCGTCCCGGTGCTGGTGACGCGCCGCGACGGCGTCCGCGAGCGCGGCCTCTGGCCGACGCACGTGCCGGTGCCGCCCGGCGAGGTCACCGACGACACCGCGTGGGTGTCCCCCGCGGCCGCCGCGTTCGTCCCGCCGGACGTCGTCGACTGCTGCTCCCCCGCCGACCCGACCCTCGGCCCGCTCGTCACCGACCCGTCCGACGTGCGCCCGGGCGTCTACTGGTCGACGAACCACGGCACGACGCGGTGCCTGCTCGAGGGGGAGCTCACGCCCGAGGAGCTGACCGGGCGCATCCCGATGGGGTACACGAACCTGCACCTCGAGGAGCGGCGTGCGGTCGTGCACGACGGCGAGGTGCTGCGGGTGTGGGCGCGGCACCGGGTCGAGCCGGTGCGCGAGCCCGGGCTGCCCGCGGCGTGGCGCGCGCCGGAGGAGTTCCGGCTGCTGGTGGCGGGCGCTGCGGGTGCGGCGGCGGTCCGGCTGACCGCCGAGCCGGACGTCGCCGCGGCCGTGCGCGCGGCGGTCGTGCTGTCGCGGCGGATGCGGGCGACGGTGGTGGTCGGGCGGGAGGTGGCGCAGTGGGCGTGGCACTGAGGGGGCGGTGGGGGTCCGGTCGGGTGGTTCGGCTGGTTCTCGCACTCGGTGTGGCGGGGCTCGCTGTCGTCGCGGGTGTCGCGCTCCTCGGCCGGGGGACGGCGGTCGGGGTCGTGGCGGGGGCCGCGCTGCTGGTCGCGGCTTTCGCCGTGGTGGCCGTGGCCGCGGGCGTTGCACGGGCGGGGGCGCGGACGGCCGCGCGGCACGCGGCTGTGCAGGCACGGCGCCGGAAGGCCGAGGTCGTCGAGGTGTGGGGCGCGGTCGGGCTGTGGGGCGCGCTGGGCGGCGAGAACGCGCGACGGGCGACCGTGCACCCGCGGAGGGCGACCGCGCTGTCGCTCGCGGTGGGCTCGGAGGGGCTGGAGCTGTGGTCGGGGGCGGCGGAGCCGGTGCTCGTGCACTCGCTGCGCTGGCCGGGGATCGAGGGGGTCGCCGCCGGGTCCGGTGCGCTGGGGCGCGGGCGGGTGCGGCCGGCGGTGGTGGTCGTGACGCGTGCGGGGAACCGGCTGGTGCTGGTGCCGGCCCGGCGGGCCGCGGGGGCGGTGCGGACGGCGTCGGAGGGCGACGCGCGCGCGCTGGCGGACCGGTTGGACGGGATGCGCGCCGCGCTCGCCGGGGTGGACGTCGAGCGGGCGCGGGAGACGCGGCGCAGCGGGCGCGAGGCCGGGCGTCGACGGCGCGCCGGGGGCTGACGGGCAGGGCCGCCCGCGCCTCGTCCACAGCCTGACGCGGCCCGGTCGGCGGGTGTCCGGTTCGCGCTAGGTTGTCCGGCATGCCTGGTCGCGGACGGACGTCGTGGCGTGCTCTGACGGCGACGAGCGCGGCCGTCGTCCTGCTGGTCGTGGGTGGGTGCAGCAGGGACGAGGGCGCCGCCCCCGAGCCCTCCCGCTCCACGGCACCGGCCGAGGAGACGCCCGCGCCGACGCCGACGCCGACCGAGGTGGCGCCGCCGGAGCAGCCCGCCGCCATGGCGGAGCCGACGACGGACGGGGCGATCGCGGCGGCGACGTATGTGCTGGCCCTGTACGACTACGCGTACGCGTCGGGCGACGCAGGGCCCTGGGACGCGATCACGCTCGACTCCTGCACCTTCTGCGTGGGCGTCGCTGAGTCGGTCTCCGAGATGGTCGCAGCGGGGCACGTCACCGTTGGGGAGCCCTTCCGCGTGGAGACGGCTCAATCTGTCGAGATCTCGGAGGACCGATGGTTCTCGGTCGACATGAACGTCGTACAACCGCCGTCGCGTGGTGTCGACCAATCCGGAGCGACGGTGAACGAAAACCCGGGAGGTCGCTTTCGCGCTGTCTTCGCGCTGAGCTGGGATCTGGGCTGGCGCGTCGACGAGATGGGGTTCGAGGCGCTCGACGAGTCGACGGCGCCGCTCCCGTGAGATCGCCGCTGACGCTCGTCGCCGCCGCCCTCCTCGTCGCCCTGACCTCGCCCCCCAGCAACGCGAGCGCGGCGGGAATCCCCGAGAGCTATAAGGACCCTCGCGCAGTCCGCGGCGCCACCGGCGCCTCGCGCTCAACTTTCGACCTCTGGGGCTCGTGGGCGCAGTCGGGTTCTGGACGTCCACCAGGTGCGGCGGGCGGGGAGATCAAGGTCGAGACCCAGCACGCCTTCACCTGCTGGGACCCCGATCTCGGCGAGACCCCCGCGCACGAGAACGGCTGGTGCCGGACCGGCGTACCGCAGACCGGCGCCCTCACGTGCGACGCCGAGCTGATCGCACCGACCTGGCGTCGCACCCAGGCCCCCGGCGAGGACTGGTCCGCGTGGGAGCGCCTCGACCAGGGCTCGTGCGGCACCGCCCTGCCGGTCCTCACCGTCGAGGACTTCCGCTCCCTGCCGATACCGGCGCCGACGCTGCGCCTGCAGCCGGACGGCGGCTGGGTGCTCATCAACAAGGAGACGATCGTCCTCACGGACGCGACGCCCGCGCCGCTGCGCACCACCCTCGCCGGCTTCGGCGTCGACGTGGAGGCCGTGCCCGTCCGGTTCACCTACGACTTCGGCGACGGCCACACCCTGGTGACCACCTCACCCGGCAGCCCCTACCCCCACCACGACACGTTCCACGAGTACGAGCAGCCCGGCACGTACGCCGTGACCCTGACGACCGAGTGGGCCGGCCGCTACCGCATCGACGGCGACCCACCTGGCGCGAGGTCACGGGCACCGCCACGACGTCGACCACGTCGGCGCCGTTCGAGGCGCAGGAGCGCAGGTCGCACCTGGTCTCGGGCCTGTGCACTGACCGCCCGAAACCGCCCGACTGCTGACGGCCGCTCGGGCTACTCGCAGCCGACCCCGTCGTCGTCGCGGTCGAGGTGCGGACCGTACCCGGGCTCGCCGCGCCGCACCGGTGCGGCGCCGGCCGCGCGTGCGGCGTCGCAGTTCCGGAACGCGCTGGTCACGCCACCGGGAGCACCACCCGTCGCGGCCCCCGACGACACAGGCGGACGGGAGGCGGCCGCGGCCTCTGCGGCAGCGAGGGCGGCCTCACGTTGCGCCACGGCAGCGACCGCGGCGTCCACCTCCCCCTGCCGCTGGGCCAAGGCGGCCTCACGGGTGGCGAGGTCGGCGGCCTGAGCAGCCACGTTCCCTGCCTCCGACGTCAGTCGCGTCACCTCCGCCTCGGCCGCCCCCAGCTGCGCGCGCAACTCGTCCGCCTCCGCCTGGAGCGCCTCGAGCTCGTCCACGAGCTCGGTGTTCTCGTCGGTCAGCCGCTCCGCGGTCGTCGTGGCCTCGTCGAGCTCGCCGGCCTGCGAGGGTGAGCCACCCGCGCCGACGGCGATCCCGACGAGCAGCGCGACCGCACCGACGAGGGGCGTCAGCCACCGCCGACGCGGCTCCGGCTCGCTGCGCCACAGCTGCCACCCCTCGGGCGGGTCGGGCCAGCCGGGGTCGGGCGACCAGCCCGCGGGCGGGCTCCAGCCCTCCGGGGGCGAGGGCCAGTTGGGGGGCGGGTTGAACACCTGGCGCATGGCTGCCGTCCTCGTCGTCGACATCCGGGTGCACCCACTGTGATCCGGTCGAGCGTCCAGGGGACAGAGTGGACGCGGGTGAGGAAGCGGGTGATTCCGGCAGGGCGCGCAGGGGACGAGGCAGGGCCTGCTGCGCCCCGCGGGGGACGACGATCGACGGCAGCCCTCCCCGGGTCCGCGCACGGGGAGGGACCATCGGGACGAGCTCGGACGACGTACGGCCGATCGGCGGCAGGACGACGGGTCCGCGGTCAGCCCTCGTCCGGCGGCGTCCCCGGCAGACCGCTCCACTCCCACGGCGTGATGCCGGTCCAGCACACGACGCTCACCACCGTCCCGTCGTCCGCGCGCCCGAGGTACACCGGGTAGCCGCCGTCGCCCCACCCCGGGGTGAACAGGACGCCGTCGACGGGGCCGTCGGCGCTCGTGCGCCGCTGCAGGCACACGACGCCGGAGGACGACTCACCTCCCGGGAAGAACGCGTCCACGTAGCCCCAGCCGTCCACCTCGACGCCCACCGGCATCCCGGCGGTCGCCAGGAACCCGCCGTCGCCGCCGTCCGTGCCGAAGAACAGGTCCCGCGCCTCCTCCCAGCGGACGGGGGCGTCGTCGCCGACGCGCACCTCGACGAACGCCACCCGGCGCCCGGAGTACTCGCTCGCCAGCACCGACAGCGCGACGGGCGCCGTGACGGTGGCGGGTGCGACCTGGACGTCGGGCGCCACCGTCGACGCGTACCCGACCTCGTAGCCGTTGCCGGCGTCGATCCGCCCGTCGACGAGCAGCAGGTCACCGGCGTCCTCGACGAGGAGGGGACCGTCCACGGGGATCTCGCCGTAGCGGTCGGGGTCGACGTGCGCGTCGGCGGGGGTCAGGACGCGTGGGCGGAGGTTGGTGCGGGAGTCGTCCGCGGGATCCGTGCCGCACGCGGTGAAGGTGGGGACGACGACGGGGAGCGGGGTGACGTCCATCGGTGAGCCCGGGGCGTCTGCTGCTCGCGACGGGACCGGCGGTCCCGTGGACCCCGCCCCCGGGGCAGGGCCGGCGCAGGCGGTCGCCGACGCCACGACCAGGGCGAGCACGGCGAGGGCGACGGTCCTGCGGGGCACAGCGCACCATCGCAGCGCGGGGCGTCGCGACCGGTCAAGGGGACGTCGGGGCGTTCACCCCGACGCCTGCCACGACCGCAGGGCTACGATGTAGCACATGGCGAGCGTCGGGATCCGCGAGCTCAAGCAGAACGCCTCCGCCGTCGTCGCACGCGTGGCGGCCGGTGAGACGGTCACCGTGACCGACCGCGGCCGGCCGGCCGCTCAGCTCACCCCGATCCCCGCGTCCCCGCTCGCCCGTCTGGTCAAGTCCGGCGCGGCCCGCCCCGCCCGTGGCGACCTCGCTGAACTGCCCGCGCCCCGGCCGGCCCGAGCCGGGCAGCCGTCGCTGTCCGACACGCTCGCCGACATGCGCGACGACGAGCGCTGACGCGTGGCCCACTACCTCGACACCTCGGCGCTGGTGAAGCTCGTCGTCGAGGAGCCCGAGACCGACGCGCTCCGGACGTGGTGGCGGCAGCACGGGACGACGCCGGTCGCCTGCGACCTCGTGCGCACGGAGCTGATGCGCGCCGTGCGCCGCGCCACACCCGAGGCCGCCGTCCAGGCGCACGCGGTGCTCGACGCGCTCGTGCTCCTGCAGGCCACTCCGCGGGTGTTCGACGTCGCCGGACGGCTGGAACCCGCCACGCTCAGGTCGCTGGACGCGATCCACCTGGCCGCCGCGCTCGAGCTCGGGGACGAGCTGGAGGGGATGGTCACGTACGACGAGCGGCTCGCGGAGGCGGCCGAGGCCTACGGGGTGGCGGTGCTGGCGCCGCGGTGATGCCGCGCAGGGCGGCAGCCGGCCACTGAGCTCGCCCCGCCGCCAAACCGATCCGGACGGGGTCGAGCCGCGGCGCTGAGACGCGCTTGGTGCGCTAGGTGCGCACCTGCGACGGCGACAGCGGTTACCTTTCCTCCGTCAGCGGATCGACGGACTTCTCCCCTAGTCGGGAAGACATGTCCCCCGCACGTTCATTCGTGCTGCCTGGGGGACGTCCACGTGCATGCGCTGCGTCGCAGTGCCATCGAACTTGCTGCCGAGGTCGATGCCGGCCCGTCCATCATCGAGGAGCACCTCGCGCGGTTCCTCCACCACGAAGGAGTCGGTGCAGCCAACGAGGGCGAGCGCCGTTCCTGGCGGTCCTCACTACCCGTCCTGGCCAACGACCTGCGCGAGGCCGGCCTCGACGGCGTCCACGTGCTGCTCGAAGCGCGCCTTCCTCTTACCAGCAAGCGCGCGGACGTCATCCTCGCCGGGGTCCACCCGCGCACCGGCCGCAACTCGTACGTCGTGCTCGAGCTCAAGCAGTGGTCCAGCGCCCGCGCCTGGCCCGAGAGCAGCGGCCTCGTGGACGTCCCCGGTGCGCCCTACCGGCCCGCGCTGCACCCGGCACTGCAGGTCGATGGCTACGTCGACTACCTCCGTGACTTCGTGCGCGTCCTCGCCGACGACGACGAGGCGGTGCGAGGCGCCGCCTACCTCCACAACGCCTCCGAGGCGAGCGTCGCCGATCTCCGACGCGCCGAGTCGGGCGCACGGTCGCCGATCTTCACGGGGAACCGCCGCGGCGAGCTCCACGACTGGTTGCGCTCACGGCTGTCGAGCGAGTCCGGGGCGCGAGCCGCAGACGACCTGCTGACCTCGCAGATCGCCCCGTCTAGGCAGCTGCTGTCGGTCGCAGCGCAGGAGGTCCGTGAGCGTGAGCACTTCGTGCTCCTCGACGAGCAGCGCGTCGCGTACGAGCTCGTCCTCGCGGAGGTGCGACGAGCGCGCGAGGCGAACCACAAGACCGCGGTGGTGATCGCGGGCGGCCCGGGAAGCGGGAAGAGCGTCATCGCACTCTCGCTGCTGGGCGAGCTGGCCCGGCAGGGTCGTACGGTGATGCACGCGACCGGCTCACGGTCCTTCACGCAGACCCTCCGCCAGGTGGCGGGCAAGGGATCCCCTCGGACGCGGAACCTCTTCGCCTACTTCAACAGCTTCATGAGCGCGGAGAAGAACGGGTTGGACGTCCTCATCCTCGACGAGGCGCACCGCCTCCGGGTCACCTCGGTCAACCGGTACACGCGTAAGGAGGTGCGCGCGGCGGCCCGTCCTCAGATCGAGGAGCTCTTCGACGCCGCCCGGGTCCCCGTCTTCCTGCTGGACCAGTTCCAGGTCGTGCGCCCCGGCGAGATGGGATCGGTACCGGAGATCGAGCAGCACGCCGCGGCTCGCGGCCTCCAGGTGCGCCACGTCGACCTAAACGCGCAGTTCCGCGCCGGCGGCAGCGACGCCTACCTCGACTGGGTCCTTCGGCTCCTCGGACTGCGCGGCGAAGGCGCAGTCGCGTGGTACGACGAGGACCGCTTCAGCGTCGAGGTCGTCGATACCCCTGAGCAGCTCGAGGAGCGCCTGCAGGCGCAGCTCGACAAGGGTCTCAATGCGCGCATGACCGCCGGCTACTGCTGGCCGTGGAGTGACCCGCGCCCGGACGGCACCCTTGTGGACGACGTCGTCATCGGCACGTGGCGACGGCCCTGGAACCTACGCGGAGACCGCTCCGTCGGTGGTGCGCCCCCTTCCGCCCTCTGGGCCACCGGCGAGGGTGGGTTCGGTCAGGTCGGGTGCGTCTACACCGCACAGGGCTTCGAGTACTCATGGAACGGAGTCATCCTCGGCCCGGACCTGGTGTGGCGGGACGGCCAGTGGGTCGCGCAGCGCGAGCACAACAAGGACCCAGACTTCCGGTCGCGGAAGTCCGTCGACGACGCGACCTTCGACCGGCTCGTGCGGCACGTCTACAAGGTGCTGCTCACCCGAGGGATGGTCGGCACCGTCCTCTACTCCGTCGATGACGAGACGCGGGAGCACCTGCGGTCGCTGGTGAACCCGTCGGCTCCCGCATCCGGGTGACGGTCGTCGAGAGGGGCGGCTCGGTGGCCGATCTCCTCAGGGGAGGTTCCAGACGTGCCGTACGACATCTCGCACTACCTCGACCTGTCGCTGCCTGACGCAGAAGCGCAGTGGCGCTCGGTCCTGGTGCGCGAGGAGGTCGGCCCAGGGGAGAACCAGGTCGACTACCTGCCCGTGGAGACCCTGCTGTGCGCGGCTGGGATGGTCGCACTCGGACACGTCAGCTACGGCAGCGGCTTGGCGACCAAGGGGCCGACACCGATCCCTGAGCTCGCGCGCCTGTTCCGACGTCGTCGCACCAGCATCACGTCCAAGATGGCCAACCTCGAAGGGGGTCGTAGCCGAGGCGGGAAGAGCGACCAACGTCTGTGGGAGGCGCTGCGTGATGACCACGGCCGGCTCTTCGAGCTGTACCGGGTCGTCCTGGCGGCCGCTCGACGGACGGGTGTCACGCCGCAGCAGCTCCCTGACTTCCTCGAGCTCGAGCACTCGGATGCGTTCGAGCTGCTGGGCCAGGACGAGATCGACGAGTCGGCTGTCGAGGTGGCGTTCCGCGAGAGGCTCGACCAGCACCGGGAAGACGGATCAGAGCGACCGTCCGAGCGGCAGGCGCTCGCTCGTGTGCGCATCGACCAGCACCGGTTCGCGAAAGCCGTGCTGATCAACTGCGGCTGGGCGTGCGTCTTCTGCGGCTTCACGCTCGAGGACGCTTCGAGACCCACGCTCCTTCGCGCCAGCCACATCAAACCGTGGCGGTCGAGCGACGACCGCGAACGGCGCGACGTCCGCAACGGCGTGGCCGCCTGCCCTACGCACGACGCCGCATTCGACGCCGGCGACCTGACGTTGAGCGACGACCTCGAGGTCGTGACCTCGGTGCGCGTGGCCTCGTCGAGCAACCCAGCGGTACGACTGATGTTCAATGCTCCATTCCTGCGCCCGCACATCGCGATGCCGGGCGGGTACGTTCCGCGCCTCGACTACCTGCACTGGCACCGGGAGCGGATCTTCCTCAGCTGATCACGTGCTCGACTTCGCCCGATCGGAGCTAGCTTCTCCGTCTGCTTCCACGGAAGCTCGGGTGCATGCCCGACCGCCACGCGCGCTTTGTGCGCAGCGCGCTGACGGGGTCCGAGGCGGACGAGATGGGCGTCGTGGACGAGCTGGCTCAGAGACTCCGGAGGCACCTGGAGGAACGGCGCGACGCGATCGACCGGGTGCACGTGCACCGCGCGTCGAGCTCAGCGGTGCAGGCCGTCGTCAGCGAGCTCGTGCGCGAGATCGGGTTCGACGAGGAGGTCGTGCTGACGCCGCAGGACGGGTTCGTGACGCGCGCCCGCCCAGACTTCGTGTTTCCGCTCGCGCAGGGCCGAGGGATCATCGCTGAGGTCGAACGCGGTGGCACGACCGCGAACAACCACGACCTGAAGGACTTCTGGAAGGTCCACATCGCCCAGGACGCGCAGCACTTGTTCCTGGTCGTGCCGGCCGCGAACTGGAACGAGGCAGGTCAGGCACGCGAGCGACCGTTCGCCCGGGTCACGCACAGGCTTGCGGCGTTCTTCGGCGACCCTCGCCGCGAGGTCGACGTGCTGAGCGCCCACGTGTTCGCGTATGGGAGCGACGCGCCCATCCCCCGTTGAGGCGCACCCTGACGTGATCCCACGGCGTTGTTTCTCCCGACTTCCACCGCCTCCCCCTGCCCGCCCTGGTCCTTAACGGCTACACCGACCGGACGACGGCTGGCACTGGGACGGCTGACCGACGCACCGCGCCGTCACGTCCCCGGGTCCAGCTGCCCCAGCACCTCCTCCACGTCGGCCACGAGCGCCTCCACCCGCGCCTCCTCGGCGGCGAGCTCCTCCCCCGCCACCCGCAGCGCCTCCGCCCGCACGGCCATCTCCGCCTCGTCCCGCACCAGCAGCCCCCGCGCCGCACCCAGCGTCGTCGACGCCGCGGCCATGGGCAGCCGCGTCCCGTCCCGCCAGGTCCACCCCAGCCGCGACCGCGCCTGCTCCCCCGGCGGCATCGCCGCGTACCGCGTCTCCTCCTGCTCGAGCATCGACCGGTACCCGTCGAGCGTCGCGACGTCCGCGGCGAGCTGCGCCCGCGCCTGCGCGTGCTCGTTCCGTCGCGCGCTCAGGGCGGACACCGCGGCGTCCGCGTCGGCGGCGAGCCGATCGAGCCGCCCCTGGAACGCCGTGCTCACCTCGACGAGCGCCGCCCGGTGCGCGACGTACCGCCCGTACAGCGCCTCCAGCCGCGGGTGCAGCCCGCCCTCGCGCCACACTTGCGAGCCGACGTACGCGAAGTGCTCCGTCGGCCGGTTCCCCTCGTACCCGCCGACGGACCCGGCGATCTGCGCGTGGATCGGGTCCGCGGGGTCGATGCCGGCGACGACGTCCCGCAGCAGCTCGGCGGCCTCGCCGCGCTCGGTCGGGGTGAGCTCGTCCCAGGCGGCGTGCAGCAGCTCGTGCGCGGTGGTCTCGACGACGAACCCGTGCAGTCGCGCGTCCGCGGGGACGTAGACGACGATCGACCCGCCGCTGACGTCCGTGCCCGACGCCGGCCGGTAGCACCCGACCGCGCCCTCGGCCCGCACCGCCCGGACGCCCGCGCCGCAGTGCCCGGCGAACTCCGCTGCGCCGAGCAGCTGCGGCCGCGCCCGGTACAGCAGCTCACGCCCCTCCTGCGTCAGGAACATCTCGTCCGCGAGCGCGGCCACCTCCGGCGTCGGCTCGGGGACGCGACCGACGACGAGCCGGTCGAGCCACGCCGCGTCGACGTGCTGGAGCGCGGGCGGCAGGACGCTGACGGCCGTCCAGGCGCACACCGCCGCCACGACGGCGATCACGGCGAGCCGCCGCACGACGCCGCGGCGCGCAGGTGCGACGGGCACGACCGGCACCGGCGTCGCCACGGGCCAGTAGTCGTACGCCCGCGACCTCGTCCCCCGCACCGGTCGGCCCGTGCGCTCGTCGAGCAGCGGCCGCGGAGCCCAGCCGCCCGCCGCTCGCGGCAGGTCGTCCCCGGGGATGCTCACGACCCACGATCGGCACCGCGCACCGGCCCGCTGAGGCGTCGCGACCCGCGCCACCCGGACGCGCGTCCGCCGCGGGTTCATCCTCCTGACTTGCGCATCGACCTCAGCGCCCGGACCACTCAGCCCGCGCGACGGCACCCCCGCCCGTCAACGGCGCGTGTGCGGCCACGTGGGTCAGTCGGCGTCGTGTGAGGTCTCTCCTCGCCCCCTCATCCTCCGACCCGCGTGCAGCACGTGACGAGGCGGAGTCACGTCGCCAGTCCGGCTCCCGTCACGCGCCGTCCGGTCCTCAGCTCACGCGCCGTCCGGTCCTCAGCGCTCCCTGCGCCGCTCGCCGCGCGTCTCCGAACGCACCGGCTCCTCGTCCTGCTCGACGTCGGCCTGCGGGCGCATGCGCGCCTGGTACGCCTTCATGCCCGAGGTGGCCTCGTCGCAGAGCGTCTGGACCTCCTGGACGAGCGCGTCGGCCTCGTCCGGCTGGCTCACCTCGTCCGGGAGGGGCGCATCCTCGGCCTCGGCCGATGCGTGCGCGGTCTCGGCCGGCGCGTCCGCAGCGGAGGGGTGGCCGGCGTCGCCTCGTCGTGCACGGATTGCGCCCACGATCCGCCGACCGAGCTCGACGGCGCCGTACGCGGCCAGCGCCCCGACGCCGACCCCGACGACGATCTTCCCGATCGTCCCGACCGTGTCGGTGTCGTGCTCGTCGTCCGAGTCCGACACGTCCCCGCCATCCGACGTGACGGTGCTCACGGACTGGAACTCGGCGTGGCCGGACAGCTGGCCGTCGCGGAACAGCAGGTTGCTCCGGCCGTCGTTCCCCGGCGTCAGGTCGTCGGAGTACTCCCGGAACCCGTACTCGCGAACGGTGCCCACGGCCAGAGGGTAGCGCCGCTGCCGAGCCGTCCGGCCGTTGTCCCGCCCCTGACCACGGGTGTCGCCGTCCGCGCGTCGGCGCGGCACCACCCACGACGGGTCGGTGCGCACCCCCGGGGACGCAGCGACCACTACGCGTGCCGCCTCACCGCGCCAGCGCCACCCCCCGCTCCGCGAGCTCCGCCACCGTCCACCCCGGCCACCCGTGCACCACGTCCCGCCACTCCTGCGGCACCCCCGACCACCCGTGCACGGCCCCCGCGAGCGCACCCGCGATCGCCGCGACGGTGTCGGTGTCGCTCCCGCCGCGCACGGCGACGTCCAGCACCGACGGCAGGTCCCGCCCGCGCACGACCGCCGACCACGCCGCCCGGAACGCCGACACGACCCACCCGTTGTCGCGGTGGAACGCGACCGGCGGCGCCGCCTCCGCCTCGTCGATCCACGTCTGCCACTGCCCGCGCCGCTCCGCGGGCAGGAGCGGGAGCCCGGCGCGCACGTCCGCGACGCCCGTCGACACCGCCCGTGCGATCGCGTCGCACCACAGCACGCACGCGTCCCCGGCGATCGGGTCGGGGTGCGTCAGGTCGCTGACGACGCGCGCCGCCTCCGCGCGACGCACCGGGTCGGACAGGTACGCCAGTGCCACCGGCGCCGTCCGCATCAACGACCCGTTGCCACCGGCCCGCCCGGTCGCGGCCAGGTGCGCACGCGCGGCGGCCGCCACGTCCGCGGCCGACGTCGACGCCGCCGTCGTCAGCACCGACCGCGTCTGCGCGCCCACGTCGGCGGCCGTCCGGGCCCACGCCGCCCAGCCGGCGGTGACGTCGTCGAGGGACGCGAGCAGGTCTGACCCGCCCTCCGCCGCGGCGAGCCCCACGGCGACCAGCACGGTCGACATCTGCGTGTCGTCGGTCCACTCCCCCGGCTCCCACGCGAACACGCCGCCACCGACCATCCCGACCGGCACGTCGTCCCCGAGCGGCGGTCCGAACTCGTACCCCGCCCCGAGCGCGTCGCCGCAGGCCTGCCCGGCGAGCACCCCGCGGACTCGGTCGACGCGCACGTCGTCCGGGCCGCTCACGCGTCCGACCCGTCCCGCACCGCCGCGACCGCCTCCAGCTCGACGAGCTGGTCGTCGTACCCGAGCACCGTCACGCCCAGCAGCGTGCTCGGCACGTCGTGGTCGCCGAACGCCTCGCGCACCACCTCCCACGCGGTGACGAGGTCGGCCTGGCGCGTCGTCGCGACGAGGACGCGCGTGCTGATGACGTCCTGGAGCCCGGCGCCGGCGTCGCGCAGGGCGACGAGGAGATTGCGGACGCACTGGGCCGCCTGCGCGGCGTGGTCGCCGACGCCGACGGTGCGGCCGTCGTCGTCGAGCGGGCACGCGCCGGCGAGGAAGACGAACCGGGCGTCGGCGGGCGCCGTCGCGGCGTACGCGTACTCGGCGACGTCGGACAGGGTGCCGGAGCGGATGAGGCGGACGGCGGTCATCGAGGTCCTCTCGCAGGTGGGTCGGGAGCAGCGTGGCACGCGGGGCCGACGACGCGGGCGGCGGTGTGGACGGCGGTGCGGACGGCGGCAGCCCGACGAGCCGTCGTCGGTCCCCGCTGGTAGACATGACCGACCGACGTCAGGAGGCCGACGATGTCCGACCCGACCACCACCCCGCCGACCGCCCTGCCCGGCGAGCAGCCCGGCGACGACGCCACCACCGCACCCGACCCCGTGCGCGGCACCGCCCCGCAGAACCAGCCGTACGACGAGGGCGACGGCCTGCCAAACCCGCCGATCACGGCGAACGGCATGCAGAGCGCGCAGACGGGCAGCGCCGGCGGCAGCGGAGGCGCGGGACTCTGACGCACGGGTGCGGCGAGCCAGCCCGCACACCACGCACCAACGCGTCCGCGCACGACGCGCAGCGCGTCCGCGCACGCCGACCAGCGCCCTCAGCGCACGACCCCCAGCGCGACCATCGCGCGCCACCCGGTCGCGATCGTCAGCTCCTCGCCCTCCCACACCGCCCACCCGGCGGCCAGCGCGAGCGCGACGCCGCGCGCCCGGGCGAGCGTCGCCGCCGACACGCCCCCGTACGCCTCGACCGCCGCCGCCAGCCCGTCCGGCGGCAGCGACAGCCAGAGGAACCCGAGGTCGGTCGCGGGATCGCCCCCGGCGACGTCGGCCCAGTCGATGATGCCGCCGAGCCGCCCGTCGTCGCTGAGCAGGTTGTACGGGTGCAGGTCGGCGTGGATCCAGGTCCGCGGCAGGTCGACGGGTGCGGCGAGCGCCTCGGCCCAGATCGCGTCGGCCACGGCCCGGTCGAGCCGCACGCCGCGCTCCGCGGCGGACGCGGCGACGAGGTCCAGCGCGGAGGCGAGCCCGGGGCCGCGCTCGGCGAGCGCCACCGACTGCTCGCGGTTCAACGGCGGCTCCACGCCCGCCGGCACCGGCACGTGGATCTCCGCGAGCGCGCGGCCGAGCGCGGGTCCGGCCTCGACGCCCAGGGGTCGCTCCGACGCCGGCACGCCCGGCAGCCACGTGACGACCGCCCACGGCCACGGGTACACCGCACCCGGCACGCCCACGCGCACCACGCGCTGCGTCGGGAACGTCCACCCGCGGCTCAGCTCGGGCACCCAGCGCAGCTCCGCCTCGAGCGAGCCGACGGACGCCGCGCGCCGCGGCAGCCGCACGGCCAGGTCGTCGCCGAGCCGGTACATCGCCATGTCCCACCCGGAGTGGCGCCGCCCGACGGGCAGCGCGGCCAGGTCCGGGTGCTGCTCGGCGAGCAGGGCGGTGACGACGTCGGCGGAGATCGGCACCTCGTCGGCCGGGGCGGTCACCGCTGACCGCCGCAGGACCGCTCGGGCAGCAGGACGACGCTCACCGACCGCACGCTAGGGCGTCCGCAGGGCCCGCGCCCACGTCTTTGCCCGGGCATCGCCCACGGCTTGCCGCGCCCCTTGCCGCACGATGGGAATCGCTTGCCCGTCGTCGCGCGATGTGACCGAGCGGACACCTCCGGGTACCGGAAAGGGCTAACGACGAGCGCCGGTCGTATCGATACGATCGAGGAGCGACAGCGACCGGCGCGAGAACGCCCGGGCGCACGCCCCCACCCGTCACTCCTCCGATTCCGGAGTCCCCTGTCATGCCCAAGGTCCTGACCGCCGGCCGTCCCTGGCGCGTCATCCTCCTGTTCGCCGTCCCCCTGCTGATCGGCAACGTCGTCCAGCAGCTCTACCACGTCGCCGACGCGATGGTCGTCGGCCGCGTCCTCGGCGTCGACGCGCTCGCCGCCGTCGGCGCGACGGGCGCCCTGACGTTCCTGCTGCTCGGCTTCACCTGGGGCATGACGAGCGGTTTCGCGATCCCGACGGCGCAGGCGTTCGGCGCCGGCGACGCCGCGGGCGTGCGCCGCTCGGTCGCGGCGGGCACGGTCCTGTCCGCCGTCGGCAGCCTCGCGCTGACGGTCGGCGCGCCCTTCGTCGCCGAGCCCGCGCTGCGCCTGCTGCAGACCCCGGAGAACCTCCTCGAGGACGCCACGACCTTCACGGTCGTCACGTTCCTCGGCGGCAGCACGCTGATGTTCTTCAACTACCTCTCGGCGATCATCCGCGCCATCGGCGACTCCCGGACGCCGCTGGTGTTCCTCACCATCAGCTGCCTGCTCAACATCGTGCTGGTGCTCGGGCTCGTCCCGGTGCTCGGCATGGGCGTCGGCGGTGCGGCCCTCGCGACGGTCGTCAGCCAGGGCGTGTCCGTCGCGCTGTGCCTCGCGTACGTGGTCAAGCGCGTGCCCGTGCTGCACGTGCACCGCGACGACTGGCGCGTGACCCGCGAGGACCTCGCCCGCCACCTGCGCATCGGCGTGCCGATGGGCTTCCAGATGTCGGTCATCGCGATCGGCACGCTCGCGGTGCAGGTGCGCCTCAACGAGCTCGGCCCCGACGCCGTCGCCGCGTACACGACGGCCGCGCGCGTCGACGGCCTCGCGGTCGCGCTGCTGCAGTCGCTCGGGCTCGCGGTCTCGACGTTCGTCGCGCAGAACCACGGCGCCGGCCGCCCCGACCGCATCCGCACAGGCGTGGTCCAGGGCGTGTGGATGTCGGTGGTCGGGTCGGTGCTGCTCGGCGCGGTCCTCGTCACAGGCGGGGCGCAGATCGTCGCGCTGTTCGTCGGCCCCGGCGAGGAGCGCGTCGTCTCGATGGCCGCGCACTTCCTGCACGTCAACGGCGCGCTGTACGCGATCCTCGGCGTGCTCTTCGTCCTGCGCGGGGCCCTGCAGGGCCTCGGGCACACGGGCGTCCCGACCGTCACGGGCGTCATCGAGCTCGTCATGCGCGTCGGCGCCGCGATCGTGCTCGGCGCGTCGTTCGGCTTCACCGGCGTCGTCTGGGCGAACCCGCTCGCGTGGCTCGGCGCGGTCGCGCTGCTCGTCCCGGCGTACCTGCGGGCGCACCGGCAGCTCGCGACCGAGCCCGTCCTGCTCGGCGGCGAGGCGCCCGACGTCCTCGTCATGGAGGGCGGCCCGCACGAGGGCTCGGCGGTCATGGACGCGGTCGTGCCGGACGTGGAGGCCGTCGGGACGCACCCGGGCCACGACCGCCGGCCGGGGCAGGACCCGGGCGAGTCGTCCGACGCGACGGCACACGCGGTGCGCGACGACCTCCCGACCCTCAGCGAGGCCGCCGGTCCCTGCCGCTGACGCCCGCCACGTCGGCGCATCCGCCGCCTGGACCGCCCGTTGACCGGCCCCCACGGCCCCGGCAGGGTCAGGTGCGCCCCCGGCCCGCAGCCGTCGACGACCGTCGGCCGGCACCCGGGGGCGCACACGTCTGCAGGGGGCTGCAGCAGCGCTGCAAGGAGGCGGACGATCACCGTCCTCGTCGGGGACGCCGAGGAGACACCATGAGCCCCGAACCGGGACGCGAGAAGCGGTACATCCCGATCAAGGTCCTCTACCTTCTCGGCGTCGTGTGGCTCGCGGCCCTGCCGCTCCTCATCGCCGTCGTCCTCACCGCGCTGCTGCCCGACGTCGGGCGCCTGCGTACCGACGGCGGAGGATGGCGCCTCCTGCACCTGCTGTGGATCTACCCGGTGTTCGCCGTCGTCACCTGGCTCCTCCTCGAACCCCTCGGCCGCCGGGCCGGGCGCGCCACCGGCCCGCTCGGCGCGACCGTCACCGAGACCGTCCTCGCCTGGGTGCTGCTGACCGCGCTGCTCCAGGTCTTCTTCGAGCACCGCGGCGGTGCAGCGATCGCGGCCGCCGTCGCCCTGGCCGCGCTGCGGCCCTTCGCCACGCTCCTCGAACGCACGGCTCCCGACGACGACACCACCGACGCGCCCCGGCCGGCCTGACCAGGAGCCCGGCACGCGTGCCGGGCCGAGGGCGCGTCGGGGGCGGTCGCGTGCCCCCGTGGCGCCGCCGCGCGCGCCGGGCGACGATGGCAGGACGGACGGGACCGGCGTCGGCCCCCGGCGCACCGGGCCCGCCCCGCGAGGAGGGGGGCCCGCATGCTGTCCGACCAGTCCCGACCGGTGATCGAGGCGACGCTGCCGGTCGTCGCCGAGCACATCGGCGAGATCGCACGGCGCTTCTACGGGCACATGTTCGGCGAGCACCCCGAGCTCCTCGACGGCCTGTTCAACCGCGGCAACCAGGCCGAGGGCACGCAGCAGGTCGCGCTCGCCGGGTCCGTCGCGGCGTTCGCCACCGCGCTGCTGCGCGACCCCGAGCAGCTGCCCGAGCGGCTGCTGTCCCGCATCGCGCACAAGCACGCGTCCCTCGGCCTGCGGCCCGACCAGTACCAGGTGGTGCACGACCACCTCTTCTGGGCGATCGGCGACGTGCTCGGCGACGCGGTGACGCCGCAGGTGGCCGCCGCGTGGGACGAGGTCTACTGGCTGATGGCGTACGCGCTGGTCCACATGGAGCGCGGCCTGTACAGCGCGCGCGGCGTGCGGCCGCAGACGGTGTGGCGCGAGTGGGAGGTCGCGGAGAAGGTCCCCGAGACCGACGACGTCGTCACGTTCCGCGTCCGCCGGCGCGACCGCCGTGCGGTCCGCACGTCGCTGCCCGGGCAGTACGTGACCGTGCGCGTCCTGATGCCCGACGGCGTCCACCAGCCCCGGCAGTACAGCCTCACCCGCGCCGACGACGGCGAGCACCGGCAGTTCTCGGTCAAGCGCGTGCGCGGCGGCGGCAAGCCCGACGGCGAGGTGTCGACCCTGCTGTGCGACACGGTGCAGGTGGGCGACACGCTGACGATGTCGGTGCCGTTCGGCGACGTGGTGCTCGACGACTCCGGGCGGCCGATCGTGTTCGTCAGCGCGGGGATCGGCATCACCCCGATGGCGGGGATGCTCTCGCACCTGGTCGCCGCCGGCTCCGACCTGCACGTCACCCTCCTGCACGCCGACGTGCGCGAGGACGCCTTCGCGCTGCGCCACCAGGTGCTCGCCGACGTGCGGGCCCTGCACGGCCACGTGCACGTCTGGTACGAGGAGTCGGACGCCGGCGACCTGCCCGTCGACGGGCGGGCGCAGGGGCGCATGGACCTGGGGCGGGTGCACCTGCGCGGGGACGCCGTGTACTACCTGTGCGGACCGCTGCCGTTCATGAAGGCCGTCCGGGCCGAGCTGCTCGCGCAGGGCGTGGCGCCGCAGGACGTGCAGCACGAGGTGTTCGGCCCCGACCTGTGGCAGGCGGACCTGCTCGGCGAGCCCGCGCCGGGCGAGGTGGCGCGGGGCTGAGGGGCCGGGCGGACGACGCCGCCGCTCCCGCCGCCGCCCGGCGTGCACCCGTCCCGCGCCGAGGCGTCGCGGCCCGCCGCTGCGTCGCCGAGTCCGGCACTCCTGCGGCGAGTCCGGCACGCGTGCGGCGAGTCCGGCGCTCGTGCGGCGAGTACGGCACTCGTACGACACCCGTACGGCGAGTACGGCACTCCTGCGGCGAGTCCGGCACTCCTAGGTGCCGGACTCGGCACCGGGGTGACGAGGTCGGCGGGCGCCGGTGCACGCCGCTCGGGGAGCTCGCGGACGCCACGCGGACGGGCGAATCGGACGGACGCCCCGTTCCTCGATACTGGGGCGCCACGACGGACCGCCGAGTCGCCGGCCACCCGTCCCACCCTCAGCGAGGAGCGCCGTCCGCGTGACCAGCCAGCAGCCCGGAGAGATCCCGCCGCCCCCGACGGTCCCGCCGCCCCCGGCCGCGCCGGCCGGTCAGGCAGACGCCGAGCCCACCACCGCGCCGGCAGCGGCGACCGGCACGAGCGGCGAGCCCGACCTCGCGCCCGCGGCCCCGTACGGCACCGCGCCGACGCTCCCCCTCGCACCCGCGCCGTCGGACGCGGCGGCAGCCCCCGCGACGTCGAGCGCGGGAGACCCGCCCGCGGCGGCACCCGAGGGCAGCGCTGCACCCGCGGCGACGGCAGGACCGACGGGCACCGGGGCACCCGCGGCCACGACGGCACCGGCACCGGCGGCGCCTCACGCCCCGTCGACGCCTGCGGTCCCGCCGGCTCCCGCCGTCCCGTCGGCTCCCGCGGTCCCGTCGGCTCCCGCAATCCCGACGGCTCCCGCGTACGGCGCCCCCGCGTCCGCCGCCCCCGCAGCGGCCGCTCCCGGCACACCGGTTCCCGTCCCGGCCGCGCCCTACGCCGCACCCCACGCCGCGCCCACCGGCGCCCCCGGCCACGGCGCCCCCGGGTACGGCGCTCCCGCGTACGGGCCCTCCGGGTACGCCGCGCCCGGGTACGCGCCCCCCGGCTCCCCCTCCCCCGGCACGTCCCCGTACGCGGTCCCCGCCCACCCGCAGCACGGCGGCCCGCACGGCTACGTCCCGCCCGGCGGCCCGAACCCGCCCGGCAAGGCGATGCCGATCACGGCCCTCGTGCTCGCGTGCGTCGCGCTGCTGCTCAGCTGGGTGCCGCTGGTGAACTACGCCGCGGGGCTGCTCGCGCTGGCCGCGGTGGTCGTCGGGGTCGTCGCGCTCGTGAAGGCCCGGCCCGGCCGCGGGATGGCGATCGCCGGGGCGGTCGTCGGTGTCGTCGCGGTCGCGTCCGTCGTGGTCTCGCACGTCGTGTACTCCCGGGCGCTCACGGAGTTCGTGCGTCAGGTCGAGGAGTCGGCGGAGGCAGCCGACGACGCGCCGTGGCCCGCCGGTCCCACCGAGGAGGACCCGTGGGGCTCCGGCAGCGAGGACGACGTCGCACCGCTGCCCGAGGAGCCGGCGCCGGTCGGCTTCGGTGAGCCGTTCGTCTACGCGGACGGTCTCGAGGTGACGGTCGCCGCGCCGACGCCGTACGAGCCGTCGCCGTACGCGAGCACCGGGGAGGGCGGCCAGCACGTGCGCTTCGCGGTGACGATCGCGAACGGCACGACCGGGGAGTACAACCCGGTCGTGTTCTTCACCTCCGTCACGTCCGCCGGCACCGCGGCGACCGAGATCATCGACTTCGGGTCCGACCTCGCCCGGGCGCCCCTCGAGCCGCTCGCCCCCGGTGAGATGGTCACGTTCGAGGTCGCGTACACGGTGGCCGACCCCGCGTCGGTCGTCATGCGCGTGGAGCCGAACGTCGTCACGCACGAGGCCTTCACCGTCGAGGCGGGCTGAGCCCGGCGCGCAGGCCCCGCACGCCCGTCGCACGCCCGGCACGAGGAGCCCCATGAGCACCGACGACGCCACGGCGGTCCGGCCCGCACCCGGTGGGACCGCGGCGCAGCGCGACCCGGGCCCGGAGCCGGGCGGCCGCGGGCTCGCCGTCGCGGCGCTCGTGACCGCGCTCGTCGCCGCCGCCCTGGGCGGCGTGCAGACGGTCGACGAGGGTGCGGCGGTCCTGGCGGGCGTGCTCGCGGTGATCGCCCTCGTGCTCGGCGCCACCGCCCTCGTCGACGCGGTGCGCGACGGGCGCCGGGGCCGGGGGACGGCCGTCACGGCGCTCGTCGTCTCCGCCCTGGCCCTCGGGCTGGTGCTCGCCACGCAGGCGGGGCTGGTGCGCGTCGAGTGGCCCACCGGCGCACCCGCCGCGACGCCGGGCGCCACCGCGGACGCGCCCGACGGGAGCGCCGTCGCGGAGCCGGGCGACGCGGCGGACCCCGACGACGGCGCGGAGGACGCGGCCGCCGCACAGGACGCGGCACCCCCGACCACGACCGTGTTCGGCGAGCCGTACGCCTACCCGGACGGGCTGAGCGTGACGGTCGACGCGCCGCGGCCGTTCGAGCCCTCGGAGAGCGCGGACGCGACCGAGAACGGCGAGCACGTCCGCGTCACGGTGACCGTCACGAACGGGACGGCCGCACCGTACGAGCCGCTGTTCTTCCGCGCCTCGGCGTCGTCCGGCGGCATCCGGGCCACGACCGTCATCGACAGCGCCGCGGACCTGGTGGGCGGCCCGCCGCTCGAGCCGGTGCCGGCCGGAGGCACCGTCTCGTTCGACCTCGGGTTCACGGTGTCCGACCCGGACGCGATGGTCGTGGAGCTCACCGCGGGCGGGGTCGGGCGACCGGACGTCACGGTCGGCGCCGGCTGAGGTCGCACGCGACGCCGGCGCCGCGGGGACGCCTCCCGCGGCGCCGTCGTCGTCCGGCCACTCACGGCCCGACGTCGGCGAACCTCTCCGTCACGTGCCCTCGTCGTGCCGCCCTACGCGCGTCGGCGCAGCGCGAGCACCGCACCGACCACCGACGCCGCGCACCACACGAGCAGCACGACGAGCGAGCGGGTCGGCAGCGTGAACGCCTCCGCCGCGAGGCCGCTGCGCACCAGCTCGGCCATCGGCTGGACCGGCAGCCACGCGTGCACGTCCTGGAGCCAGCCGGGCATGCGCTCGGCGGGGTAGCTGACGGGTGAGAACAGCAGGACGACGAACACGAGCGCCTGCGTCAGCAGCTGCGCGAGCGCCGGCGGCAGCAGGGACGCCATCGCGTACCCGACGGACGCGGCCGTGAGCGACACGAGCAGCGCCCCGGGCACGAGCCACGGCGCGGGCGACAGGTCCACGTCGAAGCGCCACACGCCGACGAGGACGCCGAGCACCATGCCGGGCAGCGCGAGCAGCGTCCACACGAGCAGGTCGGAGACGAGGAACGCGGTGCGCGGCACGGGCAGCGTGCGCAGCCAGTCGAGGCTGCCCTCCGTGCGCGACTGCGAGAGCAGCTGCGGCGTGAGCACGAGGCCGATGGTGACGAGCGTGATGGTCGGCGCACCGGTGGCCAGGTAGAGGGCGGTCGTCGGGTCGGGGTCGCCGACGAGCAGGCCGTACCCGATCACGGTCGCCACCGCCATGAACGCCTGCACGACGACCATGAGCGGCAGGAACTGCGTCTGACGGCGGAACTGCCACTGCGCGAGCAGCAGCGTCTGCCGGACGCTCTCCCGGGGCCCCGGCGGCTCGTCGGGCGCGACGGCGGGACGGACGTCGGGCGCGGTGCCCGGCCGGACGGCGCTCACGCGGCCACCTCCTCGGCACCCGTCGCGGCGTGCTCCTCGCCGACGAGCCGGACGTACACGTCCTCGAGCGACGCGGGCGTGAGCGCGTACCGCTCGAGGCGCCCGGCGTCCACCTCGGCCTGCGCCCAGGCGACCACGGCCGCGGCGTCGGCGGCCGGCACGGTCCCGGTGGCGCGCAGCCGACCGGCCCCGCCGGGGACGACCGCCGGGTGCCAGGCCACGGGACCGTCGTGCGGCAGGTCGACCTCGAGCGTGAGCGCACCCCGCAGGGACGCGGTCAGCCCGGCGGGGGTGTCGGCGGCGAGGACGACGCCGTGGTCGAGGACGGCCAGGTGGTCGACGACGCGCTCCGCCTCGCGCACGTTGTGCGTGACGAGCAGGACGGCGTGGCCGGCGTCGGCGAGGCCGCGGATCTGCCGCCACAGCAGGCGCCGCCGCACGGGGTCGACGTCGTTGGTCGGCTCGTCGAGGACGACGAGCGCCCCCGGCCGGACGGCCGTCATCGCGAAGGACGTGAGGCGCGCGACGCCGCCGGACACCTTCTCCGCGCGGGTGTCGGCCCAGTCGCCCAGGTCGAGGGCGTCGAGGAGGTCCTGCGTGCGACGGCGCACCGCGGTGCGCTCGCCGCCGCGGATCCGGCCGACGAGCTCGATCGCGAGGCGCGGCGTCAGCCCGGTGATCGGCACGTTCGCCTGCGCCTGGATGGACGCGCGCCGCCGTGCGACCTCCGGGTGCGCGACCGCGTCGACGCCGTCCAGGGTGATCGTGCCGGCGTCGGGACGGACGAGCCCGACCACCTGGTGCACGAGCGTCGTCTTGCCCGCCCCGTTGTGGCCCAGCAGGCCGACGACCTGCCCCCGCGCCACGTCGAGGTCGATCCCGTCGTTCGCCTGCACACCCGTCCGTCCGCCGTACCGCTTGCGCAGCCCGCGGACGGAGAGCAGCACGTCGGTGCTCATCCCGCCTCCTCATCCCGATGGGTACGTGCTTGACGGTATCTGGCTGTACCGCTCGGAATCAACACCCGGGTACCGGTCGGTACCAGGCCGTACCATCGGGTACGCCGACGGTTACGCTGCACCCATGCCCCGCGAGCACGAGGACCCGCTGAGCGCCGCGACCCGCGCCCTCGCGGACGCCACGGCCACGCTCAGCCGCATGCTCGGCGAGCAGGCGCGCACGGTCGTCCCGGAGGTCGGCGACGCCGTCGCGCAGTCCCTGCGGGAGGCGTCGCGCGGCCTCGCGCAGGCGTCCGAGACCGTGACGCGGACGGCCGAGAGCGCCGCGACGACCGGCCGTGGCGCCGCACGACGCGCCGAGGAGCGCGCCCGGGCCGCCGCCGAGCGCGCCGAGTCGCGGGCCCGCGCCGCCGCCGAGCGCGCCGACGCCGCCGGCGAGCGCGCCGAGTCGCGGGCCCGCGCCGCCGCCGAGCGCGCCGACGCCGCCGGCGAGCGCGCCGAGAGCCGACGCCGGCAGAAGGTGGACCGCACGCGCGCCGACCTGCTCGACGCCGCCGCGCGGGTCATCGCCGCCAAGGGGTACGAGGGTGCCTCCGTCGGCGACATCGCCGCCGAGGCGGGCTACACCAAGGGTGCGGTGTACGCGCACTTCGGCTCGAAGGAGGAGGTGTTCCTCGCCCTCGCGCGCGAGCAGCTGCACATCACCATCGAGTCGCCCGACGCGACGATCCCCGGCGTGAGCGTCGACGGCGTCGACGAGGAGGCCGTCGCCGACTGGCTGTGCGGGGCGCAGGACGACCCGCGCATCCTGCTCTCGCTGGAGTTCCTCGCCTACGGCCTGCGGCACCCGGAGGCGTCGGGCGAGCTCGCGCGGCTGCACGTCGCGTCGCACGAGGTGCTGGCCGACCAGGTCGCCGAGGTCCGGCGCGCCCGCGAGGGGGACGACGCCGAGCCGGGCACGACCCAGGAGGACCGGGACACCGCGCTCGCGGTCATCAGCGTCATGAACGTCGCCGCGCTCGAGGGGCGGCTCACGGGGTCGCCCCACCTGTCACCGCGCGCCGGCGCGCGGGTGATCGCCCGCCTGCTCTCCTGACGCGACCCGGGTGAGCCGCCGTCACCCGAACGGTCGAAACGTTCCGAGGTCGCACGGCAGCCCCGGTTCGGTCATCTCCGGTTCACCTCCGGGTCAACGGTCCTTCCTAGCCTCGCGGCGATCCCCTCACCTCGAGACAGGACGCTCATGCCCACGCACGTCCCCCGCGCGTCCGGGCCGGTGAAGGCGGTCGGGACCGCCGCCGTCGCCGCCCTCGCGCTCACCCTGCTGCCCGCCCCCGCGGGCGCCGCCCCCGCCGCGTCGTGGCCCCTCGTGGTCACGGAGATCGCGCCGGACAACGCCGGCTACGACAACTTCGAGTACGTCGAGCTCCACAACACGACCGGCGAGGACCTGCTCCTCGGCGAGGGCGGGTACCAGCTCGCCTACACGTTCGCCGACAGCGACGACCGCAGCCGCGACAAGGCCCTGTCCGTTCCCGCCGGGACCGTCGTGCCCGCCGGCGGGACGGTCGTGCTCTGGCTCCAGTACTCCTCCACCACGGTCGACACCTCCGCGTACACCGCGGAGGACTTCCGCGCGTTCTGGGCCCAGCGCGGCGGCGCCGCCCCCGACTACCCGGTCGTGCCGCTGAGCGGCCAGGCCGGCATCGCCAACGGCGGCGACCGCGGCATCCGCGTGCTGTCGCCGTCCGGGGAGGTCGTGGGCTGGTCGTTCGTCCCGGCCGGCGGCGTCGGCGTCGACCAGGTCGTGCAGTTCCGCACGCCGGCGGACGCCGCGCAGCGCTCGATGGACGTCCTCGCGACGCTCGCGCCGTCGAGCCCCGGCGTCGTCGACCCGGCGCAGCTCGAGGACCGCGCGGTCACGCCGACGCCCGAGCCGACGCCGACGACGTCCCCCACCCCCGACCCGCAGCCCACGACGACGCCCGGCCCGACCCCGACGGCCGAGCCCACCACCACGCCGACGCCGACGCCCGGCGCCGTCCCGGCCCCGCCCGCGGACTCGCGCACGGGCCTGCTGCAGGTCACCGAGCTCATGGTCGACTCGACGAACGTCGGCGGGTCCGACGGCTACGAGTACGTCGAGGTCTACAACGCGACGACGCAGCCGATCCCGTTCGCGGACCACGTGATCCGCTACCTGTACCCGAACGAGGACTACACCAACAGCAGCACCGCGCTGTGGCCGGCGACCCCGGCGGACGCGGTCGTGCCCCCCGGCGGGACGCTCGTGCTCTGGGTGAAGAACGGCGGCAACCAGGCCCTCACGCGCGCCGACTTCCGCACGTTCTGGGGCGTCGACCTGCCCGACGAGCGCATCCTCGAGATGCAGGTCGGCGGCATGGCGAACGGCAGCCCGCGCGGCGTCGAGGTCATGACGCAGACGGGGCACACGGTCAACCGCGCGTACTACAACATGGGCGGTGCCCGCGACGTCGCCGTGAACCAGGGCATCCACTACGCCGCCGACGCGGCGGACTTCTCGCGGCAGCGCCTGCTCGGCACGCGCGCACCGTCCCCGGGCACGGTCGAGGCCGACCAGACGCCGGCGACGCGCACGACCCCCGTCGCCGACACCGCCGCCCCCACCGTCACGGACGTGTCGCCCGACGCGGTCGACCCGGCCACCCCGCTGACGTTCGCGGCCGAGGTCGACGACGACCGGCAGGTCAAGCGCGTCGAGCTGCACGTGCGCTCCGACCTGGACGCGGCCGAGCGCGTGCTGTCCCTGCAGGACGACGGCTCCGGCCGGTTCGCGACGACCATCCCGGCCGTCGACCTCATCGGGAAGTCGTCCTACACCTACCGCTGGGTGGCGTCCGACGGCGTCCACCTGGTTCAGACCGACCCGGTGACGCTGCCCGTGCTGGGCGCGAGCGACGACCCCGTCCGCCTCAACGTCGCCGACGGCGACCTGCTCGCGGGCACCGCGCCCGTCTCGGTGGCGAGCGAGAGCGGCGACACCGCGGACCTCACCCTCGCGGTCGACGGCACCCCGCTCACGCCGACGGCCCCGCAGCTGGAGAAGCCGGCGGTGTTCGCGGTCGAGGTGACGGCCACGGACGCGGCCTTCCGCAACGGCATCATCCTGCCGTCGCCCACCGGTGACGCGTGCCGCGACGGCCGGGTGCTGACGATCTTCGAGCGCGGCACGTACTCGGACGTCGAGACGGTCACGGCGTCCGTCCCGCTGGACGCCGTGCGGCCCGGCGAGCCGGTGACGGTGCTCGTGTCCGCCGGCACCAAGGCGTACCCGTGCGACGACCCGAACGAGAACAACGACGACTTCACCGCGATGAACCCGCGCCTCGTGCTGCCCGACGGCCGCACGCTCGTGCCGGCCGGCTACACGGGCGGCTCGATCGCGATGGGTGACTCCGCGGGCAAGATCGGCGACTACGTCGCGACGTTCACGGTCCCCGACGACGCCTTCACGGCCGTCGGCCACGCGTGGGACACGACGACCGTCGCCGACGGCACGCACACCGTGACCGGCACGGACGGCGCCGCGACGGCGTCGGCCGACGTCGTGGTCGACAACACGGCGCCGGTCGTCGAGATCGCCGTCGAGGCGGACGAGACGTCGGACGCCGGCCTGCAGGGGACGATCCGCCTCGACGCGTCGGCCACGGACGCCACCTCGTCCGTCGCCTCCCTCACCGCGACGCTCGACGGCGAGCCCGTCACGCTGCCGCTCACCACGTCGTCGCTGCTGCTCGTCCCGGGCCGGCACGACGTCGCCGTGACCGCGACGGACGCGGCCGGCAACGCCGTCACCGAGCGCCGCACGTTCACGACGCCGCACGAGACGCCGTCGGTCGCGCTGCTCACGCCCGAGGACGGGGCGCACGTCACGGGCCCGTCCGTCGAGCTGGCCGCGCGGGTCGCCGACCCGACCGGGGACGCCCTCACGGTGTCGTTCCACGAGGCGTTCCGCTTCGCCGCCACGGACGCCGCCGTCACGGCGGCCGCCGGCACGACCCGTGACGCGGCCGCCACGTCGCGCGACGCCGCCGCCCTCACCGCGGAGCAGCGCGCCGCGCTGACCACGGTCGACGGCGCCGGTGTGCGCACCGAGGGCGGCGACGCCCTGCCGTACCAGCTGTTCGACGTGGCCGTGCCCGCGGAGGCGGGTGACGGCGCACGCGTCGTCACCACCTGGGACGGCGCCGCGGAGACCGGCGCGACGGTCGTCCTGCACGTGTGGGACGTCGCCGCGGGCGCCTGGACGGAGGTCGACCGGCACGTCGGCCGCGGGGACGGCACCGCGGAGGAGACGTTCACGCTCGCCGCGGACGTGCCCGTCGCGGGGCACGTCGCCGACGGGACGGCCCGCTTCCTCGTGCAGCACTCCGAGGGCTGGGCGGGGGAGAACCTGTCCACCCGCACCACGCCGGTCACGCCGGCCCACCCGCAGGACACGCCGCGGTCCGAGTACGACTTCACGCTCGCGTGGGAGTCGGACACGCAGTACTACAACGAGGCGTTCTACGACCACCAGCTCGCGATCCACCAGTACCTGCTGGACCGCCGCGACGAGCTGAACCTGCAGTACCTCTTCCACACCGGCGACATCGTCGACAACTGGGACCAGCCCTACCAGTGGGCCAACGCGGACGCCGCGTACCGGATGCTCGACGAGGCGGGGCTGCCGTACGGCGTCCTCGCGGGGAACCACGACGTCGGCATCTTCGACTGGGACTACACCGCGTACTCGCAGTTCTTCGGGGAGGCCCGCTTCGCCGGCAACCCCTGGTACGGCGGCTCGTACCAGGACAACCGCGGCCACTACGACCTGTTCACGGCCGGCGGCATCGACTTCGTCGTCGTCTCGATGGGCTGGGGCCCGGGCGACGCGGAGATCGCCTGGATGAACGAGACGCTCGCGCGGTTCCCGAACCGCGTCGCGATCGTCAACCTGCACGAGTACCTGCTCACGACCGGCGGCCTCGGCCCGGTGCCGCAGCGCATCCAGGACGAGGTCGTGGCGACCAACCCGAACGTCCGCATGGTGATGAGCGGGCACTACCACGACGCGTACACGCGCATCGACCGGTTCGACGACGACGGCGACGGGACGTCCGAGCGCGTCGTCACGCAGATGCTCTTCGACTACCAGGGGCTGCCGGAGGGCGGTCAGGGCTTCCTGCGCCTGCTGCACTTCGACAACGAGGGCGAGCAGATCCAGGTCCGCACGTACTCGCCGTCGCTCGGGGTCTACAACTCCGACGACCCGACCCTCGACCTCGGGGCGCAGGAGTTCACGATCTCCTACGCCGACGCGGGCATCACGCCGCGTGCGAAGGTGCTGGTCGCGGACGCGTTCCACGCCGAGGTGCGCACGGACGCGGAGCTGGCGGCGTCGACGGCGGTGACCCCCGCGACGCTCACCGCGCCGGCGTCCCCGTTCGCGGGCGACGTCTCCCTGCTGGCGGTCCCGGTCCAGCCGGGGCTCGACGGCGCGGTCGTCCGGGCCACGTGGACGCCGAGCGACGGCACGCACGGCTGGTACGTGCGGGTGGTCGACGAGCACGGCGCGGTCGCCGAGTCCGACGTCCGGACGCTCTCGTTCACGCGGGCCGTCGCCGGCGGCGGTGACGGCGGTGGCGGCGGCACCGGTGGTGGCGACGGCACCGGCGGCGCGGGCACGGGCGGCACGGGCGCCGGCTCCGGCGCGGGCGCGGGCAACGGCCCGGCCGGCGCGGGCACCGGCGGCACGGGCTCGGCCACGGGTACCGGCCGCGGCGGCTCCGGCGCGCTCGCGGTGACGGGTGCGGACGCGGGTGCGCTCGCGCTCCTCGGCGCCCTGCTCGTCGCCGCCGGTGGCGCGGCGGTCCTCGTCCGCCGACGCCTCACGGCCGGCTGACGCGGTCGGGTGGGCGACGGCACACGTCGTCGCCCACCCGCCGACACCGACCCGGACGGGACGGCCCCCCTCACGCGAGGGGCGCCGTCCCGTCCGTCGTCGTCGGGCCGACGTCGCGGCGCCGCGGCCCCACCCACCCCACGGCGACCGCACCCCTGCACGAGCAAAGGGCACTGGCACACCCGCCGAGTTCGGTACCTCGGTGCCGAGTTCGGGGGGTACAGGTCGCGAACTCGCCACCGAACCACCGAACTCGGCGGGGTGCGGGGCGTCAGCTCGGGCGCGGGGGGCCGTGCTGGTGCGGACGACCAGGGTCGTCGGGACCACCACGTGGTGGCCGGCGAGGCGGGTGCGGTCGCGGATCTGGCGCATGAGGAGCTCGACGAGCTCCGCGCCGATCGCGGTGAAGTCCTGGCGGACGGTCGTCAGCGGCGGCCAGAGGTACTCGGCCATGGGGATGTCGTCGAAACCGACGACGGACACGTCCTCCGGCACGCGCCGGCCCGCCTCGTGCAGGGCCCGGATGACGCCCGCCGCCATCTCGTCGTTCGCGCAGAACACGGCCGTGACGTCGTCCGACGTCGCGATCCGTGCCCCCACCTCGTACCCCGACGCCGCCGACCAGTCCCCGTGCCACTCCTCCGGCACCGGACGCCCGGCGGCGCGCAGGCGCGTGCGCCACGCGTCGGCGCGCACGCGTGCGGGCGTGGAGTCGAGCGGCCCACCCACGTGGTGCACGGTCGGGTGGCCGAGGTCGAGCAGGTGCTGGACGGCGAGCGACGCGCCCTCGGCCTGGTCGGTGCCGACGGCCGGGTGGTGCCCGACGAACCGGGAGTCGGAGACCACGACGGGCAGCCGCGGCGGCAGGGCCAGCGTGGCGGGGGTGGCGTCCTCGGCGCGGATGACGACGAGCCCGTCGATGGCCTGGTGGTCGAGCCGGCGGACGGCGTCGGAGACGTCGGACGACGACGGCGTGCGGACGTCCACGAGGGTGACGCTGTACCCGTGCTGGCGGGCCGCCTCGACGACGCCCTCGAACGTGCGCGACTCCCCCGTGCGGGTGAGGCGGTGCGCGATGAGCCCGATCGTCCCGAACGAGCCGGACCGCAGGGCACGCGCCGCGTGGTTGGGGCTGTACCCGAGCTGGTCCATCGCGGCCAGGACGCGCTCACGCGTCTCGGGCCGGACGTTCGTGGCGCCCGTCGAGACCCGGGAGACCGTCTGCTGCGAGACGCCGGCCAGCCGTGCCACGTCGGCGATGGACGGGCCGGGGCGACCGCGCACCGAGACCTGGGACATGGCCCGCAGCATAGCCATGGCGACGTCGCCATGGGGCTGGCCGTCACGGTCGGACGTGACGGATGGTGACGTCACCATTCCGTGACCTGCAGGAACGTCGAACCGCTTGACACGTCGCGCGGGCCAGTGGAAACGTGCCGGGTGCTGTCGATGGTGACGTCAACATCCGGCGCCACGAAGGAGTGTCCCGTGACCCAGACCGCCGTGCCCGTCGCGGCCGCCGCGCTGACCGCGCCGCGCCGCCGCCGCACCCGCGGCTCGTGGACCGGCTGGGGCTTCGTCGGCCCGTTCATGGCCGTGTTCGCCCTCGTGTTCCTCGCGCCGATCGCGTACTCGCTGTGGATCAGCCTGTTCCGCACGCAGCTCGTCGGCGGCACCACGTTCGTCGGGCTGGAGAACTACCAGCGCGCGCTCGAGGACCCGCAGTTCTGGTCCGCGCTCGGCCGGGTCACCGCGTTCCTCGCCGTGCAGGTGCCGGTCATGCTCGGCATCGCGCTGCTCGTGGCCCTCGCGCTCGACAGCGGCCGCCTCTACGGGCGCGACTTCTTCCGCATCTCGATCTTCCTGCCGTACGCCGTCCCCGCCGTCGTCGCGACGCTCATGTGGGGCTTCATGTACGGCACGCGGTTCGGCCTGGTGGGCAACATCAACGAGGCGTTCGGCGTGAGCCTCCCGAACCCGCTGTCGCCCGACCTCGTCCTCGCCGCGATCGGCAACATCGTGACCTGGGAGTTCGTCGGCTACAACATGCTGATCTTCTACTCCGCGCTGCGGACCGTCCCGACGTCGCTGTACGAGGCGGCGGAGATCGACGGCGCCGGCCAGTGGCGCGTGATCACCGCGATCAAGCTGCCCGCGATCCGCGGCGCGCTCGTCGTGGCGACGATCTTCTCGATCATCGGCAGCTTCCAGCTGTTCAACGAGCCGAGCATCCTGCAGTCCCTGGCGCCCAACGCCATCACCACGTACTTCACGCCGAACCTGTACGCGTTCTCGCTGAGCTTCTCCGGCCAGCAGTACAACTACTCGGCCACGGTCGCCCTGATCATGGGCCTCCTCACGATGGTGATCGCCTACGTCGTCCAGCTGCGCGGCATGCGCAAGGAGGCGTGAGCGATGACCACCGCGACCCCCACCACCCCCCGCTCGTCGGCCCCCCGGCTGCGCAGCACGCGCGGCGCCGGCAAGGACCGCGCCCGCACCCGCGGCCACAGCGTCGACAAGCCGCGCCGGTCCGTCCTGCTGACGGTGCTCACCGCGCTCGTCCTGCTGTACGCGCTGGTCCCGCTCGCGTGGCTCGTCGTCAACGCGACGAAGACGCAGGGCGACCTGTTCTCGTCCTTCGGCCTGTGGTTCGGCGACTCGTTCGCGCTGCTCACCAACATCGGCCAGACGCTCACGTACGACGACGGCATCTTCGTCCGCTGGTTCGCGAACACGCTGCTCTACGTGGTGCTCGGCGCCGGCGGCGCGACCGCGCTGGCGGTGCTCGGCGGGTACGGGCTGGCGAAGTTCTCGTTCCCCGGCAAGCGCGCCGTGTTCGCCGTCGTCATCGGCGCCGTGGCCGTCCCCGGCACCGCGCTGGCCGTGCCGACGTTCCTCATGTTCAGCCAGATGGGCCTGACCAACACCCCGTGGTCGGTCATCATCCCGTCGCTGATCAGCCCGTTCGGCCTCTACCTCATGTGGACGTTCGCCGCGGAGGCGATCCCCACCGAGCTCCTGGAGGCGGCGCGGATCGACGGCGCCGGCGAGGCGCGCACGTTCGCGCAGGTCTGCCTGCCGCTGCTCGCGCCCGGCATCGTCACGGTGCTGCTCTTCACGATGGTCGCGACGTGGAACAACTACTTCCTGCCGCTGATCATGCTCAAGGACCCCGACTGGTACCCGCTGACACTCGGCCTCAACGCGTGGAACGCGCAGGCCGCCACCGCGGGCGGTGAGGCGATCTTCCACCTCGTCATCACCGGGTCCGTCCTGACGATCGTCCCGCTGGTCGTCGCCTTCCTCTTCCTGCAGCGCTACTGGCAGTCCGGCCTGGCCGCCGGCTCCGTCAAGGAGTGACGGCAGGTCCGCCCCACCCCCATCCGGTTCCCGAACGACGACGTGAGAGGACTCCCATGACCCGCACCACCCGCCGCCCCGCCCGGCGCGCCACCGCCCTGCGCGGCGCCGCCGTGGTCGGCGCGCTCGCGCTGACCCTCGCCGCCTGCAGCGGCGGCGGCGGCTCCGACGCCGACCCCGAGGCCGCCGCCGAGGAGGGCGGCGAGCTCCTCGTCTGGGCCTGGGACCCGACCGTCGAGCCGATCGCCGAGGCCTACATGGAGGCCAACCCGGACGTGACGATCGAGCTCGTCAACGCCGGCACGGGCAACGACCAGTACACGGCGCTGCAGAACGCGATCAGCGCCGGCTCGGGGGTGCCCGACCTCGCGCAGATCGAGTACTACGCGCTGCCGCAGTTCGCGATCGGCGAGTCCCTCGCTGACCTGACCGAGCTCGGCGCCGACGAGCTCGAGGGCACCTACACGCCGGGCCCGTGGAACGCGGTCCAGCAGGGCGAGGGCGTCTACGGCCTCCCGCTCGACTCCGGCCCGATGGCGCTGTTCTACAACGCCGAGCTGTTCGAGCAGCACGGGATCCAGGTGCCGACGACGTGGGACGAGTACGTCGCCGCGGCGCAGGCGCTGCACGCCGCCGACCCGAACGCGTACATCACCGCCGACACCGGCGACGCCGGCTTCGCGACGTCGATGATCTGGCAGGCCGGCGGCCGCCCGTTCCAGGTCGACGGCACGGACGTGACGATCGACCTCGCGGACGAGGGCTCGCAGCGGTTCGCCGAGATGTGGCAGCAGCTCGTGTCCGCGGACCTGGTCGCGCCGATCAGCGCGTGGAGCGACGAGTGGTACCAGGGCCTGGGCAACGGGACCATCGCCACCCTCGTCACCGGTGCGTGGATGCCCGGCAACTTCGAGTCCGGCGTCGCGGAGGGCGCGGGCAAGTGGCGCGTCGCCCCGATGCCGCAGTGGGAGGCCGGCGAGTCCGTGACGGCCGAGAACGGCGGCTCCGCGATGTCGGTCATGGAGGCGTCGGAGAACAAGGCGCTCGCCTACGACTTCCTCGAGTTCGCGTCCGCCGGTGACGGCGTGCAGATCCGCATCGACGGCGGCGGCTTCCCCGCCACGGTCGCGGACCTGGAGTCCGAGGAGTACCTGGCGACGGAGTCGGAGTACTTCGGCGGCCAGAAGATCAACGAGGTGCTCTCGCAGGCCGCCGCGGACGTCTCCGAGGGCTGGCAGTACCTGCCGTACCAGGTCTACGCGAACAGCATCTTCAACGACACCGTCGGCCAGGCCTACGTCTCCGACACGACGCTCGCCGAGGGCCTGACGACGTGGCAGGAGCAGCTCGTCACCTACGGCAACGACCAGGGCTTCACGGTCGAGTGACCCGTCCCTGACGACGGACCCGGGGCGGCGGCGCACGCGTCGCCGCCCCCGGTCCGCAGCCGGGTCCCGCCGGCCCGCCCGCACCACCCCCACCGGACCGCCCGCCGACGTGGGAGGGGTACCGCCCCTCCGTCGTGGACGCGCGACCCACCGCAGCACCCGCCTGGCGACCCGAGGAGCCCTTGCCATGCCCACGTTCGAGATCGGCGAGCGGGACTTCCTGCTCGACGGCCGCCCCCACCAGGTGCTCTCGGGAGCGCTGCACTACTTCCGCGTGCACCCGGATCTGTGGGCCGACCGCATCCGCTCCGCGCGGCTCATGGGCCTGAACACGATCGAGACGTACGTGGCGTGGAACGTGCACGCGCCGACGCCCGACGTGTTCGACACGACCGGCCCGCGCGACCTCGGCCGGTTCCTCGACCTGGTCGCGGCCGAGGGCATGCACGCGATCGTGCGTCCCGGGCCGTACATCTGCGCGGAGTGGGACAACGGCGGGTTCCCCGCGTGGCTGTTCCGCATGCCCGGCGTCGGGGTGCGCCGCAACGAGCCGACGTACATGAAGGCCGTGCAGCAGTACCTCGAGCACGTGCTGCCGATCGTCGCGGAGCGCCAGGTGACGCGGGGCGGGCCGGTGATCGCCGTGCAGGTGGAGAACGAGTACGGCGCGTACGGCGACGACAAGGACTACCTGCGCGCGCTCGTCGCGATCAACCGCGCCCAGGGCATCGAGGTCCCGCTGCTCACGTGCGACCAGGCCGACGACGCGATGCTCGAGCGCGGCGGCCTGCCCGAGCTGCACCGCACGGCCACGTTCGGCTCCCGCACCGCCGAGCGGCTGGAGATCCTGCGCCGCCACCAGCCCACCGGGCCGCTCATGTGCATGGAGTTCTGGTGCGGCTGGTTCGACCACTGGGGCGCGCACCACCACACGACCGACCCGGCGCAGTCGGCGGCCGACCTCGACGCGCTGCTCGCGGCCGGCGGCTCGGTGAACGTCTACATGTTCCACGGCGGCACGAACGCCGGGTTCACGTCCGGCGCGAACGACAAGGGCGTCTACCAGCCGACCGTCACGTCGTACGACTACGACGCCCCGCTCGCGGAGGACGGCACGCGCACGGCGAAGTACGACGCGTTCCGGGAGGTGCTGGGCCGGTACACCGCGCTGCCGGCGGAGACGGCGCCGACGCGCGCGCCCGCGCCGACCGGCGTCCTGGCCGCCGGCCGGCGGACCGTCGACCTGTGGAGCGTCGTCGACGGGCTCGACGGCTGGGTGGACGCGCACGACGTCCCCACCCACGAGGAGGTCGCCGCGGCCTCCGGCTTCGTGCTGTACCGGACGTCCGTCGACCTCGCCGAGCCCGCCGTGCTCGCGTTCACCGAGGTCCGCGACCGGGCGCAGGTGTTCCTCGACGGGCGTCCCGTCGGCGTCGTCGACCGCTCCGAGCGCGGGACGTCGCTGACGCTGCCCGCCGGCGTAGGCCGCCTCGACGTGCTCGTCGAGGACCAGGGTCGCGTCAATTACGGCCCGCGGATCGGCGAGGCCAAGGGACTGGTCGGCCCGGCGCTGCTGGGCGGGCGCGAGCTCACCGGGTGGCGCGTCCTGCCGCTCGACGTCGACGCGGTCGCGGCGTCCCCCGCGCTCGCGGCCGACGCGCCCGGGTCCGCAGGCCCGGTGCCGGGGCCGTCGTTCAGCGTCTGGGAGAGCGACCTGCCGCAGGCCGACCTGTTCGTCTCGACGCGCGGCTGGGGCAAGGGCGTCGTCTGGGTCAACGGCACGTCGCTCGGCCGGTACTGGTCGAAGGGCCCGCAGACGACCCTCTACGTCCCCGCCCCCGCCGTGACCGGTCGCGGCGACCGCGTCGTCGTCCTGGAGCTGCTCGGCGGCCCGGGCGAGCTCGCGCTCGTCGACGCGCCCGACCTCGGCCACACCGAGTTCTGACCCCACCGGACCCGACGACGGGTCCGACCCACCGACCCCGACGGGCCGGCACGGGCACGTACGCAGTCCCCCGGTGCCCGTGCCGGCCCGCCGGTCCACCCCCTCACGCACCACGAGAGAGAGCACGACCCCAGGAAGAACCGAGAGAAGAGGACCGATGACGACGACGTCACGTCGCTCGACAGCGGGAGCCGCCGTGCTCGCGCTGACGGCCGGGCTCATCGCAGCACCGGCCGTGACCGCTCCCGCCGCCGCGGCGGCCGCGGTCACCGTCACCCCCAACCCCTGGTACGCCGGGGAGGAGTTCCAGGGCTGGGGCACGAGCCTGGTCTGGTTCGCGAACGCGACCGGCGGCTACCCGGAGGACGTCCGGCAGGACCTGTACGACAAGCTGTTCAGCGCCGACGGCCTGGACCTCAACATCGCCCGCTACAACATCGGCGGCGGGCACGCGTCCGACGTCGTCGACTACCTGCGCCCCGGCGGTGCGGTGCCGGGCTGGTGGAAGGCCGACCCGGACGGTGCGCTCGGCCTGTACGGCGGGGCCCCCACGACGCACGCCAACGCCGAGCGGGTGCGCGAGGCCTTCGACCCGGGCGACGACCGCTTCTACGACCTCGACGCCGACGCCGGCCAGCGGTGGTGGGTCGAGCAGCTCGCGGCGGACGACCAGATCACGCACTGGGAGACGTTCGCGAACTCGGCGCCGTGGTTCATGACGGAGAACGGGTACGTCTCCGGCGGGTTCGACGCGAACGCCGAGCAGCTGCGGCCCGACTCGGTCGACGACTTCGCGGCGTACCTGGTGCGCGTCAGCGAGGCGCTCGAGGACGCGCACGGCATCACGGTCGACACCATCGACCCGCTCAACGAGCCGAACACGAACTACTGGGGCACGACGCTCCGCGACGGCGTCCCCGTGGGCGGCCGGCAGGAGGGCATGCACGTCGGCCCCGCCCGGCAGGCGGACCTCATCGACGCGCTGGCCGAGCGCCTGCGCGCTCCCGGCACGACCACCGACGCCGTCGTCTCCGCCATGGACGAGACCAACCCCGGCACGTTCGTGCGCAACTGGGAGGCGTACGACGCGCAGACCCGGGCGAACGTCGACCAGCTCAACGTGCACACGTACGGCACGGGCGGCCGCGTGACCGTCCGCGACCTCGCGAAGGTCGAGGACAAGCCGCTGTGGATGAGCGAGGTCGAGGGCAGCTGGGTCAACGGCTGGAACCCGGCGAGCATCGTCAACGGCCTCGGCCTGGCCGGGCGCATCCACGACGACCTGCGCGAGCTGGAGTCGGACGCGTGGGTGTTCTGGCAGCCGGTCGAGGACCTGTACAACATGCAGCCCACCGGGGAGAACCTGAACTGGGGCGGCGTCTTCATCGACCTGGACTGCCGCTGGTACGGGTCGGGCGACGACGCCGTCTTCGCGTCCGAGCGGCGCGTGGAGGACGCGGGCGGCGACTTCTCGCAGGTCGAGCCGTGCCACGTCGAGACGAACACGAAGTACGACACCACCCGCAACTTCACGCACTTCATCCGCCCGGGCGACCGCGTCATCGCGACCGACTCCGCCACGACGACGGCCGCCCTCAAGGCCGACGGCACGTCGACGGCGCTCGTGCACACGAACGCGTCGGCCGAGCCGGTCACGCTGACGGTGGACCTGCGCCACTTCGGGACGGTCGCGGCGGGCGCGACGGCGACGCCGTACGTGACGACGCAGTCGCCGGAGGACCGACCGGGCGCGAACGCGCTCGTCCGGGGTGAGCCGGTGGCGGTGGACGCCGCGGCCGAGACCGTCACGCTCACGCTCCCGGCACGGTCGGTGACGTCGATCGAGCTCGACGGCGTCAGCGGCGTGGCCGAGGACGCGGCGGCGATCGCCGACGGGCACACGTACCAGCTCACCGGCGTGCAGAGCGGCAAGGCGCTCACGGCGGCGACCGGTGCCCCCACGGCGACGACCATCACGACGCCGGGCGCGACGGCCGAGGCCGCCCGCCCGCAGCTGTGGACGGCGCACGCGGTCGCGCCGGGGCGTCTCGACGGGACGAAGCGGTTCGTGCTCCAGGCGGCCGACGGGCGCGTGCTCGGCGCGACGCGGGCCGGCACGGACCTGCGGTCGGTCGCCGTCGAGGCCGCCGCGGCCGAGCCGCAGACGCGGTGGATCGTGTCCTCGACGGACGCGCGCTCCTTCGCGTTCGTCAACGAGGGCGTCGGGCAGGCGCTCGAGGTCGGCGGGCAGTCGACGGCCGAGAACGCGGGCGTCGGGGTCTACGGGTCGAACGGCGGCGCGAACCAGCGCTGGTACCCGCGCGACGTCGCGGCGACCGGGGTCTCCCCCGTGGCGCTGAGCACCACGGTCGGCGTCGCACCGGCGCTGCCCGCGACGGTCGTGCCGACGTACCGGTGGGGCACAGGCCCGGCCGCGGCGGTCGTGTGGGACGAGGTCCCCGCGTCGGCGTGGCAGCAGGCGGGGCAGGTCGCGATCACCGGGACGGCGACCGACGTGTACGGCGCGGCGCTGACCGTGACCGGGACCGTCGACGTCGGCGGGTTCACCGTCACCGACCCCGTGTCGGTCACGACGTACGAGGGCGCCACGCTCGCGCAGGTGCAGGAGGCGGCCCCCACGGTCGTGCCGGCGCGCGTCGGGGCGTCCACCGCGACGTTCGACACGGCCGTCACGTGGGACTGGACCGGCGTCACGGACGCGTCGTTCACGGCGCAGGGCGTCGTCGCCGTGCCGGGCACGGCGGAGTCGAACGAGGCCGGCGCCGCGGCGGTCCCGGCGACCCTCCACGTCGTCGTCACCGCGCGGGCCTCGGCGAACATCGTGCCGCTGCCCACGACGACGGCGAGCGCCACGTACACCGAGCCGGGCTACTCGATCGAGAACACCCGCAACGGCAACCGGACCGACAAGGCGTGGTCGAACTGGGTGGGCACCGCCCGCACGTCGGACACCCTCACGTACACGTTCCCGGCCACGGAGCTCGCCGACGCGTCGGTGTACTTCTACGCCGACGGCAGCCACCGCAGCTGGGCGCGCGAGACCGTCGTCGAGTACCGGGACGCCGCGGGCACGTGGCAGCAGGTGCCCGGGTTCACGCAGCCGGTGCCGACGCCGGCGCCGGGCGACGCGGGCGGGCCGGTGCTCACGCTCGACCTCGACGGCCTCGAGGCCACGGGCCTGCGGTTCGTGCTCACGCCGAACCCGGGCGTGCACATGATCGTGTCGGAGGTGGAGATCGGCGCCGTCGCGCCCGCCGCCGGCTCCGTCACCGACCTCGCCGCCCTGCGCACGAACGGCGTCGACGTGCCGGGCTTCGCGCCCGACGTCACGGCGTACGACGTGCAGGTGGACGGGTCGGCGTGGCCGAGCGTCGTCGCGGTGCCGGTCGACCGCGCGGCGCGTGTGCAGGTGACGCAGCCGTCCGAGGAGAACGGCGGCATCGCCACCGTGCGCGTCACGTCGGCCGACGGCTCGGAGACCGCGACGACGACCGTCACGGTGGCCCGGCGCGCGGTCGTGCGCGGGGTCACGCTCAGCGGCCTCGCGGCGGACGGGTCGGCCACGGCCGGCTCGGCGCTCACGGCGGTCGCTGACGTCGACCCGGCGGACGCCACGCTCGCGTACGTGTGGGCCGTGGACGGCGAGGTCGTGGAGGACGTCGAGGGGGCGTCCTTCACGCCGGCCGACGAGCACGTCGGCGCGGAGGTCACCGTCACGGTGACCGCCACCGCCGACGGGTTCGTCGCGTCGGCGGCGGTCGCGTCGGCGCCGGTGACGGTCGTCGACGCGGTCGACCCGGGGCAGCCGGGACAGCCCGGCCAGCCCGGCCAGCCGGGTCAGCCCGGTCAGCCCGGTCAGCCCGGTCAGCCGGGCGGGCCGAACCCGGGGCAGCCGGGTCAGCCCGGTCCGCAGGCGGGGCCGACGGTCTCCCTGTCGGCCGGCACGGTCCGCGCGGGCGGCACGGTGGACGTCACCGCGTCCGGCCTGACCGCCGGCGGCGAGGTGGCGGTCGAGCTCCGCTCGGAGCCCGTCCTGCTCGCCGTCCGCACGGCCGACGCGGCCGGCGCCCTGTCGACGCGGGTGACGGTCCCGCGCGGCACCGCGGCAGGCACGCACACCGTCGTGGTCATCGACCGCGCGACGGGTGCGACCGGCACGGCGACCCTCCGGGTCGTCGCCGCAGGCGGCGGCAGCCTCGCCGTCACGGGCGCCACCCCGTGGGCCCTGCTCACCCTCGGCCTCGGCCTCGTGGCCGCCGGCGCGGGCGTGGTCACGGTCCGTCGTCGTCAGACCGGCACCACCGCCTGACGCGACACCACCGGCCGGCACACCGGCCACCGACGCGGCCCCGGGGAGCGACCCTCCCCGGGGCCGCGGCACGTCCGCCCACCCACCGGCCCCCGCCCCCACCGCCGCCACCACCACCGCCGCCACCGCCGCCACCGCCACCGCCACCGCCACCGCCACCGCCACCGCCGAGCGCGCCACACGTCCGCCGAGCGCGCCACTCGTGTCCGGTGCGCTGGCGCGACGTCTGGCGCGCTCGACCTCCGCCCTCCTGCTGCGCGGCGGGCACGGCTCGGCGCCGCCGTCAGCCCCTTGCGACCGAGCGCAGGCGCGCTCGTGCACCACGAGTGGGGTGGAGTCTGCGCGGGCGCGGCGGGGGCGCGGGCGGGCGCGGCGGGGCACGGTCGGGCGTCGGGGTGCCGGGAGCGGCGCGGGGGGACAGGATCGGGAGCAGGCACGAGGGGGTGTTCTGCATGGCGGTCCTGCCGCACGGTGCACGCGCGCACGCGCCCCTGCCGGCGACCCGGCGCGACGACGTCGTGCAGCGTTGCGGACGCCAGGCGTCCACAACCCTGCACAGGTCGCGTCCCGGCCGGGCGGGGCGGGCGCGCCTCGTCCTCGCCGGCCTGCTCGTCGCGGTCCTCGCGCTCACCGGGTGCGGCGTCACGCGCGGGGACGACGGCGGCGAGAACCGGCGGCTGCGCATGATGATCCCCAACTCCCCCGGCGGCGGGTACGACCAGACCGGGCGGGCGGCGACCCGCGTCATGGAGGACGAGGACCTCACGGGCCGGTTCGAGGTCAGCAACGTGATCGGCGCGAGCGGGACGGTCGCGATGCAGCGGCTCGTCAACGAGCGCGGCGCGGAGGACCTGCTCATGACGATGGGCCTCGGCGTCGTGGGCGCGACGTACACCAACGGGTCGGACGCGCGCGTGAGCGAGGCGACGCCGATCGCGCAGCTCATCGAGGACCAGGAGGGGCTGCTGGTGCCCGCCGACTCCCCGTTCCGGACGGTCGACGACATGGTCGCCGCGTGGAAAGGCGGACCCCGGCAGCGTGCGGATCGGCGGCGGCTCGGGCAACGGCGGGCCGGACCACCTGTTCCCGATGCAGCTCGCGGCGGCGGTCGGCGTGGACCCGACGGAGGTCAACTACATCTCCTACGACGGCGGCGGCCCCCTCACGACCGCACTGCTCGGCGCGAAGATCGACGTCGGCACATCCGGCCTCGGGGAGTTCGAGGGGCAGATCGCCGACGGCTCGCTGCGGGTGCTCGCGGTCTCCGGCGAGGAGCGGCTCGCGGGCGTGGACGCCCCGACGCTCGTCGAGTCCGGCATCGACCTCGTCTTCACCAACTGGCGCGGCGTGCTGGCCCCGCCCGGCATCCCCGACGAGGTGCGCGACCAGCACATCGCGCTCCTGGAGGAGATGCACGCGTCGCCCGAGTGGCAGGAGGCGCTGGAGACGAACGGGTGGATCGACGCGTTCCGCACGGGCGACGAGTTCGGCGAGTTCCTGCAGGAGCAGGACGAGCGGGTCGCGGGGACGCTCGAGGAGCTGGGGCTGCTGTGAGCGCCGCCGGCACCCGCCCCGCTGCGGACGGCCCCGCTCCCGACCGCCCGCACCGGACGGCTCCCCGGCCGCGGCAGCCCGCGGCCCCGACCGCGCCCAGTACGGCCTCGCCGCGTTCCTCGCGCTCGTCGGCGTCGTGACGCTCGTCGACTCCGCCGGCCTACGTCCGGGGTTCGCCGACCAGGTCGTGCAGCCGTCGGCGTTCGGCTACGTCATCGGTGCCGCGCTCGTGCTGCTCGCCGTGCTGCTCGCGGTCGCCACGGCCCGGGGCGACCGTGCCGAGGGCGAGGCCGGCGAGGACGTCGACCTGACGCAGGGCACCGACTGGCGCACGCTCGCCGGCCTGGCGGGCGTGCTCGTCGCGACGGTCGCGCTCCTCGACCGGCTCGGCTGGGCGATCGTCGGCGCGCTGCTGTTCGCGGGTGCCGCGACGGTGCTCGGCAACCGGCACTGGGTGCGCAACCTGCTCATCGGCGCGGTGCTCTCGGTGGCGTCCTGGTACGGCTTCTACGTCGGGCTGGGCATCCCCATCCCGGCGGGCGTCCTGGACGGGGTCCTGTGATGGCGGGAGCCCTGTGATGGACGCGCTGCTCACGGGCCTCTCCCTGGCCCTCACGCCCGAGAACCTGCTGTACGCCGTGGTCGGCGTGCTGCTCGGCACCGCCGTCGGCGTCCTGCCCGGCATCGGGCCCGCGATGACGGTCGCGCTGCTGCTGCCCGTCACGTACAACGTGTCGCCGAGCGCCGCGCTCATCATGTTCGCGGGCATCTACTACGGCGGCATGTACGGCGGGTCGACGACGTCGATCCTGCTCAACACGCCCGGCGAGTCGTCGTCGGTCATCACGGCGCTCGAGGGCAACAAGATGGCCAAGGCGGGGCGTGCCGCACAGGCGCTCGCGACCGCCGCGATCGGCTCGTTCGTCGCCGGGACCATCAGCACGGTGCTGCTCGTGGCGCTCGCGCCGACGGTCGCCGACTGGGTCGTGGTCCTCGGCGCGCCGTCCTACTTCGCGCTCATGGTGCTCGCGCTCATCGCGGTCACGAGCGTCCTGGGCAGCTCGAAGCTGCGCGGCTTCATCTCCCTCGCCCTCGGGCTGACGATCGGGCTCGTCGGCACCTCGACGGGGCAGGCCCGGCTGACGTTCGGCAACCCGCTGCTCGCCGACGGGATCGACATCGTCGTCGTCGCGGTCGCGATCTTCGCGGTCGGCGAGGCGCTGTGGGTGGCCGCGCACCTGCGCCGCCGGCCGCTGGAGATCATCCCCGTCGGCCGCCCGTGGATGGACCGCGCCGACTGGCGCCGGTCGTGGAAGCCGTGGCTGCGCGGCACCGCGTACGGGTTCCCGTTCGGCGCGCTGCCCGCGGGCGGTGCCGAGATGCCGACGTTCCTCTCCTACATCACCGAGCGGCGACTGGCCGGCAAGCACAAGGCCGAGTTCGGCAAGGGCGCGATCGAGGGCGTCGCCGGCCCGGAGGCCGCGAACAACGCGTCCGCCGCCGGCACCCTCGTCCCCCTGCTCGCGATCGGCCTGCCCACCACCGCCACGGCGGCCGTCATCCTCGCCGCCATGCAGGGGTACGGGCTGCAGCCCGGTCCGCAGCTGTTCGAGGCCGAGCCCGAGCTCGTGTGGACGCTGCTCGCCAGCCTGTTCGTCGCGAACACCCTGCTGCTCGTCATCAACCTGCCGATGGCGCCGCTGTGGGCGAAGCTGCTGCGGATCCCGCGGCCCTACCTGTACGCGGGCATCCTGTTCTTCGCGGTGCTCGGCGCGTACAGCGTGAACTTCCAGTGGTTCGACGTCGCGCTGCTCGGCCTGTTCGGCGCCCTCGGGTTCGCGATGCGGCGGTTCGGGCTACCGGTGCTGCCGCTCATCGTCGGGGTCATCCTCGGGCCGCGGCTCGAGGAGCAGCTCGGGCAGGCGCTGCAGCTCTCGCAGGGGGACGTGTCCGCGCTGTGGGGCGAGCCGGTCGCGGTGGTCGTGTACGTGCTGATCGCGGTCCTGCTGCTGGGGCCGCTCGTGCTGCGGCTGGTCCCCGGGCGGCAGGGGCCCGAGCGGCTGGAGGACCGGGTCGACGAGCTCGAGGAAGAGGTGAGGCGATGACCGTCGTCGTGGGCTGGACGCCCGACGCCCGGGGCTACGCGGCGCTCGTGCGCGGCGCGCGGGAGGCACGCGCGCACGGGGAGGACCTGCTCGTGGTGAACGCGACGACCGGCACGGCGGCGGTCGACGACCGGTTCGCGGCGGCGTCGGACGTCACCGAGGTGCGCACGCTGCTCGCGTCGCTCGGGATCGAGGCGGAGGTGCGCCAGCCCGTCGTCCGGGACGTCACCGAGGCGCTGCTCGCGGTCACCGAGGAGGTGGACGCGTCGGTGCTCGTCATCGGCATCCGGCACCGCTCACCCGTCGGGAAGCTCATCATGGGCTCCACCGCGCAGCGCATCCTGCTCGACGCCCGCTGCCCCGTGCTGGCGGTGAAGGCGGACGACGACACCCGCTGACGCCCGTCCGGCCGTCGTCCGCCGCCCCCGCGGCGGGAGCGGGCCCGAGGTCACAGGGCCGGCGGCTGCTCGGCCGGTACCGTGCTCCGGTGACCCCGATGCCGCCGCCCCGCCCCCGTAGGACGTCCCTGGTGGGACCCGTCGTCACGACGTGCGCCGGGGTCGTCGCGCTGCTGGTGGCGCTCGTGGTCGGGCTGCTCGCGGCGCGGACGTTCCTCGGGCTCGTGACGACGGACGTCCTCACCGCGTCCGGTGCGCCCGGGCCGTCGGCCGTGGCGGCGGCGGACGCCCCGGGCGTGACGACGGCGACGCTCGAGGCCGGCGAGCGGTACGCCGTGCACCTCGCGTACGACGGGTCGACGGAACCGCGCCTCACCGAGGACGTGCTGCTGCGCGCGCCCTCCGGCACGGTCGTCGCCGCGGACGACGACCCCGCCGTCGACGGCAGCTTCGGCGCCGGCGCGTGGTCGGTCGTGTCGGTGTCCGCGTTCACGGCCCCCGAGTCCGGCACCTACGACGTCGCGGTGCCGCCGGCGACCCTCGAGGGCGCGCGCGTCCTCATCGCCCCCGACCAGGACGTCGCCCCGTTCGTCGGCGGGATCCTCGGCACCGTGGCGGGCGCCTTCGGGGTCGTCCTCATCGGCGCGTTCGGGGGCGGCCTCGTCCTCGGCGGCGTCATCTGGTGGGTCGTGCGGGCCCGGGCGCGGCGCACGGCGGGCCCCGCGACCTCCTGACCCCGTCGGTCGCGTGCGCCCGCGGGCACCCGCCGGCGTCAGGACCGGCGCCGCCGCGACACGACGAGCGCGGCACCTCCCAGGAGCAGCAGCGCCGCCGTCAGCGACAGGGCCGCACCCACGTCGGCACCGGTCGCGGCGATCCGGCGGTCCCGGTCGGCGGCCACGTCGGCCGCACCGCGGTCGGCGGGGTCACCGGGGTCCCTCGGGTCGCCCGGGCGGCCGGGGTCACCGGGGTCTCCCGGGTCCCCCGGACCGCCGGGGTCACCCGGGCCCGGCGTCGGGCTCGGGGTAGGCGTCGGGGTCGGCGTCGGCGTCGGGGTCGGCGTCGGCGTCGGGATCGGCGTCGGGCTCGCCTCGGGGTCCACGACGTTCGTGACGACGCACGTCACGTCACCACCCTCCGGCACCTGCACGACGTCCCCGTCGAGGGCGCCGCCCGTGCACGCCCAGCCCTCCTGCACGTACCCCGGCACGTCGTCCGACTCGTCCAGCACGTACCCGCCGGCGACGACCGGCACGTCCGTCACGGCCGGGTCGCCCGTGGTCCCTGCCGCCGTCATCGTCAGGTTGCTCGCCGACAGGGTCCACAGCCCGGGGGCGGCCGGGCCCTCGACCTCCTTCAGGAGGGTCAGCACGCCCCCCGTCCACGTGTTCGTGACGGTGCACGTGACGTCCGTCCCCGGCGGCACCTCGACGGTCACGACCTCCGCCCCGGTCACCGGCAGCGCCGGTCCGCAGTCCCAGCCCTCGGTGCGGTACCCGGCCGCGGCCACGGGCGTGCGCGCCTCCTCGCGCAGCGTCACGGTGCCCGCCGGGATCGGCACCGCGGTCACCTCGGGCGAGCCGGAGACGCCGGAGGCGCCGCCGGTGGGCGGGGTACCGACGAGCGTCCAGTCCGTGGCGGCGGACGGGCCGCCCACCACCTCCTTGACCAGCGTGAGCGTCGCACCGGTCCACCGGTTGGTCACCGTGCACGTCACGTCCTGGTCGAGCCCGAGGACGAGCCGCCCGTCCGGCGTCGGCACGGCACCGCCGCCGTCCTCGACGCAGGACCACCCCAGCTGCTCGTACCGGGGCACGCCGATCTCGGCCAGGTCGTACGTGCCCGCGACGACCGGGACGTCGGTGACCTGGGCCTGCCCCGTGCTCCCGACGACGACGGACGGACCGATCGCGAGCAGCACGAAGTCGGTGGCCGCCGCGGGGCCGCCCCCGGCGTTGACGACGTCCTTCACGAGCGTGAGCGTCGGGGCGACCGCCCTGTTCGTGACCGTGCACACGACGTCCTCGGTGAACGGGACGCCCTCGCGCCAGGTCGCCGGGACCGTGAGGACCCCGTCCTCCACCGGCAGGGGCGAGCGCCCGACGAAGCACTGCCACGGCCCCGCCTCGTACCCGGGCGTCGACGCCGGTGACTCGCTGAGCGTGTACGCGCCGGGCTCGACCGGGACCCGGGTGACCTCCGGCGACCCGCTCGTGCCGGTGAGGTCGACAGGCCCGTCGGCGGCGAGCACCCAGGCGCCCGGCTGGGCGTCGCCACCGCCGCTGTTGTCGACGTCCTTGACGAGCGTGAGGTGCGCGCTCGTCGCGCGGTTGGTCACCGTGCAGGTGACGTCCGCGCCCTCGGTCACCTCCACGGTGTCGCCGTCGACCGTGGCGCCGGTGCACGTCCAGCCCTGCTGCGCGAACCCGCCGACCTGCGACTCGGACAGCGTGTAGGTGCCGGGCGGGACGGGTACGTCGGTGACGGCCGGCGAGCCCGACGGCCCGGTCAGCGACGCGTCGGGCGACGTCGCGGAGAGCGTCCACGCCGAGGGCGGCGCGGAGCTGCCCAGCACCTCCTTGGTGAGCGTGAGGGTGCCGCCGGTCCAGGTGTTCGTCACGGTGCAGGTGACGTCGGCGGCCGTCGTGACGGTGACGGTGCTGCCGACCACCTCGGCGCCCGCGTCGCACTCCCAGGCCGACGGCTCGTACCCGGCAGGCCCTGCCTCCGACAGCGCCCACGACGAGCCGACGTCGACGGCGACCCGCGTCACCGCCGGCGTCCCCGACACGCCGCTGACCGTCGTGCCGTCGCCGGCCGCGGTCAGCGTGAAGTCCTCGACGTCCGCGGGGCCGCCCGGGCCGACGACCTTGACGAGCGTGAGGCTGCCGCGCTCCACGGTGTTGGTGACCGTGCACGTGACGTCGCCGCCGCTCGGCACGTCCACCGCGGCCGGCCCCGCCTGGCCGGACGTGCACGACCAGGCGGAGGCGGAGTAGTTCGCGGGCCCGGTCTCGGACAGCTCGTAGCGCCCGGCGGGGACGGGGAAGCGCGTCACCTCCGGGCTGCCGCTCTCCCCGCTGACCGTGACGACGGGCCCGGCAGCCTCCAGGGTCCAGGCCTGCGGGGGCGCCGTGCCGCCGGCCACCTGCTTGACGAGCGTGAGCGTGCCCCCGGTCCACGTGTTCGTCACGGTGCAGACGACGTCGCCGTCGGTGGGAGCGAGCACGAGCTGGGCGCCGCTCAGCGTGCCGCCCGTGCAGGACCACGCGCCCGCCGCGTACCCGGCACCGATGGTGCCGATCGTCGACTCCGAGAGCGTGTACGTCCCGGGGTCGACGGGGACCCGGGTCACGAGCCGGGTGCCCGACCTGCCGGAGACCACGTCGGGACCCGCCGCCCGGAGCGTGAAGTCCCCGACCCGGGCGAGCCCCCCGCCGACCACCTGCTTGACGAGCGTCAGCGTCGGACCGGGCGGTGCCGTGTACGTGTTCGTGACCGTGCAGACGACGTCCTGCCCGACCGTCACCACGACGGACGTCGCGGAGGTCTGCTGCCCGCCCGTGCAGGACCAGTCGCCCGGGGTGTAGCCCAGCGGCCCCTCCGACTCGGAGAGCTGGTACCGGCCCACCCGCACGGGGACCCGGACCCCGTCCGTGCCCTCGACGTTGACCGGCCCCTGCGCACGCAGCGTCCACTCCGCGGGTGACGCGACGCCGCCGACCACCTGCTTGCGCAGGGTGAGGTACGGCTGGACCGCGTCGTTGCGGACCGTGCACGTCACGCTGCCGTTCGCCGGCACGGTGACCGTCGGCGTCGGGGTGGTGAAGGTGCCGGCCGGGCCGCAGTCCCACGAGACGAACGCGTACCCCGGCACACCGCCGGACTCGCTGATCGTGTAGGACCCGGCGGGCACCGGCAGGGACTGCACGCCGTTCAGCCCGTTCCCGCTGAACGTGTACGCCGGGTCCGCGGTGTTGACGGCCTGCACAGACCACAGCTCGCGCCGGCCCTCGCTGGCGCCCGTGTTCAGGTTCTCGATGCGCTTGAACAGGGACAGCCGCCCGGTGACGGAGGGGTCCACCTGCGCGGGCACGGGACCGGCGGCACCCAGCAGCGTGACGACGAGCGCCAGCAGCAGTGCCACGGCGGTGGTGCGGGAGCGACGGTGCGACATGCGGCGTGCCCTTCGTCCGGGACGTCCTCCTGGTCCATTTGCTCAGGCCAGGCGGGTCCTCGGCAAGAGGAGAGCGCCTACCGCGGGTCGCCCGACGGTGCGTCCGCACGTCGCCGTGGCGCCCGGCGCCCCCCTGTCCGCGTCCAGGCCCCGCCGACCGGCGCCCGGTGTCCCGCGTCGAGCGCGCCCTCGGCGGATGACCCACGATGGCGCCATGCCGGTCGTCGTCGTGGTGCAGGTCCTGCTCGTGGTCGCCGCGGCGTGCCTCCTGGTGCCCGTCCTGCTGGCGCGGCGCGACGCGGTGCGGACGCGGCGGCGCCTCGCGCGGGCGCGCACCGCCTCGGGCGAGGTCCTCGCGGTCACCGAGGAGGGCGGGGGCACCGTGCCCACGGTCCGGTACTTCGTCGGCGGCGAGCGGCTCGAGGGCGTGCCCCGCACGCCCCGGCCCGGTGCCCGCTACCTCGTGGGTCAGCCCGTCGACGTGCGGTACGACCCGCAGGAGCCGGCCTGGATGACCGTCGAGGCGGTGCCCGGCGACGCGCGCGTCCCGCGCGCGCCGGGCGCACGGGCGGCCGCCGTCACCGCCGCCGTCCTGCTCGTCGCGGCCCTGCTGCTACGGCTCGTGACCTGACGACGGCGGTCCCGCCCTCCTCAGGCCAGCGCCGGCGCCGCCTCGAGCGCCGCCACGTGGTCGAGGATCTTGTCGAGCACGACCGCCCGGTCGAACTGCAGCGCGTACTCCCGCGCGCGCTCCGCCCACGCGGCCCGGTCGACCGGGTCCGTGGCGAGCACGTCGTCGAGGGCGGCCGCGATCGCGTCCGGGTCCTCGACGGGCACGATCACCGCGGTGTCCCCGACGGCCTCGCCGATGCCGCCCGTGTCGGTCGTGACGACCGGGCCGCCGCCGGACAGCATCTTCTCCGCCAGCGCGATGCCGAACGTCTCGACGAACTCCGGGCGCGGCTTGCTGGGCAGCACGAACGCGGTGCACCCCGCCATCAGGTGCGGCTTCTCGTCGTCGGAGACGTCGTGCAGGAACGTGATGCGGTCGGCGACGGGCGTGGCGGCCGCGAGCGCGCGCAGCTCCTCGGCCTGCGGGCCGTTGCCGGCGACCACGAGCCGCTGCCCCGCCGCCGGCGCGCCCGAGCGCACGAACCCCTCGATGAGGTCGTCGACGCCCTTGGCGTGCGCGAGCCGGGACAGGAACAGCACGTACCCGTCCCGCTCCAGCCCGCGCGCGGCGAGCACCGCGTCCGTGCCCTCCTCGGTGCGCGCCAGGTACTGGCCGACGTCGATCGCCGGGTAGGACACCTCGACCCGGGCGGCGCACTGCTCCGCGAACCGCGTCCCGTGCCGGGCGTCGATCGCGGCCGCCTCGGTGACGATCAGGTCGCGCGTGTACCGGGACACCGCGAGGCACACGTCGTGGGAGAGGTACTGCGCGAGCACGTGCGCGGCGGCGCCGAACCGGTCCTCCTCGACGCACGCGCGCACGACGTTCGTGACGTCGGACCCGACGGCCTCGGCCACCGTGACGACGTCCACGGGCAGCCCCGTGCGGCGCGCGACGGCGACCGCGTCCGCCACCGCGGTGGCGTGCGGCGACAGGTAGAGCGACAGCGCGACCGTGGGCACGCCGTCGGTGAACAGCTCGACGAGCCGCCCCGTCAGACCGGCGAGGTACCGGCCGTCGGGCACCTTGTAGTCGCCGACGGGCTCGGGCCGCTCGACGACGATCCCCTCCCGGTAGGGCAGCACGCGGTCGAGCGGCTTGAGCGGCAGCCCCGCCTCCTGCAGGCGCCCGACCGGCCACGTGACGATGCGCACCTCGTCGAACCCCCGGTCGAGCGCGGCCTCGGCGAGGTTGCGCGCCTCGCCGGAGTGGCCGCAGATGACCGGGTCGGCGCGCACGACGATGACGAGGCGGCGCGCGCGGCGTGCGTGGTGGGCGGCGGCGGAGGCGGTCACGGCGTCGTCCTCTCGGTCCGGGTGGGGACGGGTCGGGGGGTGGCGGGGTGCGTGCGGTGGTGCGGCGCCGGGGGGCGCAGGGGTGCTGCGAGCGGGTCGCCCGGTGGCCCGCGCGGCGGTGCGCGGGGTCGGACGACGTCAGGGGCGACCCGACCGGACGAGCGTGGGGGCCCCGGCGGGCGGTCGCGGTGCCGGTGCGCTCGGTGGTCGGTGGTGCGTACCCCAGCCCGAGGGTTCGGGGCCGAGGCCGATGAGGAGCCGACCGCCCGCGTGCAGCTCCCCGCCGGTCAGGTACGGGCGCTCGAGCGGTTCGCCGTCGAGGTGCACGGACTGCACGTGCTGCGCCGGTCCGCCGGGCTCGGGCTCGACGAAGCCGGTCGTCTCGACCGTGAGCGGACGGCCGCCCACGTCGATCCGCGCCTCGCGCCACGCCGGCGCGTTGACGAGGAACAGGTTCTGCCCCGCGACGGGGAAGAGCCCCAGGGTGGCCCACACGTACCAGGACGACAAGCCCCCGGAGTCGTCGTTCCCGGGCAGCCCGCCACGGCCGGTGCCGAACTGCTGCGTGACGACCTGGTGCACGACCTCGGCGGTGCGGTCGGGGCGGCCGGCGTACATGTAGGCCCAGGGCGCCTCCATGTCCGGCTCGTTGTTGAGCCCCTCGAAGCGGTCGAGCGCGTAGCCGGCGAGCAGCTCGTCCGCGTCGGGTGCGAGGCCCGGCTGCACGACGGGCTCCGCGCCGTACCCGAAGAACCGGTCGAGCAGGGCGACGAACGCGTCGTCGCCGCCCGCGAGCGCGATGCGCGACGCCATGTCGTGCAGGAGCCGGAACGAGTAGTTCCAGCGCCCACCCTCGTAGTACGTGGAGTCGACGAGCAGCCCGTCGTCACCGAACGCGTTGCGCCACCGGGCGGCGAGGGGCCGGAACTGCTCCACGAGGGTGAGGTCGCCGACCCGGGCCGCGACGATCGCGGTGCACCAGTACCCGAACGCGAGGTCGAGCGTGTGGCTGATGGGGTGCGCACGGCCGCGCAGCAGGAAGTCCTCGCCGTACGTGCGCCGCAGGTCGTTGTGCATGTGCACCAGCGCCCAGTCCCAGTCCGTGCCCGGCAGCCCGAGCGCGCACAGGTCCGCGAGGAACGTGTGCGCGAGCGCCGACCCCTGCCGGCTGAACCGGTCGGCCCCGCGCGCCATGCGGTAGCCGATGGGGAGGTTGCCCTCCTCCTCGGCGATCTGCAGCAGCGCGTTGGCGAGCTCGACCGCGCGGTCGGGGACGAGCGCCGTCAGCAGCGGGAGCTGCGTGCGGTAGATGTCCCACATCGTCGACAGGTCGAACGCGAACGGGCCGGGCGTCGGCCAGAACGGGCTCTCGTCCGGTGCGAGGCAGGGCTTGATCAGCGAGTGGTACAGCGCGGTCGCCATGACGGTGCGACGCTCCGACGAGGGGGTGTCCACGGCCACCTTGCCGAGGTGCTCGCGCCAGACCGCCTCGGTGCGCGTGCGGCGCAGGTCGAACGCCCGCGGCTCGTCGCCGCACTCCGCGGACAGGGTGGCGCGGGCCTGGTCGACGCCCCGCAGCGAGAACCCGAACCGCAGCTCGACGACCTGCCCGGGCTCGGTGGGCCCGGCCCACATGAGCCCGAAGGGCCGCAGCGTCGTGGGCCGGATCCGGTCGAAGTCGAGGCGGGTGCCGCCCGGCATGAGCCGCCGGTCGTACCAGAGCATCTGCCGCCAGTGCGGCGCGTCGCACTCGACGCGCACGGCGAGCGGCGCCCCCTCGACGACGATCTCGCCCTCCGCGACGCCGGGCGCCACCGACGCCAGGTGCGCGCGCAGCGGCACCGTGCGCCCGTAGGGGATGTCGAGCCCGCCGAGGGAGAAGTCGATGACCAGCCGGGCGTCGTGGTGCGCGGGGAACGTGTACCGGTGCACCGCCGACTTCGGCCCGACGGTGACCTCGCAGCGGATGCCGGAGGACAGCGTCGCCGCGTAGTACCCGGGCGACGCCTCCTCGTCCACGACGTCCCACACCTGGCCGAGGTCGTCGAGCGGCCGCAGCATGGGCGTGACCCGGAAGTAGTTGTAGTACTTGCGGATCGCGCCGGTGCCGGACTGCTGGAAGTGCGTGAAGCCGCTGGCGACCTGCCGGTCGTGCAGCACGGGCGGCAGCCCCTCCGTGGACAGGTCGTAGCGGCCGTACCCGGTGGGGTACGCGCCCGAGTAGGCGCACGCCGAGACCATGCCGAGGGGGTACGTCGCCCCGGGGTGGGTGTTGCCGACCTGGGGCTTGGGCCACCACCACGTCGCGGCCAGCCCGGTGGGTCGCGGCAGAGACGTCTGCTCGGTGCCGATGAAGGGGTCGACGTGCTCGAGCACCGGCACCTCCCACGTCCCTCGCACCGGCCCCGCGCACGGTCGGCACAGCGTGACGCCTGCGGGGCGGCGCTGTCCATGACGTGACGGTGAACGGTTCGCGACCGGCTCCGGGCCGGGCCGTGGGGGCGTTCCCCGCGACCCGGCGACCGTACGAGCCGGGTGTGTCCCCGGTGTTGCCGCCAGGTCACGACCCGTGCGGGGGGACGCGGCGGGCCGGGCTGGGGTCGGGTCGGCGTCAGCCGGCGAGCAGGGCGCGCGCGGCCTCGTCCACGTCCGCCGACACCCCGGCCGTCCCCCTCACAGGACCCGGGCGAGCGACGCCAGCGCGGCCACCGGGTCGGGGCCGGCGGGGAGCAGCACGGCGCTCGTGACGCCCGCGTCGGCCAGGGCGCCCAGGCGGGCGCGGACCGCGTCCGGGGTGCCCGCGAGCGCGAGCTGCGCCACCCACGCGTCGGGCAGGCGGGCGGCGAACTCCTCGCGGGTCGCGCACGACGCGCGCAGGGCGCGGAAGTCGTCCGCGAACGGCAGCGGCGCGACGTGCACGTCCCAGTCCGGCTCGCCGATCCACGCGAGCGCGGGCCGTGCGGTCGCGAGCGCCGCGGCGGCGTCGTCGTCGACGGCGGCGACGTTGTACGCCGCGACGCGGTGCGGCCCGGCGGGGGCCGCCTGGGCGAGCGCGGCGCGCACGTACTCGGGCGTGGCGGGCTCGGCGAGCACCGTGCCGTCGGCGACGCGGCCGGCGGCGGCGAGGGAGCGCGGCCCGCGCACGCCCGCGATCAGGTCGGGCACCACCTCGGGCACGCCGGACGGGTCGAGCGCCACGTCGACGAGGCCGAGCGCGGAGGCCTCGCCGCTCGTCACGGTCTCGCCGCGCAGCAGCGACCGCAGCGTCGTCAGGTACTCCTCGAGCAACGTCAGCGGACGCGCGGGCCACGCGCCGACCGACCGCAGCCAGTCCGGCATGCCGTGCCCGATGCCGACGTCGACCCGCCCCGGGAAGAGCTGGGCGAGGGTGGCGACCTCCATCGCCGCGAAGGCGACATTGCGCACCGCCGCCGGCAGGATCCCGATGCCGACCCGGACCCGGGTGGTGGCGGCCAGCACCGCCGCGGTCTGCGCGACGCCGCCGCGGAACCCGAGGTCCTCGACGACCCACAGCTCGTCGAAGCCCAGCTCGTCGGCGCGGCGGGCGAACGCCAGCACCTGCGTGGGGTCGAGGTCGCGCGGGAGCATCACACCGACGGCGGGGGTACGAGTCATGCACCCATGCCTACCGCACGGCCCGGTGCCGGGCGGCCAGCGCGCCGAGCAGGACGGCGCCCGTGAGGACCAGCCACACGACCGCCGGGTACATCGTCGCCCGCTGGCCCCCGCCCACCCCGAGCCCGAGGTCGACGCCGACGACGTCCAGCACGGTCGCCGTCGCGCCCGCCCCGCCGAGGACGAGCGACACGACCGCCCACGCCCGGCGCCGCCGCAGCAGGGCCAGCCCCGCGGCGAGCGCGGCCGTGTTGCCGCCGACCACCGCCAGGACCGACCCGACGTTGTGCACGACGTAGCGCGGCACCCCGCCCAGGGGCTCCGCGAGCGACCCCGGCACGAGCCCGACCCACACGACGCCGGTCGCGTGGACGAGCAGCGCCGCGAGCACCCACGGCCGGGCGCGTCGCGGCAGCAGGTCGCGGAGCAGGACGGCGGCCGCCGCGACCAGCAGCCCGTGCACGACGAACGCGGCGTTCATGAGGTCGTGCCGTGGCGAGCACACCGTGCGACCCGTCAGCTCCGCGCACTCCGCGAGGCCCAGGTCGCTCACGTAGTGGTGCGCGCGGCTGTACGGCACCACCTCCCACGCCGAGGCGACGACCTGCTCGACGACCAGCACCTGCGCGGTCGCGACCAGCACGAGCGTGCCGACGACGTGCCGTGCGCGGACCCGCCGCGCGCTGCCGGCGTCGTGACCCGTCATGCCCCCCATCCTCACGGTCGGTGCCCGTCCTGCCCGGTGGCGCCGGGGGTGCGCGGTGGCGTGGTGGCGGCGAGGCGAGGACGATGCGTGCAGCCCGGGGCCCGCAGGCCGTACCGGCCGGCCGGGCCCGCACCAGTCCCCCGGCGCCGCGTCCCCACGCGCGTCCCGACGCCCAGGAGGCGCCGTGCCCGACCCGCAGCCGCACGCACCCCGGCCGGCCGCGCCCACCGGAGCGGCCCCGTCCGACGCCGCCGACCCCACCGCGCGGCTCGACGCCCTGCCGGTCACGCGGCGGCACGTCCGCCTGCTGCTGGGCTCGGGCGTGGGCTGGACGTTCGACGCCATGGACGTCGGCCTCATCTCGTTCGTCATCGCCCAGCTCGGGGTCGTGTGGGGGACGCCCACGTCGCAGCTGTCGTGGATCGCGTCCGCCGGCTTCCTCGGGATGGCGGTGGGGGCCGCGCTGGGCGGGCTGCTCGCGGACCGCATCGGCCGGCGGCAGGTGTTCGCGCTGACGCTGCTCGTCTACGGCCTCGCGACCGGCGCGTCGGCGCTCGCCTGGTCCGTGGCGGCGCTCATGGCGCTGCGGTTCGTCGTCGGGCTCGGGCTCGGCGCGGAGCTGCCGGTGGCGTCGACGCTCGTCAGCGAGTTCGCGCCGCCGCGCATCCGCGGCCGCGCGGTCGTCGTGCTCGAGTCGTTCTGGGCGGTCGGGTGGATCCTCGCCGCCGTCATCGGCTACCTCGTCGTGCCCGTCGGCGACGACGGGTGGCGCTGGGCGCTCGCGCTCGGCGCGCTGCCCGCGGTGTACGCGGTCGTGGTGCGCCGCGGCCTGCCCGAGTCCGTGCGGTTCCTCGTCGAGCGCGGCCGGCACGCGGAGGCCGACGCCGTCGTGCGCGGGTTCGAGGGCTCGCGCGCCGTCGGGCACGACGGCCGCACCGGCGCGCAGGTGCGCGACGCCGAGCCCGCGGCGCGTGCGGCGACGCCGGCGACGTCGGGCACGTCCGAGGCAGGCACCGCGACGGAGGACGAGGCGCCGCGAGGGGCCGGCACGCAGGGCCGGTCGGACGCCGCGGGCGCGTCGGGCGCCGCCACGCGCACCCGTGCCCGGCTGGCGGCGCTGTGGGCACCCGGGCTGCGCCGGCGCACGACGGCCCTGTGGGTCGTCTGGTTCGCCGTGAACTTCAGCTACTACGGCGCGTTCATCTGGCTGCCGTCGCTGCTCGTGGCGGACGGCAACTCGCTCGTGCGGTCCTTCGGGTACACGTTGGTCATCACGCTCGGCCAGCTGCCGGGGTACGCGGCCGCCGCCGTGCTGGTCGAGCGCTGGGGACGGCGCCCCACGCTCGCCGCGTTCCTCGCGGGGTCCGCCGTCGCGGCCGGGCTGTTCGCCGCCGCGTCCGGCACCGGCCCGGTGATCGCCGCGGGTCTCCTGCTCTCGTTCTTCAACCTCGGGGCGTGGGGCGCGCTGTACGCCGTGACCCCGGAGCTGTACCCGACGCGGGTGCGCTCGACCGGTGCCGGGTGGGCGGCCGGCGTCGGTCGCACGGCGTCGATCCTCGCTCCGCTCGCCGTGCCGCCGCTGCGCGAGGCGGGCGGGACGGGGCTGCTGTTCGCCGTGTTCGCGGCCGTGTTCGTCGTCGCCGCGGCCGGTGCGCTGGCGCTGCCGGAGCGGGCCGGGGAGACGCTCGACGCCTGACGGGCCCGGGGGACGGCGGCTCAACGCACCGCGCGGACGTGCCGATACGGACGCCATGACCACCTCCGACGGGCCCGGACCGGGCTGGTACGACGACGGCGTGACGCCGGACGTCGAGCGCTGGTTCGACGGCCACGGCTGGACCGAGCACACCCGCCCGCTGCCCGCTCCGGCCGCACCGCCCGCACCCCCGGCACCGGTGGTCGGCGGGACGACGTGGGCACCCGCCGGGCCGGTCCTCGCGGACGTCGCGGCAGCCGCACCGGGTGCGCACGCCGCACCGGCCGCGCACCACGGCGGCGTGGCGCCGCTCGGGACGGCCGCACCGGTCGCGGTCGCGAGCCCCTGGTCGACGCCGGCCTCGTCGTGGGGCACCGGCGTGCCGTCGACGCGGTCCTCGGCGCGGCCGCCGACCGCCGCGCTGCCGTGGGCGCCGGTCCCGTACGCGAGCTGGGTGCTGCGCGTCGCCGCCTACCTGCTCGACACGCTCGCACTGGTGCCGTGGGGCCTCGCGTACGCCTACGCGATGCTCACCGCCACGCCCGGCACCGACGTGTACGGGACGCCCGCGCTGCAGCCGACACCCACCGGGACGACCGTGCTGCTCGTCGGGGTGCTCGTCACGTGGGTGCTGTACATCGCCAACCGCTGGGTGCTGCCCGCGCGCACGGGCCAGTCGCTGGGCAAGCGCGCGGTCGGGATCCGCGTCCGGTCCGAGCAGACGGGCACGACCCTCAGCGTGTGGATGTGCCTCGTGCGGGACTTCGCCCACGCGCTGGACTCGCTCGTGCTCTACCTGGGCTACCTCTGGCCGCTGTGGGACGCCAAGCGGCAGACCTTCGCGGACAAGGCCGTGAAGGCGGTGGTCGTGCGCGACGTGTGAGCGCGCCGCACGAGAGCGCGTGACGTCGGCGGGCGCACCGGCGTCAGGACCGGCGGTCCTCCTCGCGCACGTCGTCCTGCCCGGGGCCGCCGGCGGTGTCCGGGACCTCGTCGTGACCCGGTTCCGGCTGCACCCGCGTGACCTCGCCGTCCTCGACGCCGACCTCGGTGCCCACGGGCCCGTCGCCGCCGGCACCGGCCGCGCTCTCCCGCTCCACGTCGCCGTGCGCGCCGGGCACCGGCTCGCCGCGCCCGGGGTCGAGCGGCACGTCACCGTCGGGCACGTCGGCCTCCGCCTGCGCGTCGAGCTCGGCGCTCACGCGCTCGCCCTCGGCGACGACGGCGTCGCGCTGCTCGGCGATCGCGGCGCGCACGCGCTCGGCCTGCGTCGCGAGGTCCTCCTTCACGGCGGTGACCGCCGCGTCCACCGCGGCGCGCGCCTCGGCCTCGGTGCGCTCGAGCTCGGCCGCGAGGCGCGCCTCCTCCGCGTGCAGCGACGCGCGGACCCGGTCGAACGCCTCCTCCACGGTCTGGGCGCCCTCGTCGGCGACGACCGCCGTCCCGCCGTCCGGGACCTGCCCGCCCTCGTGCTCCTGCACCTGCGTGTCCACCTGCTCGTCCACCGGTCCGTCCTCGTGCTCGTCCGTCATGGTCACTGCCCCAGCACCCACCCGTGCGGCTCGGCCAGCCGACGTGCCTCCTGCGGGCCCCACGAGCCGCGCGCGTACGGCACGGGCTCGGGGCGCCCGTCGCCGAGCAGCGGCGCGAACGCCCGCCACGCGGCGTCGAGCCCCGCGGGGGTCGTGAACAGCGTCCGGTCCCCGACGAGCACGTCCTGCAGCAGCCCGGCGTACGGCGGCAGGGAGGTCCCCGGCACGTCGTCCAGCGAGAGCCGCACCGTACCGGTCTCCAGCTCCAGGCGCGGCCCCGGCTTCTTCACGGTCGTGACGAGCCGCACCTCGCCGGCGCCGGTCAGGGACACCTCGAGGCGGTTGGGGCCGACGTCCTCGCCGAACAGGTGGTCGGGCGTACGCAGCACGAGCGTGACCTGCTGCGCGGACGTCGCCATCTGCTTGCCCGTGCGCAGCAGGAACGGCACGCCGCGCCAGCGGTCGGTGTCGACCCACAGCCGGGCGGCGACGTACGTGTCGGTCGTCGACCCGTCGGCGACCCCCTCGATGTCCCCGTAGCCCTCGAACTGGCCCAGCACGACCTCGTCCGGGTCGAGCGGGCGGAACGCCTCGAGGACCTCCTCGCGGGCCCGTCCCAGGTCGTCGGCGGACAGGCCGGCGGGCGGTTCCATCGCGACCTGTGCCGCGACCTGGAACAGGTGCGTGACGAGCATGTCGAGCGCGGCGCCGGTGGCGTCGTAGAACTCGGCGCGCTGGTCGACGTCGAGGGTCTCGGGCACGTCGATCTGCACCTGCGCGACGTGGTGCCGGTCCCAGGCGCCGCCGATGAGCTCGTTCGCGAACCGCGACACGTGCAGGTTCTGCGTCGCCTCCTTGCCCAGGAAGTGGTCGATGCGGAACACCTGGTCCTCGTCGAGCGCCTCGTGCACGACCGCGTCGAGCTCGCGGAACGAGTCCGGCGACGTGCCGTACGGCTTCTCGTAGACGACGCGGACGCCGTCGGTGAGGCCGTGGCGGGCGAGCGCCCGCGTGAGCGGCACGAACGACTCCGGCGGCACGGCCAGGTAGTGCACGACCAGCACGTCGCCGTCGCGGTCGCCGGTGAGGTGCTCGCGCAGGTCGGCCAGGACGTCCGGGAGGGTGCCGGGGTCGTCGTCGTCCTGGCTGACGTCCCGGCACCAGGCGACGTGCTCCAGGACGTCGTCGAGCGCGTGCCGCGACTCGTCGTCGCCGAACTCGTCCAGGGACGAGCGGACGACGTCGCGGAACTCCTCCACGTCGAGGTCGCGACGGCCGGTGCCGACGAGCGCCCACCGCTCGGGCAGCAGGCCGCGCGCGTCGAGCGTCGCGAGGGCGGGGACCACCATGCGCCGCGACAGGTCGCCGCGGGCGCCGTGCAGGACGAGGACGAGGGGGCGGTCGGACGGCACGGGCACCATCTCCGGAGGGCTCGGCCGACGTGGCGCCGGTGCGGGACGGCAGCACGTCGGTGCGGTCGCGGACCTCCTCGACGCTACGTGCGGCTGCCGACGGGCGCGCGCGCAGCGTCGAGGGGCCCGGCCGGGACGTCCGGCACCGGCACGACGCTGGCGGTGGTCAGGCCGATGAACGCACCGAGCCGCTCGAGCGTCTCCGCACGGCGCGGCAGGACGTGCGTGAGGCGCGTGCTGCGGACGACGAACGCCGCCCACTGCCCGCGCGAGACGGCGACGTTGAGCCGGTTGCGGTCGAGCAGGAAGTCGAGGCCGCGCGGCACCTGCGCCGGCGACGACGCCGCCGTGGTCACCACGACGACGGGCGCCTGCTGCCCCTGGAACCGGTCGACCGTGCCGACCCGGGCGCCGCCGAGCCCGGCGGCCTCCAGCGCCTGGCGGACCGTGAACACCTGCGCGTTGTACGGCGCGACGACGAGCACGTCCTGCGGCTCCAGCGGCCGCTCGGACGCCCCCGCGCCCGCCGACGGGTCGCGCCAGGTCCGCCCCACCAGGTCCCGCACGAGCCGCACCACCGCGTCCGCCTCCTCCAGGGAGCGGACCTTGTTGCCCTCGTGCTCGACGAGCACCCCGTGCACACCGGGGGCGACGCCGTCGAGCTCGCGCGCGGCGGCGGCGGGGGCGGCGGCGAGGCGGCCCTCGTAGGACAGGGTGGACACGGCCGCGCACAGCGCGGGGTGCATGCGGTGCGTCACGGGCAGGAAGTAGCCGAGCGCGGGCGGCAGGGTGTCGTGCCCGTCGGACAGCCACCCGAGCGCGGACCGGTCGACGGGCTCCGGGTGGGTGCCCTGGCTGACCTGCGGGAGCTGCTGCGGGTCGCCGAGCAGCAGGAGGGTGCGGGCGGCGCCCGCCACGGCGAACGTCGTCGCGAGCGCGAGCTGCCCGGCCTCGTCGACGACGAGCAGGTCGAGCGGGGCGTCCGGCAGGCGACCGGCGTTCGCGAGGTCCCAGGCGGTGCCGCCCAGCACGGCGCCCGCGCCGGGCGCGCCGCCGGGGTGCGAGCCCCAGAAGCCCGCGAACCCCTTGTCAGGCACCCACGTCCACGGCGCGTCGGGGTCGGCGACGCGCCCGTCCTGGGCTCCCGGTGCCTTCTTCGCGATCGCGTCGGCCGGTACCCCGGCGCCGGCGACCGCCCGGAGCATGTTCTCCACGACCGCGTGCGACTGGGCGACGACGCCGACCCGCCACCCACGCGCGACCAGCCCCGCGACGACGCGCGCACCCGTGTACGTCTTGCCGGTGCCGGGCGGCCCCTGCACGGCCACGTACGAGTCGTCGAGGTCGAGCAGCGCCCGGGTCAGCACGTCGACGGCGTCGTCGGGGTCGGCCAGCGGCGGGATCGGGGCGCCCGACCGGGTGCGCGGCGGCACCCGCCGGGCCAGGTCGAGGACCGCGCGGGTGGGCAGCCGGACGTCGTCCGTCGGCTGCGCGGGCACCCCCTCCAGCCCGGCCGCGACGTCCTCGGCGAGCGCACGGATCGCGTTGCGCAGCGGCTGCGTGCCCAGCGGCCCGGCGGGGGCGAGCGCCATCGGCAGGGCGTCGAACGCGTCGGACCCCTTGGGGCGCGTCTCCTCCACGACCAGCACGTCGCGGACGCGCCCGTCCCGCTCGACCGCCGTGACCTCCAGCACCGTCATGCGCTCGCACCAGCCGCGCGGGCCGTCGGGCGAGGACTTCATGCAGTCGGGGAACGGCGGGTCGTACAGGCCGACGGCCTTGGCGCCCGCGCGCAGGTCGCTGCCCGGCTCGAGCCGACCCACCATGCGCAGCACGCGCCGCTCCACCTGCTTGCCCGCCGGCAGGCGCCACGCGTCGAGGACCTCGACGTCGTCCGCGACGAGCACGTTGCGCCGTTCGGCCCACTCGGCCGGGTCGGCCTTGAGCCGGTCGAAGTGGCCCCACCAGTACGGCTTGTCCTCGCGCTGGTGGTACCGCAGCGCGGCGGCGACGAGCGCGAGGGCCTGCCGCCCGGGCGGGCGCACGACGCCCTCGTTCGGCCCGGGGCCGGCGACGGCCATGAGCCGCTCCTCGAGCGGGTCCGGCTCGCCCAGCTCCGCGGCGCGCGCGGCGGCCTGGGGGTCGAGGACCGTCGGCCGCTGCGGCTCCAGACCGGCCTCGGCGAGCCGCGCGAGCAGCCAGTCCCGCAGGCCCAGCGTGGACAGGCAGTCGTAGCGGTTGTACGCCGCGATCGCGTCGAGGCGGTCCTGCCACTCGCCCTCGCGCCCGGCGTCGCGCGCCGCGACCGCCTCGGCGTACTCCACGATGGAGTCGGCCGCGTTCGTGACGCCGTCGCCGCGGCCCTGCGCCATGTACAGGGGCTCGAGCTTCTTCAGCGAGTACGAGCGCTGCCCCGTCTGCACGCCGGCCCGCACGGCGGCGTACAGGTCGACGAGGACGCCCTCGCGCAGCAGCCCGTCGACCTCGGCCTCCCCCTCCCCGTGGCGGCCCGCGAGCCGCAGCAGCGCGACCTTCTCGTACGCCGCGTAGTGGTAGACGTGCAGGCCGGGGAAGCGGCTGCGGCGCTCGGCGAGGTAGTCGAGGAAGGCGCGCAGGGCCGTGCGCTCCTCGCCGCGGTCGTGCGCCCAGAACGCGCGGAACCGCGGCTCGGCACCCGGGTGCTCGGGCGCCTCGACGACCCGAACAGGTACTCCAGGCCCCACGCGTCCGGCTCGCCCGCGAGCGCGGCGTCGTACCAGAGCGGGTCGCCCTCGAAGTCGAAGAACACGTCGCCCGGGTCGGCGGGCGGGAGCAGCGCGGCGACCCGCTCGGGGTGCGGCACGGCCCACGGCACGTCGGTCGGGTGGTCGGGGTCGGCGTTGCGCCGCTCGAGGTCGACGTGCAGCCGGGCCTGGCGCAGCACGCGCGCCACCTGCGCGGGGCTGAGCCCCTCGACGGCGAGGTCGTCGGCCGCGGCGGCGAGCTCGTCGACCGTCGTGACGCCCGCCGCGGCGAGCAGGGCGCGCTGCCGCTCGTACACGCCGGCGACGAGCGTCGGGTCCCGCCGCTCCTCGAGCTCGGCGACGCACAGCGAGCAGCGCCCGCACGCGGCGACGCCGGGGGCGCCCCAGGACACGGGCTCGACCGCCGCCCGGTGCGCGTCGAGCAGCGCCTCCAGGCGTGCGCGCCGCTCGCGGTACACGGGGACGAGGTCGGTGACGGCGTGCGTCGCGACGGCCCCGTCCCCCAGGACGAGCACGACGTCCCGCGCGACGGGCACCCCCGCCCGGGCGAGCTGGTCCGCGTACGCGGCGACCTGCAGCAGCGCCGTCGGCTGCGCGTTGCGCGCGAGCTTGGCGTCCCGCACGCCCCACACGTCGCCGTCCGGGCCCGGCTCGCGGACCACGAAGTCCGCACGCCCGACGAAGCGCCCGTCGAAGAACGCGGCCTGGTGGACGACGTCCGCCCGGGCCGCGAGGCGGTCGAGCGTCGTCGCGTGCGCGGCCTCCAGGTCCGCCCGCGACGCGGGGTCGGAGGCCCTCGGCACCTGGGCGACGCCACCCGTCCTGCCGGGCGACCAGACCCCGTGCTCCGCGACGAGGGCCCGCAGCACCCGCTGCTCGTGCTCGTCCCCCAGGTGCGACACCCGCGCGAGCATCGCGTCGGCGTCGGTGACGGCCAGCGGCCCGCGCCCGAGCCGCGCGTCGAGCGCGCGCAGCACCGCGAACTCGCACTCGGCGGCGGCCGTCAGGTCGCTCGCGGAGTACGTCAGGGTGCCGTCGTCGAGCAGGATCACAGCGGCAGGCTACGTGCCGGCACCGACACCGCCGCCGCCCGTCAGACGCCCGCAGCGGCCCCGGCGCGCTCCGGCTCCCCGTCGCCCGTCGGCGCCGCACCCGGCCGCGCGAGCCGCCCGGTCCGGCGCAGCCACCGCTCCAGCGGCAGCGTGACCAGCGGCGGGACCGCGGCCGCGAGCGCGAGCCCCGTCACCCACCACGGCCACCGGAGCCGCACCGCGGCGACCAGCGCGACGGCCACGTACACGAGGAACGCGCCGCCGTGCAGCCGCCCGAACACGGTGACGCCGAGCTCCGTCGTCTGCGTCACGTACTTCAGGAACATTCCCGCGAGCAGCCCCGCCCAGGTGAACGCCTCGACGAGGGCGACGACGGCGAGGACGCGTCCGGTGCGGTCGACGGGCGTGCGCATGCGGGTGCTCCTGGGAGGTCGGGGGTGGTGCCTCCATCGTGCCCGACCCCACGGGCCCGCACGGACGAGGAACCGGGCGGACGAGGAACCGGGCGGCGCCCCCGGCCGTTGCGGCGGTCATGGGGCAGAAGCGGGCGGGCGACGACGGGGTGGCGAGGGCGGCGCAGCAGGTGCTGGCGCAGCAGGGCGGGACGGTCGAGCGGCCCGTGGGCGCAGGCGCCGACGGCACCGTGCGCGTCGCCTGGGTGCGCTCGGGCCCCCGGGGGACGCGCCGCCCGTGCTCGTCCTGCCGGGCGGTCCCGGGCTCGCGTCGGTGCTGCCGTACATCCCGCTGCGCGCGGACGCCGCCCGACGCGGCCTCGACGTCCTCATGGTCGAGCACCGGGGCGTCGGCCTGTCGCGTCGCGACACCGACGGCCGCGACCTGCCGGTCGCCGCCGTCACCGTCGCCGCCGTGGTGGAGGACCTCGCCGCGGTGCTCGACGCCGCCGGTGTGGACCAGGCGGTCGTGTACGGGGCGTCCTACGGCTCGTACGTCGCGCAGGCGTTCGGGGCCCGCCACCCGGAGCGGGTGGCGGCGATGGTCCTCGACTCCCCCGTGCACGCACCCGCGGAGGACCTCGCGACGGCGCGCGCCCACCGGCGGCGGCTGCTGTGGGACGGCGAGGACCCGGCTCTCGCCCCCGTCGCGGCGGCCGTGCGGGCGCTGGCCGACGACGTGCCGCCCGCCGAGCTCGGGCACGTCGTGCAGGTCGTGCACGAGTTCGCCGGTCCCGAGGTCCTGCACCGGCTGCTCCTCGCGCGCCGCGCCGGCCGGCTGCGGGCGGTCTGGGACCGCGTCGCGACGCTCGGCTCGGGCGAGACGGAGGGCAGCGGGCGGCCGTACGTCATGGAGCCGGACCTGGTGGCGGGGATCATGTACGGCGAGGTCGGCTCCGGCCTGCCGCCGGACGGCCTGCCGCTCGACCCGCAGCTCGCGTTCGCGGACGCGGCCGCGCGGCACGTGGCCCGGTACGGCGTCCCGGTCGTCGCCGACCCCTTCGACCTGCCGGCCGCGGTCCCGTGGTTCACCTGGCCGACGGCCGTGGTGTCCGGCGACCGCGACCTGCGCACGCCGCGCCCGGTGGCCGAGCACGTCGCGGCGGTCGACCCGGACGCGGTGCTCGTGCCGCTCGCGGGCACGGGGCACAGCGCGCTCGACACGCACCGGCGTGCGGCCCTGCACGTCGCCCACGCGGCGGCGGTGGGCGCCGTGCACCGCCTGCCCGCGCTCGCCGACCGGCTCGCCGCCCTGCCGCGGCGCGGGCCGTCGCGGCACGTCGGCACCGCGATCACCGCGGTGGTGCGGGCGACGACGCGGCGCCCCTGACGCCCGCTCAGACCCGCTCGGCCGCCTCCAGCGCCGCCACCACGGCGTCGCGGTCCGACGCCGGGAGGCCCTGCACCGGGCGCGGCAGGCACGGGCCCTCGACGAGGCCGCGGTGCTCCGCGAGCGCGGCGGCGACCCGGACCCCGCCCTGCGCGGACAGGACGTCGAACGCCGGGCGCAGCGCGTCCGTGAGCGCGTCGACCGTGGCCCGGTCGCCGGTGCGCGCGGCGTGCGCGAGCCGCACGGCGGTGGCCGGCACGACGCCCGCGAGCACCGACCACCACGTGTCCGCACCGGCCGCGAGCGCCGTCGCGGCGTACGCGTCGCCGGAGAACCCGACGCCGACGTGCGCCGGCACGAGCGTCCGCAGGTGCGCGAGGCGGGCGCTCACCGCGGCCACGTCGCCCGGCGCACCCGGCAGCTTGACCGACGCCACGTGCGGCAGCGCGGCGACGCGTGCGAGCAGGTCGTCGGTGAACGCCACCGACGTGGTCCGCCGGTTCTCGTAGGGCACGAGCGGCAGCGGGACGCGCTCGGTCACCTCCGCGTACAGGTCGACGACCTCGTCGTCGGTCAGCGGCTGGTACGTCACGGGCACGAGCAGCAGACCCGCGGCGCCGGCCTCGGCGGCGTCCTGCGCGTGCGCCAGCACGTCGGAGGTGCGCAGCGCGCCGACGCCCGCGAGCAGCGGTACGTCGCCGACCTCCTTCACGGCGCGCGCCACGACCGTGCGCCGCTCCTCGCGCGCGAGGTACGGCGCCACGCCGGTGGACCCGAGGACGCAGACCGAGTCGACGCCCGCTGCCGCGGCGGCGGCGACGAGCCGGCCGACGGCGTCCTCGTCGACCCGGTCGTCCCGCAGCGGGGTCAGGGGGAAGGCGCTCACACCGGCGAACATCGGCTCTCCTCGGGCGACGACGGCGGGCCGCCGTCCGGCCCGGTGCCCACCGTGCCAGGTCGGCACGCGCGGCGCGGCCCCGTTCCGCGACGACCCCGGACCTGGTCAGCACCGGCGCCCCCGGGTGCTGACGAACCGCGGGGTCGGCCGGCGGTCAGGTGTCCCGGTGCATCCAGGGGGTGTACGTGATGCCCACGAGCAGCCCCTCCGGGCTCTGCAGGCGGGCGGAGGTCTGGCCCCACGGCTCGTCGTGCGCGTCGACGAGGACGTCGTGCCCCGCGCCCCGCAGCTCCGCGACCGCGTCCGCCACGGCCTGCGCGGACCGCACGTCGAGCTCGATCCAGGCCTGCGGCACGGGCCGGTCGGCGGGCCACTCCGGCCGCCCGAACGTCGCCTGCGCCGCCTGCGCGAGCGGCCACCGCGCGAACGCGCGCACCCCCGGCAGGTCGTCGGTCGCGAAGTACCCGGGCGCGACCTCGGCGAAGGCGATCCCCAGCGCGTCGGCCCAGAACGTCCCCGCGGCGGCGTCGTCCCGCGTGACCGGCCCGAACCCCGCGACGAACTCGACGTGCACGTCGGCCTCCCCCGGTCCACGACGCGGACCTCGCGCCGCTGCGCCCAGCGTGCCCCGCCGGAGGCGCCGGCGTCGACGTCCGTGCCGAACCCGTGACACGGCCCGCCCGCTCGCGGGACGATCGCGCCCGTGACGAGGAGCGAGCGGACCGGGACCGTCGTGGTGGCCCTGCTGGGCGTCGCCCTGCTCGTGGCCGGGCTGGTGCAGGTGCGCACGGGCGAGGTGTCGTTCGGGTGGTTCGCCTACGCCCCGCTGCCGGAGACGGTGTACGCGCCGGCACCCCCGTCGTGGCGGCTGGGCCTCGTCCTGGTCGTGGCGGGCACCCTCGCCCTGGGTGGTGCGGGCGGCTTCGCCGTCGGCCGGCGCGGCCGCGGCACGCGTCGGGACACGGGCGCCGCCGGGGGCGGCACCGGCGGCTGAGCCCTGCCGCTCACCCCTCCCGCCGCCGCGCGACCCCTGCGGCGTACGCGTCCCGGATCACCGCTTCCGCCGGCTTGCCGAACGGGCAGTAGTCGTCGTTCCCCGCGGCGTCCGCCTCGGCGTACAGCCGGGTCGGCCAGTCCCAGAGCATGAAGCCGCCGACCCAGTCGCGTCGCGCGCAGGCCGCGAACGCGGCGCGGTACCAGTCCGCCTGGGCCTCGCCCGACGGCGCGCCCGGCAGCCCCCAGTCGTTGGGGAGCGCGGGCGACCCCTCGCGGCTCGGGCAGCCGGCCTCGAGGAAGAGGAACGGCTTGCCGACGCGGCGCACGACGGCCTCGATGCGGTCGAGCTGCGCCTCCCAGTCGTCCACGGGGTAGTAGCCGGACGACGAGACGACGTCGACCGCGTCCCACCAGCGGACGTTCCCCTCCTGGTACTTGTCGCAGTTGTAGGTGACCAGGCCGGGGTAGACCTCGCGCACGGCGGCGACGAGCGCGCGCCACTCGTCCTCGCGCTTGTCGGACTGGACCATCTCGCAGCCGACGCACACCATCGCCACGCCCTCCTCCGCGGCGATGCGGGCGTAGTGCACCTGGAGCTCGGTGTACGCGGCGAACCACTGCGCCCACGTCGGCTCGCCGGGCACGTCCTCGTCGAAGAAGGCGATGTGCGCGCGCCAGGTGCCGTTGCGGACGTTGACCACGGGCTTGAGGCAGACCTGCAGGCCGCGGGCGTGGGCGGCGCGGATCGCAGTGCGGACCTCGTCGTCGGTCGGCGTGGGGGCGTCGCGCCAGGCGATGGACGTGGACTGCGCGGTGTCCTGCAGCGCGGCGAACGCGAGCGTCACCCACGTGACGCCGAGCCGCTCGACCATGAGGTCCATCGAGGCGTCGGCCTCCGGACCCGTCCACGTCCCCCGGCCGCCGCCGGTCCAGCCCCACGTCATGCCCGCCGCGTACCCGGCGAGCGGGCCCAGGTCCGTACCGGTGGTCGTGCTGGTGCTCGTCACGTCGTCTCCCTCGACCTCGTCGTCGTCCCGTCACTTTATTCGCCAGCCGAAAGAAGTCCAGGGCGCCACTCGGCGTGCGGGCTCCCGGGCGTCTGCTGACGATGGGGTGCATGGCTGACCAGACGACGAACCAGGATCCCCGCTCCCAGTACCCGGGCCCCGAGTCCCAGACCGGCGAGACGATCGAGCCTCCGGGTCGTACCGAGGAGATGCCGAAGGAGCCCGACCACGGCGAGCAGACGTACCGCGGCTCGGGCCGCCTCGAGGGCCGCAAGGCGCTCATCACCGGCGGAGACTCGGGCATCGGCCGCGCCGTCGCCATCGCCTACTCCCGCGAGGGCGCCGACGTGGCGATCGTGTACCTCCCCGAGGAGGAGGAGGACGCGCAGGAGACCGTCCGCCTCGTCGAGGAGGCCGGGCGCAAGGCCCTCGCGATCCCGGGCGACATCCGCGACGAGCAGTTCTGCTCCGACCTCGTGCAGCGCACCGTCGACGAGCTCGGCGGCCTCGACATCCTCGTGAACAACGCCGCCTACCAGATGGCCCAGCCGGGCAGCCTCGCCGACATCACGACCGAGCAGCTCGACCGCGTCTTCAAGACCAACCTCTACGCGATGTTCTGGATCACCAAGGCCGCGCTGCCGCACCTGAAGCCCGGCTCGGCGATCATCAACACGAGCTCCATCCAGGCGTTCGAGCCCAGCCCGCCGCTGCTCGACTACGCGACCACCAAGGCCGGCATCCTCAACTTCACGAAGGGCCTGGCCCAGCAGGTCGCCGAGCAGGGCATCCGCGTCAACGCGGTCTGCCCGGGCCCGATCTGGACGCCGCTCATCCCGGCGACCATGCCCGACGAGAAGGTCGAGTCGTTCGGCGGCGACACGCCGCTCGGCCGTGCCGGCCAGCCCGCCGAGATGGCGCCCGCGTACGTGTTCTTCGCCTCGCAGGAGTCCAGCTACGTGACGGGCGACCGCATCGTCGCGACCGGCGGGAAGCTCGCCTGATGCGCGTCGCGGTCGTCGGCGGGCACGGCAAGGTCGCGCGGGCGCTCATCCCCCTGCTCGTCGGGCGGGGGACGAGGTGGTGCCGCTCGTGCGCAAGCAGGAGCACGCGGACGAGCTGCGCGGGCCCGGCGTCGAGCCGCGTCTGCTCGACATCGAGGCGCAGGACGCCGACGCGTTCGCCGAGGCGTTCGCGGGCGTCGGCGCGGTCGTCTTCGCCGCCGGCGCCGGGCCGGACGGGCGCGCCGACCGCAAGCGGACCGTCGACCTGGAGGGGTCCCTGAAGTCCATCGAGGGTGCCCGCCGGGCCGGCGTGCAGCGGTTCGTGCAGGTCTCGGCGATCGGCGTCGACGAGCCGCTGCCGGACGACGCCGGCGAGGTGTGGAAGGCGTACGTGGAGGCCAAGCGGGACGCCGACGCCGCCCTGCGCGCGTCGGACCTCGCGTGGACGATCATCCGCCCCGGCGGCCTGACCGACGACGACCCGGTCGGGACCGTCCTGCTCTCCGAGTCCGCCCCGCGGGCGCAGGTGCCGCGCGCCGACGTGGCCGCCGTCATCGCGGCGTGCCTCGCGGAGCCGGCGAGCGTCGGCAGGCAGTGGGAGCTCGTCACCGGCGACGTGCCGGTGCGCGAGGCGGTCGCGGCGGGCTGACCCGCCGCTCCCCCGCACCCTCCCCGACCCGGCACCCTCCCCGACCCGGCCGGCGGGTGCGCACCGCGGGGTGCGCACCCGCCGGGTGAGGGTCTCCGTCGGCGGCGTCTCCGTCGGCGGTGTCTCCGTCGGCGGCGTCTCAGTCGGCGGTGCCGACCTCGGGAGCCGCGGGAGCGCCGTCCGCGCGCGTCCGGGCGCCGCGGCGGCCGGTCAGCACCGCGGCCCCCGTGCCGAGCAGGCCCAGCGCGACGAGCAGCGCGAACACCACGTCCGCCCCCGTGTCGGACAGCCGGCCCGGGAACTCGCCCGTGCCCGGCACGAGGCCGGCCGCCACCCCGCCGGCACCCCCGCCCGCGGTGGCGAGCACCGTGAAGGCCGCCGACGCGGCCGGCAGGCCGGCCGACGTCACGACCAGGGAGTGCGAGCCGGGGGCGAACCCGGCCGGCACGGTCCACGTCACCAGCACCCGGCCCGAGGCGTCGGCGGTGAACGTGCCGAGCGCCACCGGGTCCGACTGCACGGTGACGGCGACCTCCTGGCCGGGCTCCAGCCCGGACAGCCGCGCCCGCAGCTCCTGGCCCTGCCGGACCTCGGCGCTGTCGAGCGCGATCGCGACCCACGAGGTGGCGGACGCCGGGACCGCACGACCGACGGCGGCGGGCGACACCGGGCTGTTCGCCTGCACGTAGGCCACCGACGCGGCCAGGTCGACCTGCCCGGAGTCGACGCGGGAGGCCCCGGCGGCGAGGGCGGCGAAGCCGTCCCCACCGGACGCGAGGAACGAGTTGGCCGTGACGCGGTACGTCGCGCCGGGCTCGACCGGCCGGTCGCCGACGCGCACCTCGACGACGCGCTGCCCCACCGGGGCGGACTCGTCGTACGTGTAGGTGACGTTCGCCGACAGCCCGAGGTGCAGCTTGGTGCGCGGCGCGGCCGCCGTGCCCCACTGCTGCTCGAGCAGGTCGACGAGCTGCTCACCGCTCAGGTCGACCACGACGAGCGTGTTGGCGAACGGCTGCACGTCCGCCACCGCCCGGTAGGTCACGGCGCCGTCCGGCCCGGCCACCAGGTCGGCGCGCAGGCCGCCGGGGTTCATCACCGCGAGGTCGGCCGGCGTGCCGCCGAACGCGGGGTTGGCGCCGCTCGTCGCCCACAGGTGCATGTCGGCGACGAGGTTGCCGAGCGGCGACTCGAGGCTGCGGTCCACCTCACCGGCGGCGTTGCGGGCGCGCAGCACGTCGGCGGTGAGCGACCCGACGACCACGGACCCGAGCTCCGCCGCGTCCGCGACGGCACGGGCCACGATCTCCTCCACCGCCGGGTCCGCCGGGTAGGCGGGCGCGCCGTCGACGACCATCGGCAGCAGGTCCTGCGCCGCCGAGACGACGCGGTCGGCCGCGGTGTCGTACGTCAGCGTGGCCCGGGCGAGGTTGTGCCCGTACTGACCGCCCTGCAGGACCGGCCGGAGCACGTCGCTGCCGGAGACCGGGAACGCGCACGCGTACGAGCGGTGCGTGTGCGCCGAGAAGATCGCGTCGACCTCCGCGGACGTCTCCCGCACGACGCGCCCGAAGTCGCTGTCCTCCGCGCCGACCGCGGCGCACTCGCCGACCTCGGCGCCGTCGTGGACGAGCGCGACGGTGACGTCCGCGGCGTCCTGCTCCTCGATCTCGGCCGCGACGCGGTTCAGCGCCGCGACGGGGTCGCCGAAGTCGAGACCCGCGACCCCGGACGGCGACACCAGGGTGGGCGTCGCCGCGGTGACGACGCCGACGAACGCGACGCGGACACCCGACCGCTCCACGACCTCGTACTCGGGCAGCACCGGCTCGGTGGTGCCCGCGCGGTACACGTTCGCGCCGAGGTACGGGAAGTCGGCGAGGGGCTGCACGCGGCCGGTCAGGTCGTCGATCCCCTGGTCGAACTCGTGGTTGCCGACGGCCGAGACCTCCAGGCCGGCCGCGTTGAGCACGTCGATCGTCGGGACGTCCTGGGCGATCATCGACGGGAAGGTCGACGCGCCGATGTTGTCGCCCGCGGAGACGAAGACGGTGTCGGGGTTCTCCGCCCGCAGGTGCTGCACCGCGCCGGACAGGACCGCCGCACCGGCCACGCCACCGCGCAGGTCGGCCTCGAGGCGCCCGTGGAAGTCGTTCGTCGCGAGGAGCTGCAGCTCGACGAGGTCGTCCGCGGCGGGGGTGCCGGTCTCGACGGCGAACAGCGTCGTCGTGCCGGACACCTCGTTGCCGACGGCGATCATCGGCTCGCCCGTCGGTGAGTCCGCCGCGGGCACGAAGGCGATCGACTCGGGGCCGAGGTCGCCGGCGGCAGCGAGGTCGCCGCCGTCCTCCACCGAGACGGAGAAGTCGCGGTTGTTGACGTAGCTGACGAACGACGCCGCGCGCGGGTCCGTGACGTCGTACACCGCGACGCCGCCCACGCGCTCGAACGCGACGAACGCGTACGTGCGCCCGTCCACCTCACCCACCGCGACCGCCTCGGGCTCCGGGCCCTTGTCGTCGCTGCGGCCCTCGAGGTTCGACTCGGAGTGGTTCGAGTTCACGAACTCCGGCGCCGCGGCGTGGGTGATCTCCTCGAACGACGAGCCCGAGTCCCAGACCTGCTCGCCGTCGGTCGTCCAGATGGAGAAGGAGCGCGAGCCGAACGCGTACAGCTCCTCGTAGCAGGTGCCGTCGGCGTTCAGACCGGACGCGGTGGAGACGTTGAGCCGCCCGAGCTCGGCGTCGCCGGTGAGCTCCGCGAGCGGTGCGCAGACCAGGGCCAGGTTGTCCTTGCCGAGGTCCTTCACGCGGGCGGCCTCGGCGTAGTCGCCCCACTCGCGGGCGTCACCCTCGTTCGCGGTGACGAGGTAGGTCGCGCCGCCCGCCTGGTACGACGCGACCGCGTCCGGCTGGTACAGGCCGCGCAGCCCCTCGTAGGTGCGCAGGCGGAAGCCGCCGTCCCGGTCCGACGGGTCGAGCGGCACCTGGCCGTGGTCCTGCGAGCCGAGCGCGTGGACGTCCGTGACGCGGGCGGTCGCGAGGTCCACCGTCGCGATCGCGTTCGCCTCCTGCAGCGTGACGTACGCCGTCGCGCCCGCGACGGTGACGTACTCCGGCTCCAGGTTGAGCGACGGCACCAGCTGCGGGGCACCCGTCCAGGAGGGGCCGAAGACGCGGACGCCGTCCGGCAGCGCGCCGGGGGCGTCGAAGTCCTCGAACCCGGCCGTGCGGACGGCCTCCTGCGACGGCGCCGCCAGGCCCGAGGGCAGCGCGACGACGCTCACGGACCCGGCCGGGTCCACGGCGTACGCGTCGTCGGGCTCGCCCTCGTCGGCGGTGACGGCCCACGCGCCGTCGGGCGAGACGGCGACGCTGTCGGGCTGCGCGCCGACGCGCACCGCGCCGAGCACGTCGAGCGAGGCGGCGTCGAGGAACGCGGCCCAGCCGCGCTCGGTCCTGGTCGCGTGCTCCACGGCCACGACGACGAGCCCGTCCGCGCGCACGGCGACGGAGTTGACGGAGGCGCCGGCCGGGATCGCCGCACCGAGCGCGTCGACGACGCCCGCGACGGCGATCGTGCCGACCTTCGCCGGTGCCGTCGGGTCGGACGCGTCGAGCACGTCGACCGCGCCGGACCTCGCGTTGACGACGAACAGCCGCTGCGTGCCGGCGTGGTACGTGACGATCTCGGCGGCCGACTCGTCGAACACGCCGGTCTCGTACGTGCCGAGCGGCGTCAGGGTCACGGCGGCGTCGGGCGCGGCGTGCCGCACGGGCTCGGCGACGAGGTTCGCCGAGGCGGGCGTCAGCAGCGTCGGCACGAGGCCGGCGGTGAGCAGGGTCGTCGCGGCGACGGTCGCCGTCACGCGTCGGGAGCGGGGTCGGGGCGCGTGGGGGCGCTGGTCGCTCACGGGAGTCCTTCCTCCACGGGGGCCGGCGGGTCCGGCGGGACGGACGGACGCTAGGGGCCGCCCGCGACCAGGACCCCGACGACGGGAGACGGCCGGGTGAACGTCCGGTGACCCGCGTGCCCAGCGCACGAACCCCGCGCGCAGCGGACCGCCGACGCGCTCCAGCTGGGGCCACGCCACGGCGAGCACCCGCGCCGTGTCGCCCGCGGCCGGGGCGCCGCCGAGCGCGTCCGCCACGTCCGGCACGTCCGGGTCCGGCGTGTACGCGAACACCTCGACCGGCCGCCCGTCCCGCTCGTCGGTGAAGGCGGCGCTGCCGCTCCCGTCGGGGACCATCGCGTCAGGGCCCAGGACGAGCAGGTCCACGTCGCTCGTCGCGGTCGAGGTCCCCGCCGCGCTGCTGCCCGCGACCACGACGGTGTCGGCGGCCGGCAGGCGGGCGGCGACGACGTCCTCGGCGATCCGGCGGACTGCGGGGGCACCGGGTTCATGGCGGGAGGTCACCGACCGGCACCGTCGGGCGCCACCGGATACCCGCAGCAGGACCACGGCGCGCTCGGCGGTCCGCACGAGCCCCGGAGCGCCGTCTCGTCCCTTCCGACGACGCGGGCCGCGCGCCACGCTCCCTAGCGTCGGCGCGTGCCGACCCCACCTGCCGCACCACCGCACGCCCGCGCCGGCGTGGCCCTCGGCGGCGCCGTCGGCGTGCTCGCCGCGGCCGCCCTCGTCGTGCTGCTCGTGCTGAGTCCCGCGGGCGTGCGCGAGTCCGCCGACCCCGGCGCGCCCACCGTGCCGTACTGGGCGGTGCTGCTGCCCGCGGTGGTCGCGGTGCCGCTCGTCCGTCTGCTCCCCCCGCGCACGCCCGACCTGACGCCGGCCGTCGTCGACCGGCCGCGGCTCCTGGTCGCCGTGACGGCGATGCTCGCCTGCGCGGTCGCGCTGCCCGTCGTCGTCGCGGCGGGCGGGCTCGCACGGTCCGAGGGGTACCACCTCGCCAAGCTGGTCCTGCTCCTCGCGCTGCCGGGGCTCGTGGTCGTGCTGACGCGGGGCGCCATGCACACCGTTCCCGCGCGGGGCGCGTGGCGGTGGTGGGCGCCGGCGGTCGTCCTGGTCGTCTGGACGCTCGTGTCCCAGGCGGCGCCGTGGGTCGAGGTGCCCGACTACTCCGACCTCCCGGTCGAGCTCGTCGTGACGGCCGCGGTGGCCACGGCGCTCACCGCGAGCGTCGGCGAGGAGGTGCTCTACCGGATCTGGCTGCAGACGCGGCTCGAGGCGCTGCTCGGGAGGTGGGGCGGCATCGCGGTGGCGACGCTCGTGTTCGCGCTCATGCACGTGGGCAGCCGGCAGGGCCAGGGGCCCCTCGTCGAGGTGGCGGCGGCGCTCGTGGTGCAGGGGTCGTTCGGGCTGACGGTCGCCTACCTGTGGTCGCGCTACCGCAACGCCTGGCTCACGATCGCGGTGCACCTCGTCTCGAACGGCTTCCTCGTGGTCGTCGCGCTGGTGGGCTGAACGTCACCGTCCGTTATGCCCTATTCGGTTGCAGGCGCCCCCCGGTCCGTGGCTCCCTGTTCCCGGCCCTCGACCGGGGGCCACCACCAGGGGGAAAGGGAACAGCCATGCCCGCACGTCCGCTGATCGTCGCCGCCGTCGCCGCCCTCGTCGCCGCGACGGGCACCGGGGTCGCCGTCGCCGCCGAGCCGGCGCCCGGCACCGACCTCGCCCGTCCGGGGCACCACGGCACGCCGACGAAGGCCGAGATCCGCCGCCTGTTCACCACGTGGAACGCGGCGCTCGCGACCGGAGACCCCGAGCGGGTGGACGACCTGTACGCCGACGACGCCGTGCTGCTGCCGACGCTCGCGCCCGGTGTCCACGACACGAGCGCCGAGCGGATCGGCTACTTCGAGCACTTCCTGGCGAACGACCCCTCCGGGTCCGTCGACGAGGGGGTCGTGCGCGTCCTCGGCAAGGACGTCGCCACGTACTCGGGGCTGTACACGTTCACGTTCGCCGCGACCGGCGACGTCGTCCACGCACGCTTCACGTTCGTGTACGAGCGCGATCACGGCGGCTGGGAGATCGTCGAGCACCACTCGTCCCTCGTCCCCGGCGAGTGACACCGGCCCAGTGACACCGGCCCAGTGACACCGGCCGAGTGACACCGCGAGGCCCCGCGGGCGCCACCGCCCGCGGGGCCTCCGGTGGGGCGTGCGGGTCAGGTGGCCGCCAGCTCCCGTGCGCGCAGCAGCACGGCGTCGAGCATCTCCGGCGTCAGGCGCCCCGTGAAGGTGTTCTGCTGGCTCACGTGGAAGCACCCGAGCAGGGTGAGCGTGCGGTCGTCGTCCGGGTCCCGGCGGCCCAGCACCACCTCGGCGCCGTGCGCGAACGCCGGGCGCGGGCGCGGGACCTCCCAGCCCTGCTCGGCGAGCGTCGTGAGGACCGCCTGCCAGCCGAACCCGCCGAGCACCACGAGCACGTGCGCGTCCACCAGCTCGATCTCGCGCGCGAGCCACGGCCCGCAGGTGCGGCGCTCCTCGGGCGTCGGCGCGTTGGCGGGCGGGGCGCACCGCACGGGGCGGTGACGCGGACGTCGGTCAGCGCGAGGCCGTCGTCGGCGCTGACGGACGTGGGCTGGTTCGCCATGCCGACGCGGTGCATGGCCGCGAACAGGAAGTCGCCCGACCGGTCGCCGGTGAACATGCGACCCGTGCGGTTGGCCCCGTGCGCGGCGGGCGCCAGCCCGACGACCTGGACCCGCGCGCGCGGGTCGCCGAACCCGGGCACCGGCCGCGCCCAGTACGTCTGCCCGCGGAACGACGCGCGCGGCTCGGCGGCGACGGCCTCCCGCCACGCGACGAGCCGCGGGCACGCGAAGCAGTCGACGACGCGCGCGTCGAGCGTCGCGAGGTCGGGCGCGGTCCCGGCGGCGCGCACGACGTCGGCCGCGGTGCGGGGCGCGTCGGCGGAGCTCACCGGACCATCATCGCCACGCCCGTGCGGCCGTGCCCTCGGCGCACCGTCACGACGGCGTACGCACGTCAGGGCCCGGCCGGCGCGAAGACGGCGTCCGGACGGTGCACGACGCGCAGACCGGACTCCTCGGCCAGGCCCACGACCGACGGGTGCACCAGCGGGCCGGTCACGTCGGAGGCCTCACCGCGACTCCGTGGCGGGGAACGCCGGCAGGCCGTCCGGGTCGCGGTAGGACGCGACGAGCGTGTCGACGTCGTGGGCGAGGGTGCGCACGAGCGTCGCCGCCTGCACGGAGTCGAGCTCGCGCGCGACGTGCCCGTCCCACCGCACGTTCCACCACGTCACCGGGTCCTTGACGACCTCGGCGCCCGCCAGCGGCTCCCCGCGCCGCACCGTGACGATCGGCGGCAGCCCCTGGGCGCTGCGCCACACCGCACCGACCGTGGTGACCACGAGGCGCTCCGGCGCGTCGACGGTGTCCGAGACCACCTCGACCTCGGGGTCGCCGTCGCGCAGGGTGCGCGTCAGCGCCCAGCCGCCCTCGACCGGAGCCAGCGCGAGCGTGCTCTCGACGCTCGAGAACCGCACCGCGGCGCCGTCCTGCGCGACGCGCAGCCCCGACTCCTCGGCGAGGCGCAGGAGCGAGGCGTGCACCGGCGGCGTCACTGGAGGATCCCCGCGTTGATGAGCTCCGTCACCGGGACCGTCTTGTTCTTGTCGTTGAACACGAGCACCTGCATCCCTCCACCGGGCTGCCCGAACGCGGGCGCGATCTCGCTGACCTGGATGCGCCACCCGTCGGGCAGGTCGCCCGCGAGGCGGTAGGCGTCGACCGGGTCGTCCAGCGACGACGGGAAGAGGGCGCGGTCACCCCACGGCGCACCCGGCGGGAAGCCGAGGTACGAGCCGTTCGGCAGCCCCACCCGGTCGAGGCCGTCGCCGTAGGCGTTCCGGAAGTCGCTCGTCGACGTGAACTCGTGCTTGGACCCGGGCACCGCGCCGTCGTTCGGGGCCAGCGGATCGTGCCGTCCGCGTGCGTGAAGCGCTCGAGGAACTCCTTCTCGGTGAACGGGCGACCCGTGTCGGGGTTCGTCCCCCACGGGTGCGCCGCGTCGCCGCCGAGCTTCGCGACGTCGGAGCTCGTGTGCGTGGCCGGCGCGTTGTCCGGGTGGAACGACGTGCCGGCGTCGGTCCGCGGCTCGCCGTAGTGCGGGTCCGGGTTGCGGTCCGGCACCGCGGTCGCGCCGTCGGGCAGCGGTCGCGCACCCGCGTCGGGGACGGTCGGGTCCAGGGGCGTCGGATCCGGGGTGGTCGGGTCCGTCGCGGGGTCCGGCCCGGGCCTCGTCGTGCCCGCGTCCGGCTCCCCGGGCCGCCCGCCGTCGGGCCCGCCCGCTCCCGGCCGTCCGCCGACCAGGTCGGCGTCGGGTGTGACGAGCTGCTGCGCGTCGGGGCCGGGGCGCACGGGCGTGCCGCCCGGCGCACCGCCGCCGCCGGGCACGGCGCCGGCACCGGGTCCACCGGGGACGTCGGGGCCGCCGGAGACGACCGGTCCCGTCGGCACCGACGGGCCGGTGGGCGTCCCGGGGTCGCCGCCCGGGGCCGTGCGGCCGGGGCCGGCGGGACCGGTCGGCGGCGTGGCGCCGTCCCCGCGTGGGGCGTCCGGCGTGCGCGGCGCGTCGGGGCCGCGTCCACCGCGGAACAGGTCGTCGAACAGCCGGCCGAGGTCGTCGAACAGCCGGCGCAGGCCGCTCAGCAGCTCGTCGAGGTTGCGGAACGACGTGAGCAGGCGCGTGACGTACGAGCCGATCCGCGCGGCGAGCGCGGCGGCGCGCGTGGCCGCCTGCTCGATGACGAGCGGGGTGGCGAGCCCCGCGGTGAAGATCAGCTCGGCCGCGTAGGACGCGACGGCGCCGAGCACCTGCGCGATCGCGTCCCGGACGATGTCGTGGACGATCTGCACGAGCGTCGCCGCGACCTCGAGCGCGGTCGACATCGACCCCGCCCAGCGGCTCGCGCCCCCCATGTGCTCCGCCATGTCGGCCGCCAGCTGCCGGTACGCGGTGATCGTCGCGCCGTCCATGCCCGCCAGGTCCGCGGCGACGACGCGCGTGAGCTCGTCCGCCTGCTGCTGCAGGTGGCTGGAGACGTTCGCCCACGTGCCGGCGAAGGCGCGCACCTGGTCGCCGTCGCCGGTGAGGTCCTCGAGCCAGGAGCTCAGGGGCTCGACGTGGTCGATGACCCAGCCGATGCCCATCGCGAACAGCGTGCCCAGCGGGTCGGACACGGCGGCGACCGTGTCGAGCGCCCCCGTGAACAGGGCGAGGCCGCCGGAGACCCAGTCGCCGTTCTGCACGGCGTGGACGAGCTGCTCGCCGTCCTCCAGCAGCAGCGTGCCGGCGAGCGGCGACGTGGTGTCGGTGCGCTCGACGACGAGCGGGTTGGCGGTCACCAGCCCGTCACCGCGGCGCGGTCGAGGTCGGCCTGCAGCGCCCGGTACGTGTCCGTGCCGTACGTGTCGGCGGCCTCGAGGTCGGCGGCGGCCGCGGCGACCTCGCTGCCGGCGCGCTCGAGCGAGGAGGCGACCCGGGCGATCGACGACTGCGCGGCGGTCTGCACGACCTGCAGCGGCGGCACGAGGAACGCGCACATGAGGCCGAACGCTCCGCCGCCGAGGTTCACCGACCCGGCGGCGTCCCGCGCCACGTCCACCTGCGACCCGATCTGCTCCAGCCGCCGCCGGTGTGCGGTGAGCGTGTCGACGTCGATCGCGATGCGACCGCCGCTCACGCCCAGGGGCCCTTCTCCTGGGACGGACCGGCCGCGGGTCCGGCGGCCGCACGTGCGCCGGCCTCCTCGGCCACGCGCCGCGCGAGGTCGGAGCCCTCGCCGAACGCCTCCTCGGCCAGCCGGCCGACCTGCTCGGCGGCGCGCTGGTGGGCGGTCGCGGCGGTGCGCAGGACGAGCTGGGCGAGGTCGCGCGGGCCGAGGTCGAGCGCCGCGTCGGACAGCTCGAGGTCGAGCAGGCGCCCCTGGGCGTCGACCCGCACCTGCAGCTCCTGGCGCGGCGAGCGCGCCTCGCCCACCAGCTGCTCGACCTGCTGCCGCAGCGCGGTCGCGCGCCGGGCGCGCTCCTGCGCCTGCTCGATCTGCGCCGTCACGCGCGCCTGCGTCTGCTCGTACGAGTCCCCCAGCGCCACGGGCGGTCAAGGTACGCGCGCACCGGCGGGGGTGTCGAGAATGTCCACCGGATGCCGCCACGTCCGTGTCGTCCGGTCCCCCGGGGTGCGTGGACCGTCAGGGGCGGGCCAGCAGGACGTCGACCGCCGCCAGCGCGCCGGTCGCGTCGGGGACGCGGCGCACCCGGTCGTCGGACGGCAGGTCCCACCCGCCGACCTGCACGACGGGCGTGCCGACCGAGACCGCGAGCGAGACCTCGTTCAGCGTGCCCCACGACGTCCCGACGGCGACGACGACGTCGCCGGCGCGCACCACGAGCGCGTTGCGCAGGTCGCCCATGCCGGTGGGCAGGGCGACGGTGACCCAGGGGTTCGCGTCGGCGCGGGCCGTGCCCGGCAGGTAGCCGACGACCGTGCCGCCGGCCTCGGCGGCCCCGCGCGCGACCGCGGCCATGACGCCGCCGCGGCCGCCGCACACGACGACGTGACCGCGCTGCGCGAGACCCGCGCCGACGTCGTGGGCGTCCCGCTCCTGCTCGCGCGTCGGCGCCGACGGCCCGACGACGGCGACGTACGTGCGGTCGCGTCCGGGCACCCGCCCGCCGTCCGTCCCGTCCGCCACCGTCAGAACCGCCCCGGGTCGCCGGCGCCCTCGCGCACGACCTCGGGACTCCCGGACGTCCAGTCGACGACGGTCGTCGGGGTGGTGCCGCGGTCACCCGCGTCGACGACCGCGTCGAGCTGGTCGTCGAGCTCCTCCTTGATCTGCCAGCCCTCCGTCATGGGCCACTCGGCGCCCGGCACGATCAGGGAGGACGACAGCAGCGGCTCACCGAGCTCGCGCAGGATCGCGTGGGCCACCGGGTCGTCCGGGATGCGCACGCCCACCGACCGCTTCTTCTCGTGCGCGAGGCGCCGCGGCACCTCGGGGGTCGCGGGGAGGATGAACGTGTACGGGCCGGGCGTCACCGACTTGATCGCGCGGAAGGCGCTGTTGTCGAGGTGCACGAGCTGCCCGAGCTGCGCGAAGTCCGCGCAGACGAGCGTGAAGTGGTGCCTGGCGTCGAGGTCGCGCACCTGCCGGATCCGCTCGGTGCCGGCGTGGTTGCCCATGCGGGTGCCGAGCGCGTACATCGAGTCCGTGGGGTAGGCGATGAGCGCGTCGTCACGGAGCATCGCGACCACCTGCGCGATCGTCCGCGGCTGCGGGTCGTGCGGGTGCACGTCGAAGTAGCGGGCCATGCCGCCCAGGCTAGGCGGGGGCCGGTCCGGCCGCCGTCCGGCCGCCGTCCGCAGAGGCCTGACACCACGACACCACCACCCGGCACCATCGGGGGTTGCATGACACCACCAATGGTGTCATGCTGACGTCATGGACCTCACGCGCTACGTCGACGACCTCCAGCACCGGCTCGCCACCGCGGCGGACGCCGCCGGCGACGACGCCCGGCAGCTCGCGGAGCGCCTCACGGCACCGCTCGACGCCGCCGTGCGCCTCGTCCTGCTCGACGCCCTCAGCTCCGCGGCCGGTGAGATCTCGGCCGACCTCGCGCCCGGCTCGGTCGACGTGCGGCTGCGCTCCGGCGAGCCGGAGTTCGTCGTCACCGCCCCGCCGGCGCCGGCGTCGTCGGCACGGTCCGACACCACGGTGACATCACCGGCGGCGCCGGCGGCACCCGCCGCTCCCGTCGCGACGCCGGCCGACGCCGACGAGGGCAGCACCACCCGTACCACCCTGCGCCTGCCCGACCGCCTGAAGACGCAGGTCGAGGTCGCCGCCGCGCGCGACGGCGTCTCGGTCAACACCTGGCTCGTCCGCGCGGTCGCCGCCGCGCTCGAGCAGGGCGACGCCCGTCCCGCGGCCACGAGCCGCACCGAGCAGCGCGGCGTCACGCGCGTCACCGGCTGGGTGCGCTGAGCCGCACCCAGCCGTCCCGCCCGCCCCAGCGACACCACCGCCCACCACACCACGTCAGGAGCTCCGTCATGCCCACGTTCCCCGTCCCCGGGCCCGTCCCGGTCGTCGTCGACGTCCCGTTCGGCAACCTGCACGTCGTCGCGAGCGACCGTGACGACGTCGTCGTCACCGTCCTGCCCGCCGACCCCACCAAGTCCGGCGCGGTGCGCGCGGCCCAGGAGACGCGGGTCACCCGCGACGGCGAGGCCGTGAGCATCGTCTACCCCAACGCCTGGAAGCAGTACGTGCTGCCCTTCTCGGCCGGCGGTGCGATCGTCACCGTCGAGCTGCCCGCCGGGTCGGACCTGCGCGGCAAGGCCGGGTCGCTGTTCTCCGAGGGCCGGCTCGGCACGGTCGAGCTCGTGCTCAACGGCGGCGACGCGCGCCTGGACGAGGCCGAGCGCCTCGACCTCAAGGTGACCGCCGGCTCCGTCGTCGTCGGCCGCGCGACGGGCCCGACCACCGTGCGGGCGAGCTCCGGGTACGTCCGCGTCGACGAGCTCACCGGCGAGGGCACGATCCGCGCGAGCAACGGGACGACCACCGTCGGGGCCGTCACCGGCACGCTGGAGGTCGCCGGGGCCCACGCCGAGATCGCCGTCGGCCGGGTGCGCGGCACGGTCACCGCCAAGGCCGCCCACGCCGGCATCCGCGTCGACCGGGTCGAGTCCGGCAGCGTCACGCTCACGACGTCCTACGGCTCCATCGAGGTCGGCGTGCCCGAGGGCACGGCCGCATGGCTCGAGGCGACGTCCGAGCACGGCGCCGTCCGCAACCAGCTCACCCCCACCGAGGGCCCCGTCGCCGACGAGTCGACGGCCGAGATCCGCGCCAGCAGCGGCTGGGGCGACGTGATCGTCCGCCGCCCCTGAGCCCCACGGACGGCCGCACCATCCGCACCGCCATCCGCACCACCGACGGCACCGTCGTCCGGCGCACCGCCGGACGCGCGACCTCGCGCGCCCGGGCACGACCACCACCGAGAGGAGCACCACCATGACCAGCGACCTCGCCGTCGACGTGCGCGGCCTGCGCAAGTCCTACGGCGACCAGACCGTGCTCGACGGCGTCGACCTCGCCGTCCGTGCCGGCACCGTCACCGCCCTGCTCGGCCCCAACGGGGCCGGCAAGACCACCACCGTGGGCGTCCTGTCCACCCTGCTGCGTCCTGACGCCGGCACGGTCCGCGTCGCCGGCCACGACGTCGTCGCCGAGCCGGGCGCCGTGCGCGCCGCGATCGGCGTCACGGGCCAGGTCTCCGCCGTGGACGACCTGCTCACCGGCGCGGAGAACCTGCGGCTCATGGCCGCGCTGCACCACCTCGGCCGCCGCGAGGGCCGTGAGCGCACGGACGCGCTCCTCGCCCAGTTCGGTCTCACGGACGCCGCCGCGAAGCCGGTGTCCACGTGGTCCGGCGGCATGCGCCGCAAGCTCGACCTCGCGATGACCCTGGTCGGGTCCCCGTCGGTCGTCTTCCTCGACGAGCCGACCACAGGCCTCGACCCGCGCAGCCGCCGCACCCTCTGGGACGAGGTGCGCGCCCTCGTCGCCGCCGGCACCACCATCCTGCTCACCACGCAGTACCTCGAGGAGGCCGACCAGCTCGCCGACCGCGTCGCGGTGCTCGACGGCGGGCGCGTCGTCGCCGAGGGCACGCCCGCGGAGCTCAAGGCGGTGCACGGCGCCGGGTCCCTCGACGACGTGTTCCTGCGCCTCACCGAGCCCTCCACCACCGACACGACCGGCACCACCGGCACGACCGCCACGACCCCGAAGGAGGTGGCCTGATGACCACCGTCGCCGTCCCCGCCGCACCCGCGGCCGGCCCCCGTCCGCTCGCGGACGTCGCCACGATGGTGCGCCGCAGCCTGCTGCGTGCCGTGCGCTACCCCGGGCTCACGCTGTTCCTCGTCCTGGGCCCGCTCGTCATGCTGCTGCTGTTCGTCTACGTCTTCGGCGGCGCGTTCGGCGCCGGCGTGGCCCCGGGCGTCGCCCCCGGTGCCGAGGGGCGCGCGGCCTACCTCGACTACATCACGCCCACCCTGCTGGTCCTGACGGTCGTCGGGGGTGCGACGTCGGTGGCCACCAGCGCCGCGATGGACGCCGCCGGCGGCATCATGGCGCGGTTCAAGACCATGGCGATCGCCCCCGGGTCCGTGCTGGCGGGGCAGGTCATCGGGTTCGTCGTGCAGGCCCTCGTCGCCGCGGTGCTCGTCCTCGCGGCGACGCTGCTCATGGGCTACCGGCCGGGTGCGGACGCCCTCGACTGGCTCGGGCTGCTGGGCGTGCTCGTCCTGCTGGGGTTCGCCCTCAACTGGCTGTCGGTCGGCATGGGCCTGAACGCGCGGAGCGTCGAGACGGCCAGCAACACGCCGATGGTGCTGCTGCTCCTGCCCTTCCTGGGCAGCGGGTTCGTCCCGGTCGAGACCATGCCGTCGGCGGTGCGCTGGTTCGCGGAGTACCAGCCGTTCACGCCGGTCATCGAGACCGTCCGCGGGCTGCTCGCGGGCACCGCCCTCGAGACCACGACGACCCTGCTGGCGATCGGCTGGCTCGTGCTCATCGGCGTCCTCGGGTACGCCTGGTCGCGCTCGCTGTACCGGCGCGAGCGCAGCTGACCCCGCGGTCGCGGTCGACGGCGCTCAGCCGTCGGCCGCGGCCGTGCGCACGGTCCCGGCCGGGCCCGTGGGACCCGCGGGGGTGCCGGTGCCGCGCTCGACGGCGGCCGGCGCACGCTCCAGGCCCGCGAGCGCGTCGTCCACCGCGTACGTGACGAGGCCGAGCGCGGCGCCGACGACGACGGCGGCGGCGGCGCTGGTGGCCTTGGCGAGCGCGGGCACGGTGTCCTCCGGGTGGGGTGTCGGGTGGGGTGTCGGGTGGGGTGCGGTGTCGGGTGGGGATCGGTGGGCGGGCCGCCGGCGACCCGCACCCATCGTCGGCGCGACGGCTGCCCGGGCGGCACCGGGCCCGACCCGGACCGGACCCGGGGCGTGACCCGTCCGGCCTCCGGGAGGACCCTGGTCGCAGGGCCGGGGGCGACCGGGGTGCGAGACACCACTTTCAGGGCCCTGACCAGGGACGTCACCGATGGGCCCGGCTGCCGCCGGCCGCCAGGCTGGACGGCGACCCCGCTTCCCCTTGCGAGACAGGACGGACCATGACCACCCCGATCGCGAGCGCCCGCGCGCTCACCCGCACCTACGGCCGCGGCGAGACCGCCGTGCGCGCCCTCGACGGCGTCGACGTCGAGTTCGAGCGCGGTCGGCTGACCGCGACGATGGGCCCGTCGGGCTCGGGGAAGTCGACGCTCATGCACTGCATGGCCGGCCTGGACCGCCCCACGTCCGGCACCGTCGTCGTCGACGGCGAGGAGGTCAGCTCGATGTCGGAGCGCCGCCTGACGCGGCTGCGCCGGGACCGGCTCGGGTTCGTGTTCCAGGCGTTCAACCTGGTGCCGACGCTGACGGCGCTGGAGAACATCACGCTCCCGCTCGACATCGCCCGCCGCCCGGTCGACCGGGACCACCTCGACGCGGTCGTGCGGGCGGTCGGCCTCACCGAGCGGCTGAGCCACAAGCCGGGTGAGCTGTCCGGCGGGCAGCAGCAGCGCGTGGCGTGCGCGCGGGCGCTGGTCACGCGGCCCGCGGTCGTCTTCGCGGACGAGCCGACGGGCAACCTCGACTCCTCGTCGGCGCGCGAGGTGCTGACGTTCCTGCGCCGCTCGGTCGACGAGCTGGGGCAGTCCGTCGTCATGGTCACGCACGACCCGACCGCGGCGTCCTACGCGGACCGCGTGCTGTTCCTCGCCGACGGGCGGATCGTCGACGAGCTCACGGACCCCACGCCCGAGGCCGTGCTCGAGCGCCTCGGCGCGCTCGGCCGCCGCGACGCCGCCACGCCGGCCCCGGTGCTCTGATGCTGCGGGTCACGCTCCGGGGCGTGCGCGCGCACGCCGTCCGCTTCGCGCTGTCCGTGCTCGCGGTCGCGCTCGGCGTCGCGTTCGTCGCCGGCACGTTCGCGCTGCGCACGATGATGTCCGGCACGTTCCACGGGATCGTCGAGGCGCAGACGCCCGCGGACGCCTACGTGCGCGGTGCCGAGGCGCTGCCCGGCGGCGCGGGTGCGGCCGGGGGCGTCGGCGAGGCGCGCACGCCCGTCCCGCTCGCGCTCGCCGACGCCGTGGCGAACGTCGACGGCGTGCGCCTCGCCCTGCCCGAGGTCTCCGGGCCGGTCGTGCTCGTGGGCGCCGACGGCACCGCGGTCCAGTCGACGCAGGCCCCGAGCATCGGCATCGCCGCCGACCCCCGCGACCCCTCGCTCGACGTGCTGTCCGGGCGGCTGCCCGGGGCGGCGGACGAGGTCGCGCTCGAGCAGGCGACGCTCGCGTCGTCGGGCCTGGCGGTCGGGGACCGCACGCGCGTCGTCGTGGGCGGCCAGGTGACGGACGTCGAGGTGGTGGGCGAGGTGTCCGCGGGCGGGCCGATGGCCGGCGCGACCCTCGTGTTCCTCGAACCGGCCGCGGCGACCGCGGCGTTCGCCCCCGACGGCACCGTCTCGAGCGTCGCCGTGTACGCGCACGACGGCGTCGACGAGGCGACGCTGGCCGACGCGGTCGCGGCCGCGCTGCCGGACGTCGCCGGCGGCGCGGACGCCGAGGCCGTCACGGGCACGTCGCTGCGCGCCGAGCTGCGCGCCGACATCGACGAGATGCTCGGCTTCGTCACCGCGTTCCTGCTGGTCTTCGCGCTCGTCTCGCTGTTCGTCGGGGCGTTCCTCATCGCGAACACGTTCCAGATGTCGGTGCGCCAGCGGGTGCGCGAGTTCGCGCTGCTGCGGGCGGTCGGCGCGTCGCCGGCGCAGGTGTTCGCCGTGGTCGTGGGGCAGGCGGTCGTCGTCGGGCTCGTCGGCGCCGCGCTCGGGGTGCTCGGGGGTCTCGGGCTGGTGTCGGTGCTGCGCGTCGTGCTCGCGCAGGTCGGCATGGACCTCACGGGTGACGTGCCGCTCGACGCGGGCACGGTCGTGCTGTGCCTCGCGGTCGGCACGCTCGTCTCGGCGCTCGCCGCGGCCGTCCCCGGACGCACGGCCGCGCTCGTGCCGCCGGTCGAGGCGATGCGCGGGGAGGTCACGGTCCCCGAGCGGTCCCTGCACCGGCGCGGATGGGTGGGCGCCGCGCTGGTCCTGGCCGGGGCGGCCGCCGTCGGCGTGGCCGCGGTGCGGCCCGGGCTCGACGCGGCGGAGGCCCTGCTCGGCGGCGGCGCGGCGGCGGTGCTCGCCGGTGTCCTCGTCGCGGCCCCGACGGTCGCCCGCGCGGCCATGCGCGTCCTCGCGGCGCCCGCCGTGCGGCTGCTGCCGCCGATGGGACGCCTGGCCCGCGGCAACGTGACGCGGCAGCCGCGCCGGACGGCGGCCACGGCGGGCGCGCTGGTCATCGGCATGGCGCTCGTCGGGGCGGTGTCGGTCATCGCGTCGTCCGCGCAGGCGTCGCTCGCCCGCGTCGTCGAGAGCTCGACCGAGGCGGACCTCGTGCTGCGCTCGGCGACGGGCGTGCTCCCCGCGGGCGCGGTCGACGACGTGCGGGCGCTGCCCGGCGTCGGCGCGGCGGCCGAGGTCGCGTTCGTCCCCGCGGGCCTGTCCGCGGCCCCGGGCGAGGACGCGGACGCCGGGGACGGCGGTGCCGTCGTCGGCCTCGAGCCGGGCGTGCTCGGCAGCACCGTGCTCGTCGACGTGGAGCAGGGCGACGTGGACGACCTCGACGACGCCTCCGCCGTCGTGAACGCGCAGGTGGCCACGGGGGACTGGGCGGTCGGCGACACGGTGACGGTCACGACGCCCACCGGCACGCGCGACCTCACGGTCGTCGCGGTCGTCGACACGAACGTGCTCGGCACCCCGCTGGTCGTCACGCGGGACGTGCTCGACGCGCTCACACCCGAGCCGCAGGTCGACACCGTGTTCCTCGACGCGGCGGCCGGCACGTCGGTCGCCGCGCTGCGGGCGGCCGTGACCGACGCCGTGGCGCCGTACGTGGTCGTCTCCGTGCAGGACCGGGACGAGTTCGTCGACGCCATGGCCGCGCAGGTCGACCAGCTGCTCGTCATCCTCTACGCGCTGCTCGGGCTCTCGCTCGTCATCGCGGTGCTGGGGATCGTCAACACGCTCGCGCTGTCGGTGATCGAGCGGACGCGCGAGATCGGGCTGCTGCGCGCGGTGGGGCTCGGGCGGCTGCAGCTCGCCGGGACCGTGACCGTCGAGTCGGTGCTCACCGCGCTGTTCGGCACGCTGGTCGGGCTCGCGGTCGGCGTCGGGCTGGCGTCGGTCCTGCCGCGCGTCTACGCGGAGGACGGCCTCGACCGGCTCGTCCTGCCGTGGGGCCAGCTGGGCGCGATGGTCGGGCTGGCGGCGGTCGTCGGGGTGCTCGCGGCCGTGTGGCCGGCGGTCCGGGCGTCCCGGTTGCGGGTGCTGGACGCGATCGCGTCGGAGTGAGCCGCCGCTGAACCCTTTCGCACGGCCGCCGTCCCCACGTGGCGGGTGCCGGCACCGCTAGCGTGCCGAGCACCTGCCACGTGGGGAGCTCGACGATGAGACGCACCCGCTCCGCCCTGACCCGCCTCACCCTGGCCGCCGTGCCGGTGCTGGCCGCGACCCTGCTCCTGCCCGCACCGGCGTGGGCGGGCGAGGTGCACCGCGAGGAGTTCCGGCGGGCGCCCGCCGAGCCCTGGCAGGTGCGCGGGTTCAGCGGCGACCCGGTGGCCACGACGCGCGGCGGCACGATCACCATCGGCGAGCAGACGCTCGTCATGCTGCTCGAGTACGCGGGCACGTCGGAGTGGACCGGCTCCGCCAACCGGCTCACGGGCTGGGACGTGGACTTCCGGATGCGTCTCGGCACGGACGCGACAGGCCCCTGCCTCGACGAGGAGACGGGCGCCCCGCCCCCGACGCTGCTGTGGGTCGGCGACACCACCGACCTGGTGCAGATCGGCTTCGGCCCCGGCGAGATCTGCCTGACCTACCCGTACCAGGACCGCGAGCGGATCCCGCTCGACACGCACCGGTGGCACCGGTACCACCTGGAGGCACGCGGGCAGCACCTGCGCCTGACCGTGGACGGGCGCACGGTCCTCGACCGCCCGCTCACCGGGTTCGGCGCGGGCACGGTCGGGCTCGGCTTCGAGACGCACCGGGGCTCGTCCACCTGGGACCACGTCCGCTACGACACCGCCCCGGCGGTCCCCGCCTGCACGCTCCGCGGCACGGCCGGGGCGGACGTCCTGCGCGGCACGCCCCGCGACGACGTCATCTGCGCGGGCGCGGGGGACGACCGCGTGTGGGGCCTGGGCGGGTCGGACGTGCTCGTCGGCGGCGACGGCGACGACACGCTGCTCGGCGGCGCCGGGAACGACCTGCTCCAGGGCGGCTGGGGCGCCGACGTGCTGGACCCGGGCACCGACAGCGGCCGCGTCGAGGGCGGCCAGGGCGACGACCGGTTCGTCACGGGCCCCGTGCCCGACGGCGCGCACCAGCTCGTCGGCGGACCCGGCCGCGACGTCGTCGACTACGGCGCGCGCACGGGCCCCGTCACGGTTGCGCTCGACGGCCTCGGCGGCGACGGCGAGCCGGGCGAGGGCGACTCCGTCGGCCTGCCCGCGCCGTGGAGCTGGCTGCCCGACGTCGAGGAGGTGCGCGGCGGGCGCGGGGACGACGTGCTGACGGGCGGGCAGTGGACCGAGACGCTCGTGGGCGGCCCCGGCGCGGACCTGCTGCGCGGCGGCCGGGGCACCGACGCGCTGGACGGTGTCGACGGCGTCCCCGGCAACGACCGCCTCGACGGCGAGGACGGCCAGGACACGTGCGCCGCGGACCCGGACGACCACGTCACCTCGTGCAACGAGCCGGACCCGCACCCGACGTTCCCGATGCCGACGCCGTCGCCGTCGCCGTCGTCCAGCCCGCGGCCCCTGCCGCCGGCCCCGACGGCCACGGGATCGCCGGCCGGAGCGCCGGCCGCGACCCTGTCGGGCACCGGCTCACCTCTGCGCGCCACGCCGTCGGGCGCGACGCGGCCGACGACGGCACCGTCCCGCTCCGGCCGCTGACCTCGGACCCGTCGGCCCCTCCGCCGCGCGGACGGCGCCGAGCCGCCGGACGACGCCCCTGAGCGCGACGGCCGGCGCCGCGGGGCCGTTCACGGCTGCCGCCGGAAGGGGGCGACCGTGGCCCGCACGAGGTCCGCGGCGCCCCGGTCGTCGTCGAACTGGGCGAGCACGGCCAGGTGCTGGCGCAGCTGCAGGACCGGCATGCGGGTCCGCCAGTCGCGGTCGAGCGAGGTGAGCTCGGCGTAGAGGTCGAAGAAGACGCGGGCCTCGGGCGGCGGCGCGGTGTCCACACGTGCGCCAGGTCGACCTCGGCCTGACGAGGACGGCGCCGTCGATCAGGGTGCCGCTCAACCGGGACAGCAGCCGGCGCTCCCACCCCGGCCCGCCGCCTCGCCGGCCGCCGGTGTACGCCAGCAGCTCGTAGTCCGTGTCGACGAGCGCCGCCGCGGCCCCCTTGACGATCTCGGACGAGAACGGCTCGAAGCGCCCGGCGAGGACACCGACGACGTGCGTGCGCCGCGAGCGCAGCCCGCGGGCGACGAGGCTCGACTCGTACCCCAGCTCGTCGACCACGGCCAGGACGCGTGCGGTCGTCGACGCCGCCGTGCCGGTCCGGCCGTCGAGGACGCGGGAGACCGTGGAGGCCGAGACCCCGGCGGCGTGCGCGACGTGGTGGATGGTCGCCCGGCGCTCCCGGCTCATGCGGCCGCGGCAGCCGCACGCAGCGGGGCCAGGGCGTCCGCGAGCAGCCGCAGCTCGTCGAGCATGCCGTCGGCCGCGCTCGCCATGGCGGTCGTCGGGACCAGCGCGCCGGTGGCGTCGAGGGCCTGGCGCAGGTGGATGCCGACGGCGCGCGGTACGGGCGTCATCCCCAGCGCCACGACGACCGGCGTGATCTGCTCGACGGCGCGCAGCCCCGCCGACGTCATGCCGTAGCTGACGAAGGCCACCGGCTTGTGGTGCCACTCGCGGTGCAGGAAGTCGAGCGCGTTCTTCAGGGGAGCGCTGTAGCCGCGGTTGTACTCCGGCATCACGAGGACGAACGCGTCCGCCGCGTCGGTGGTCTCGCTCCAGCGCCGCGTGTGCTCGTGCACGTACGGGCCGCCCTCGACGGGCTGGCCGGGCTCGTCGTGGAAGGGCAGGTCGAGCTGGGCGAGGTCGACGACGTGCACGTCGAACGCGCCGTGCGCGACGGCGAGGTCCCGGAACCAGTCGCCGACGACGTGCCCGACGCGGCCGGGGCGGGTGGAGGCGACGACGACGTTCAGGCGGGGCATGGCGGGAGCTCCTTGGTCGGGCCGGCGGGCGCCGGGACGGTGAGGCGGGGCAGGAGGTGGTGCACGAGGGGGCCGATCGCGGCGGCGAACAGGACCGTGCCGACGCCGACGGTGCCGCCGAGCAGCCATCCCGCGGCGAGGACCGACAGCTCGATCACCGTCCGCACGACGCGCACGGAGTGCCCGCGCGCGGCGATCCCGGTCATGAGCCCGTCCCGCGGCCCGGGGCCGAGGCCGGCGCCGATGTACAGCGCCGTCGCCACGGCGTTGAGCAGGATGCCGGCGACGAGCAGGGCGGCGCGCAGGGGCAGCGCCTGCGGGACGACGAGCGCGGCGAGCACCGCCTCGACGACGACCCCGACGACGGCGACGTTCGCGACGGTGCCGATCCCCGGCCGTTGCCGCAGCGGCCACCACGCCAGGAGCACCAGCGCCGCGACGCCGTTGACGACCCAGCCGACCGGCAGCCCGAGGCGCTCGGCCAGGCCCTGGTGGAGCACGTCCCAGGGGCCGACGCCGAGGTCGGCGCGGATCATCAGCGCGACGCTGACCCCGAACAGGACGAGCCCCAGGGACAGCCGAGCGGTCCTGGCGGCCGTGCTTGTTGACATGTCACGCATCCTGTCGCGGCGTCGATGACATGTCAACAATCCCGGTAGGGTGGGCACGTGAGCGAACCCCGCTGGCTCGACGAGAAGCAGGCCCGCGCCTGGCGCGGGTACCGCCGCATGCGCGCCCTGCTCGACCTGCAGATCACCCGTGACCTCATGCAGGACAGCGGGCTGTCCGACGCCGACTACGACGTGCTGTCGAACCTGTCGGAGACCTCCCCGCACCGCATGCGCCTGAGCGAGCTCGCCGCCACGATGCTCTGGTCCACCAGCCGCCTGTCGCACCACATCACCCGCATGCAGCGGCGCGGCCTGGTCGACCGCGAGGAGGCGCCCGGCGACGGGCGCGGCTCGGTCGTCGTGCTGACCCCGGCGGGGCTGCGCGCCGTCGAGGAGGCGGCGCCGCACCACGTCGAGTCGGTGCGCCGCAACTTCGTCGACCTGCTCACCGACGAGGAGGTCGCGGCCCTCGACGCCATGACGCAGCGCGTCGTCGCACACCTCCACGCGCAGGCCTGACCCGCTCGCGCGGACGCCGGCGCCCGGCCGGCCGGGCCGACCCGGGACGGCTCCGGACGGCGCGCGCCGACGGCGACCGCCACGGCCACGAGCAGCGCGCCCGCGACGTCCGCCGGCGCCGGGCGGCCCACGCCGAGCACGACGGTCGTGACCAGCGCCCCCACCGGCACCAGACCCGCGAACAGCCCGGCGCGGTGGGGATCGACCATGGGCCGCAGGCTCACGCACCGGCGGGCACGTGCGCCAGACCCGGGGCGATGGCATCGATTGCACGGCGCGTCGCGCCGCTCGAGGGAGCGCGGGCGGCGGGGGCCGCACCGGCGGCCCGCGACCCCGCCCTCACGGCTTGTCCGGCGCCACCCCGCGCACGTGGTCCGCCGGGAAGCGCCGGTGGGACGCGGCGAGCTTCGCGCGCGCCGCCGCGCCGAGGTCCACGTCGAGCACGTCCGCGAGCCGCACCAGGTAGACGAGCACGTCGGCCATCTCCTCGGCGGCGCGCGTGCGGCGGTCGGCCGCGGAGAACCGGTCGACCGCCTCGGCGGCGGGCACCCACTGGAACAGCTCGGCGAGCTCGCCCACCTCGCCGACCAGCGCGAGCAGCAGGGACTTCGGGTCGTGGAACTGCTCCCAGTCGCGCTCGGCGCTGAACTCGCGCACGGCCCGCGTCAGCGCGGCGATCTCCGGCTCGTCCATCCCGGCATCCTGGCAGGCGGCGGCGCGGACCCGGGGCGCGTCAGGCCGTGACCAGGTGCTCGGGGCACGGCTCGTAGTGGTCCGGCGCGACCTCGAGGTCCGCACGCCCACCCGTGAGCGAGCGCAGGTCCAGCACGTAGCGCGCGATCTCGGACTCCGGCACGGTCGCCTCGACCACGACCTCGCCGCCGTCGAGGGACGCCGTGTCGGTGATGCGCCCGCGCCGGGAGGACAGGTCGCTCATGACGTCGCCCTGCGCCGCCAGGGGCACGGTGACGCGCACGCGGCTGACCGGCTCCAGCACCACCGTCCCGGCCGTCGCCAGCGCCTCCTTGAGCCCGATCGACGCGGCGGTGCGGAACGCCATGTCCGAGGAGTCGACCGAGTGCGCCTTGCCGTCCACCACCTCGACGCGCACGTCGACGACCGGGAAGCCGTGCGGGCCGCCGGCGGCCATGGCCTCGCGGACGCCGCGCTCCACGGCGGGCAGGTACCCGCGGGGGATCGCGCCGCCGACGACGGAGTCGACGAACTCCAGCCCGGACCCGGCCGGCAGCGGGGACACGCGCATCCGCACGACCGCGAACTGCCCGTGCCCGCCGGACTGCTTCTTGAGCCTGCCCTCGGCCTCGACCGTCCGGGCGATCGTCTCCCGGTACCCGACGGGCACGGGCGCCGTGCGCACGTGCACGTTGAACACGCGCGCGAGCCGCTCGAGCGCGACCGCCAGGTGCGTGTCGCCGAGCCCGCGCAGCACGGTCCGGTCCCCGGCACGGTCGACCGCGAGCGTCGGGTCCTCCGCGACGAGGCGGGCGAGCGCGCCCGACAGCCGGTCGTCGTCCGACTGCGTCACCGGCTCGAGCACGAGCCCGTACACCGCGGGACGCGGCGGCAGCGGACGCGCCGACAGGCGCGTGCCCGGGCTGCCCTTGGTCGCCAGCAGGGACCCGGTCGGCGTGCCCGTGAGCTTGGCGACCGCCACCACCTCGCCGGCACGCGCCGCCTCGACCGGCACGTGCTCCTTGCCGCGCAGGCGGAACAGGCCGGGCAGGCGCTCCTCGGTGCGCGTCGTCGCGTTGACGAGCCGGTCGCCGGGGCGCAGCGTGCCCGAGAGCACCCGCAGCAGCGTCACCTGCCCCACGAACGGGTCCGCGACGGTGCGGAACGCGTGCGCCAGCGCCGGGCCGTCGGGGTCGACGGCGACGGGGACCTCGGTCGACCCGGCGAGCACGGTGACGTGCCGGTCGGTGGGCGCCGGCGCCAGCGCGCACAGCAGGTCGGCGAGGCGGTCCACGCCGACACCGGTGACGCCCGACGCGACGAGCACGGGGAACGCCGCGCCGTCGCGGACCTCGTGCGCGAGCGTGCGCTCGAGCTCGCCCACGGTGGGCACCTCGCCGGACAGGTAGCGCTCGAGCTGCTCGTCGTCGTGCGCGACGATCTCCTCGGTGACCTCCTCGTGCAGGCGGTGCTCCTCCTCCGCGAGGCCGGACGGCAGCTCCTCGCGGTGGTGGTGCCCGTCCGGCTCGTACGCGTAGCCGTCCTCGCTGAGCACGTCCGCGACGCCGGAGAACGCGGTCTCCTCGCCCAGCGGCAGCTCGAGCGGCACGAACCCCGGCCCGAACGCCGTCCGCAGCTCGTCGAGCACGCGGCGGAAGTCCGCGCGCGGCTTGTCCTCCTTGGTCACGACGACCATGCGCGGCACGCCGGCCTCCGCGGCGGCGCGCCAGGCGCGGTGCGTGCCCGCCTGGACCCCGTCGACCGCGCTGACCACGACGAGCGCGAGGTCGGCGGCCGCGAGCGCCGCGTCGACGCAGCCCGCGAAGTCGAGCGAGCCGGGCGTGTCGAGCAGCGTCACGTCGACGGGGCCGCCGCCGTCGCCGTCGCACGTCCACCGGAAGGGCGCGACGCCGAGCGTCAGCGAGCAACCGCGGGCGACCTCCTCCGGCTCGTGGTCGCAGACCGTGGTGCCGTCCTCCACGCGGCCCGGACGCACGAGCACGCCCGCGCGGTGCAGGAGGGCCTCGGTGAGCGTCGTCTTGCCGGCGCCCGCGGCGCCGACCAGCGCCACGGTACGGATCCTGGGCGTCGCCTGGTCCATGCGGGCCTCCCACGCTGGAGGGACTGGTCCGGCCAGCGTAGGACGCCGGCCCCGGACGCGACAGGACCGCCGGCCCTGGTACGGGGCCGGCGGTCCTGGTACCGCTCGCGCGGGGCGCGGGTCAGCTCGCGGCGAGGACGTCCACGACGAAGACGAGCGTGGAGTTCGCGGGGATCGAGCCGCTCTCCTGGTCGCCGTAGCCCTTGTCCGGCGGCACGACGAGCATCACCTGGCTGCCGACCTTCTGGCCGACGAGCCCCTCGTTCCAGCCGGCGATGACGTTGGCCTGCCCGACGTTCTGCACGGGGAAGGTCGTGCCGCTCTCCCACGAGGAGTCGAACTGCTCCCCGTCCCACAGCCAGCCGGTGTACTTGACGACGACGGTCTGGCCGGCCTCCACGGCCGGGCCGGCGCCCTCGATGAGCGGCTGCACGACGAGCTCGGTCGGCGCGTCGCCCTCCGCGGGCTCGAGCGACGGCGCACCGCCCTCGGCGAGCGTCACGGTGGGCAGGCCCGCCGGCGGCTCGACCGCGGTGCCCTCGGCGCGTGCGGGCCCGGAGCCGACGAGGTCGGCGACGGCGATGACCGTGGTCTCGCCCTGCGGCACCGCGAAGACGACGCGGGCACCGATCTTCGCGCCCTCGATCGCCTCGAACAGCGTCGGGAACAGCGCCGTCTCGCTCAGCTCCACGAACTCCGGGCTGCCGGAGTCGTAGGTGGAGCCCATCGCGGAGCTGTCGGCGCCGGAGAAGCCGGTGGTCTGCATGGTGAGCAGCTCGCCGACCTCGACGGCCTCGCCCTCGCCGTCGGAGACGAGGCGCGCGACGGGTGCGGACACCTGGAACGGCGTGCTCGGCAGGGTGAGCGTCGGCTTGGTGCCGTGCTCGCCCTCGATCGTCACGCCCTCGAGCGCGGCGACGTCCTCGGCGCTGGGCGTGGCGGCGGTGGGCGCCGAGGCCGAGTCGGTGGGGGCGGGTGTCGTGGGGTCGTCCCCGGCCTCGCCGGAGCACGCGGCCAGGCCGACGCCCAGGGTCAGGGCGAGCGCGGCCGCGGCCAGCCGGCGCACGGCGGGTCGGGCGGTGGTCGTGCGGCGCACGGGGTCCTCCGTCGTCTGGGGTCCCGCCCGGGGGCGGCGGACCTGGGCACGGTACGCGACGAACCTGGACGAACGCCGGGAGCGTCCGTGCCGAAACGCTTCGGCGGGACCTCCGTCCTAAATCCGTCGCGCATCCGTGACGCATGATGGACGTGCGTCCAGAACAGGGCGCAGCGCGGTGGACCTCCGCCCCCCGAGACGCCTCGGCCCGTCATCCCCCCGGCGGGCCGGGGCTTTCGCGCGCCGTCCACCGCCCACCCGGCAGGTGGCGCGGCTCAGAGCAGCCGGCGCGAGTCCGGTCGCACGACCCGCAGCCACCGGTACCCGTAGCCCGCGAGCTCCACCTGCGCGGCCCCGTCGGCGTCGAGCGTCAGCTGGTCCCCGTGCAGCAGGTCGACCAGGCGGGCGTGCTCGTCCGCGTCGTCCAGCGCGAGCGGCACCGTCACGGCCTCCGGGCCGAGGTTGTGCACCGCGACCATCGACGCCTCCTGCCACGTGCACCGGTGCGCGAGCACCGACCCGTGCGGCTGCTCGAGGATCTCCGCGCGGCCGGCCCAGCCCAGCTCCGGGCACTCCCGGTACCGGCGCGCCAGCAGCTGCACGAACGACAGCAGCGAGTCCGGGTCGCGGCGCTGGTCGGCGACGTTGACGTGGTCGGGGCCGAACGCGCCCTCCACCACCGGGCCCGCGAGCACGTCGGGCTCCGCGCAGGAGAACCCCCCGTTCTTCCCGGACGTCCACTGCATCGGCGTGCGCACGGCGAGCCGGCCGTCGGCAGCGAGGTTCTCGCCCATGCCGATCTCCTCGCCGTAGAACAGCACGGGCGTGCCCGGCAGCGTGAAGAGCAGGGAGTACACCATCCGCACGCGGCGCGGGTCGCCGTCGAGCATCGGGGGCAGCCGGCGGCGCAGGCCGCGCCCGTACAGCTGCATGTCCTCGTCCGGGCCGAACGCGTCGAACACCTCCTGGCGCTCGTCGTCGCTCAGCTTGTCGAGCGTCAGCTCGTCGTGGTTGCGCACGAACGTCGCCCACTGCGCGTCCCGCGGGATCTCCGGACGCGCTTCGAGTGCCTTCGCGAGCACCCCCGCGTCCTGGCGGGCCAGCGCCAGGTACATCTGCTGCATGAGGACGAAGTCGAACTGGAGGTTCAGCTCCTCGCCCTCGTGGTGGCCGTCGTGGTCGTGGTCGCCGAAGAAGAGCAGCTGCTGGTCGTACGGCAGGTTCACCTCGCCCATGAGGATCGCGTCGCCGACGCGGCGCGTGAGGAACGCCCGCAGCTGCTGCAGGAACTCGTGCGGGTGCTCGATCTCGTCCTGCGGGTCGTTCGCCACGTCGGAGAGGAAGAACGGCACCGCGTCCACGCGGAAGCCGGACATGCCGACCTCCGCCCAGTAGCCGACGACCTTCGCGATCGCGTCCCGCACCTGCGGGTTCGCGGTGTTGAGGTCCGGCTGGTGCTTGTAGAAGCGGTGCCGGTACCAGGCCTGCGCCTCCTCGTCCCACGTCCAGATGCCGTCCTCCTGGTCGGGGAAGACGACCTGGTCGCTGGTGTCCGGCGGCGGGTCGGTGCGCCACACGTAGAAGTCCCGGTAGGGACTGTCCGGCGAGCTGCGCGCCGAGCGGAACCACGGGTGCCGGTCCGAGGTGTGGTTGACGACGAGGTCGGCGATGACGCGGATGCCGCGGTCCCGCGCGGTGCGGATGAGCTCGACCAGGTCGCCGGAGTCGCCCAGCCGGGAGTCGACCCCGTAGTAGTCGACGATGTCGTAGCCGTCGTCGAGGTCGGCCGTCGGGTAGAACGGCATGAGCCACAGGCACGTGACGCCGAGCTCGGCGAGGTGGTCGATGCGCTGGACCAGCCCGGGCAGGTCGCCGATGCCGTCGTCGTTCCAGTCCATGTAGGTCTCGACGTCGAGGCAGTAGATGACGGCGTTCTTCCACCACAGGTCGCCGGTGTCGCGGATCCTCATGCGCGCACCTCCCGCAGGACGGGCAGCAGGTGCTCGGCGGCGAGGTCGACGAACGCCTCGAGCGAGGACGGGGCGGGCGTGACCGTCGGCGTCGCGTGCGGGTGCTTCTCGTCCGAGGCCACGACGTCCGTGGCGACCTGGTGCAGGTAGACGGCGTCGAAGCCGATCTCCGCGAGCGCGGCGACGCGCTCGGCCATGCGCGCCGGCTCGTGGTCGACGACGACGGCCTCGTGGATCTTCTCGTCCGGCAGGTCCCGCGCCGCCGCGTCGAACTCCTCCGGCGTGGCGATGTCCCAGGCCAGCGGCGGGCCCACCGCGTTGCCCGCCCACTGCGAGCGCGCGAGCCGGAACGCCTCGTCGGGGTCGGGCGCGTAGGCCACGTGCACCTGGAGCGAGATCTCGCCGCGACCGCCGGCCGACCGGTAGGCGTCGACGATCGCGCGCAGCGTGTCCGGCGGCTGGTTGACCGTCACGAGCCCGTCCGCCCAGCGCGCGTGCCGCGCGGCCGTCGCCGGGGAGACGGCGGGCCCGATGAGGAGCGGCTTGACGTCGGGCAGCGTCCACAGCTTGGCGCGGTCGACCTTCACGAGGCCGTCGTGCGTGACCTCCTCGCCGTCGAGCAGCGCGCGGATGACCTCGACGCACTCGACCAGGCGCGCGTCGCGCACGTCCTTCTCGGGCCACGGGTCACCCGTGATGTGCTCGTTCATGTTCTGGCCCGACCCGAGCGCGACCCAGAACCGTCCCGGGTACATCGCGGAGAGCGTCGCGACGGCCTGGGCGGTGATCGCCGGGTGGTACCGCTGCCCCGGCGCGCTGACGACGCCGAACGGCAGGCGCGTCGTCGCGAGCGCCGAGCCCAGCCACGTCCAGGCGTAGCCGGAGTGCCCCTGCGTCGCCGACCACGGAGCCCAGTGGTCGGAGCACATCGCCGCGTCGAAGCCGCGCTGCTCGGCGAGCTGCGTCGCCGCGAGCAGCGCCGAGGGGTGGACCTGCTCGTGGGAGTTGTGGAGTCCGACACGCACCATGGGTCCCGTTCCTACCGGTCGGACGGGCGTCCCGCCTCCGGAGCGGACGGCCGTCGCGCGGTCGTCACGGACCCGTCACGCGACGGTCGCCGTCGCACGCGGGTGACGGCGGGAAGGCGCGAGCACCCGCGCGGGTTGTGGCGGACGTCCACGCACCCGCACCCGCAGGAGGAGCAGTCATGTCGATCGTCGTCACCGGAGCCACCGGGCACCTGGGCCGTCTCGTCGTGGAGGGCCTGCTGGACGCGGGCGTCGCGCCGGGGGACGTCGTGGCCGGCGGCCGCGCCACCGAGCGGCTGGCGGACCTGGCCGAGCGCGGGGTGCGCGTCGTGACGCTCGACTACGACCGGCCGGAGACGGTCGCCGACGCGTTCGCCGGGGCGCAGAAGGTGCTGCTCGTGTCCGGCAGCGAGCCGGGGCGGCGCGTGGAGCAGCACCGGGCCGTCATCGACGCCGCCGTCGCGGCCGGCGTGGGGCACGTCGTCTACACGTCGGCGCCGCACGCGGACACGACGTCGCTCGTCCTGGCCCCCGACCACAAGGCGACCGAGGAGCTGCTCGCCGCGTCCGGCCTGCCCGTGACGGTGCTGCGCAACAACTGGTACACCGAGAACTACGTCGGGCCCGTGCAGCAGGCGGCCCAGACCGGCGAGATCGTGGCGTCCGTCGGGGACGGGCGGGTGGCGTCGGCCACGCGCGCCGACTTCGCCGCCGGTGCCGTCGCCGTCCTCACCGGCGAGGGGCACGAGGGCCGCACGTACGAGCTGTCGGGCGACGTCGCCTGGGACTTCGACGAGCTCGCCGCCGCGGCGGCCGAGCTGCTCGGGCGCCCGGTGACGTACCGCCGGGTCTCGGCGGACGAGCACCTCGCGGTCCTCACGGGCGCCGGGCTGGACGAGGGCACGGCCGGGTTCGTCGTCGCGCTCGACCAGGGCATCGCCGCCGGCGCGCTGGCGGACGCGACCGACCACCTGCGCACCCTCGTCGGCCGGCCCACGACCCCCCTCCTCGACGGCCTCCGGGCAGCCCTGGCCTGACCCGCGCACACGGGCGACGGCCGAGCCGGGGGGACCGTGCCCACGGGTCGGGACGGCTCGCCGACGACCCCGTGATCGGACGCCTCACGGGCACCGGAACGCATCTGATCACGGGGTCGTCGGCAGGGCCGTCCCGGTGGGTGGGCGTGCGGGGCAGCGTGGGTGGACGGGCCCCCGGCACGGCGCCCCGGGCGGGGTGCTCGCCCACCGTGCGGCTGCCGTCAGCCGAGCAGGTCGCGGGCCAGCACGCCCGCCTGCAGGCGCGAGCGGACGCCCAGCTTCGCCAGCACGTGACTCACGTGCGACTTCACCGTCGTCGGCGAGACGACGAGGCGCTCCGCGAGCTGCGCGTTCGACAGCCCCTCGCCCAAACCGGCCAGCACGTCCCGCTCCCGGACGGTGAGGGCCGCGAGCCGGGGGTCCTCGCCGCGGTCCGGGCCCGGCACGTCGGCGGCCCGGTCCAGCGACGCCCGCCCCGCGACCGCGTCCAGCAGCCGGCGCGTCACCTCGGGGGCCAGGACGCCCTCGCCCGCCGCCACCCGGCGCACGGCGTCGACCAGCTCCGCGGCGCCGACGGACTTCAGCAGGAACCCGGCGGCACCCGCCCGCACCATGCCGACGACGTACTCGTCGAGGTCGAACGTGGTCAGCGCGACGACCTCCGCGAGCCCGTCCCGCACGATCGCCTCGGTGGCGGTGATGCCGTCCGTGCCCGGCATGCGCACGTCCATGAGGACGACGTCCGGGCGCAGCGCCCGCGCCTGCCGCACCGCCACGTCGCCGTCGCCGGCCTCGCCCACGACCTCGACGTGCCCGGACTGCTCGAGCATCAGCCGCAGGCCCGCGCGGATCGCGCCGTGGTCGTCGGCGAGCAGCACCCGCACGCGCCGGTCCTCCGCCCCGCTCACGCCCGCACCCCGCTCCGGGCCCGCGCGCCCGCCTCGCCCGCCGCGCCCGCCGCCCCGGCGTCCGTCGCCGGGTCCAGCGGCAGCACGGCGCGCACGACCCACGCGTCCCCCTCCGGCCCGGCGGTCACGGTGCCGCCGAGCGTCGCGGCGCGCTCGCGCATGGTCGTCAGTCCCGTCGACGACGACGGGACGGGACTCGCGGCGGCGACGACGGGCATGGCGTTGCGGACCTCCAGGTGCAGGGTGCGCTCGTCGGTGCGGACGGTCAGGGCGGGGCGGCCGGCGCCGTGCTTGTGGGCGTTCGTCACGGCCTCCTGCGCGATGCGGTAGGCGGTCTGGCCGACGGCGGCCGACACCACCGGCAGCGCCGCCGGGTCGACGTCCGCGTCCAGGGACGGCACCCGGTCCAGCCCGGGCGGGGCCGGGACGTCGTCGGCGTCGTCGCCCGCCCGCAGCACGAGGATCATCGCGCGCATCTCGGTGAGCGCGTCGAGCGCCCCGGCGCGGACCGCGCGCAGGGCGGCCCGGTCGCGGTCCGGGTCGGGCCTGCCCGCGAGCGCGGCCTCCGCGTGGATCGCGACGGCGGACAGGTGCCCGGCGACGGCGTCGTGCAGGTCGCGGGCCATCCGTCGGCGCTCGTCCTGCACGGCCGACGTGCGGTCGAGCGCGGCGATCCGGGCGACGTCGTCGGCGTGCGCACGGGCCAGGTCGGCGCGCTCGCGCTCGAGGTCCGCCCGGCGCGCCTCCGACCGCGCGAGCTCCTCGGTGCGCCGCACGTCGCCGCCCCACCAGAACGGCGTGAGGAACATCGCGACGAGCACCAGCACGAGCTGCACGACGTCCCGGGCCGACCCTCCCGCCACCACGAGGGCCACGGCCGCGGCGAGCACCGCGCCCCCGACGACGCCCTGCACCGCCCGCCGCACGCGCGGGGCGCCGTGCACGGCGACCGCGAACAGCGCGTCGAACAGCACGAGGTACATGCCGAGCGACCCGCCCAGCAGCGCGTCGACGACCGCGAGGCCCGTGACCGCGAGCAGCACGGCGAGCGGCCGCCGACGCTTCGCCACGAGGACCAGCACGGCGACGAGCAGCAGGCCCGCCTGCCACCAGCGCGGCGCCGGCAGGTCGAGCACGGGCACGGTGGGGCCGACGCCGCCGACGTCGAGGGCGAGCAGCACCAGGCCGAGCAGCAGCAGCCCGAGGGCGTCGGCGCGGTCGGTCGCCCCCGACGCGCGCGCCACCCACCAGCGGCGGGTCGCGGCGGCCGCGCGGCTGCGCAGGGCGGTGAGCACCCGTCCATCCCAGCAGACGCCGGCACGGGCCCCCTCGTCCGAAGGGAGGAGGGGCGTCGTCCGTGCGCACCGGGCGGCGCGGCGAGGACGCTCCGTCCGCCCGACGCGCCCGCCCCGGCCCGTGCGCGAGCGTGGCGCCATGACGGTGATCGACTGGGTCCGGGACAACCCCGTGGCCGCTCTCGTGGTGACCTGCGAGGTCGCGTTCTGGGTGTTCCTCGCCGCGGCAGTGGTCGCGCGGTACGTGCTGCGCCGGCGGCGGCTGTCGACGGTGCTGCTGCTGTGCGAGCCGGCGATCGAGGTGGTGCTGCTCGTCGCGACGGTCGGCGACCTGCTGCGCGGCAGCGAGCCGACCTGGACGCACGGCCTCGCGGCGCTCTACCTCGGGTACACGGTGGCGTTCGGGAAGTGGACCGTGCACACGGTCGACGGGTGGGTGGCGTGGCGGTTCTTCGACGGGCCGCGTCCGCCGCGGGCGCCGAAGCACGGGCGCGCGGCGCTGCGGCACGAGTGGCGGATGTGGCTGCGCGTGCTGCTGGCGTGGACGGTCGCGATCGCGGTCCTCGCGGTCCTCGCCCTCATCGCGACCGCGCCGGAGCAGCGCGAGGTCCTGCTCGGCTGGGCCGGCCGCGCGACGCTCGTCCTGGTGGCGTGGGGCGTGTTCGGACCGTTGTGGCAGCTGCTCTCCCGCGGGACGGTTGAGGGGGACGAGCGGGCGGACGCCGGGACCGACGTCCGCCCGCGCTCCCTCACCTGACGTCCGGCGTCACCGCACGTACGGCCAGCCCGCGGCGTCCCAGCCGAGCAGGTTGATCCCGAGGCGGGAGTCCCCGGCGTCGGTGTACCAGTGGTAGAAGAGCACGTCGCCGTCGGTGTCCCGCAGGGTCGCGCTGTGCCCGGGCCCGTGGACGGACCCGCGCCCGGCCAGGATCTCCGTGCCGCCGCCGTTCGTCATCGCGACGCCCGCCCGGTCGACGTAGGGCCCGGTGATCGACGTCGACCGCCCCACCGCGACCCGGTACGTGCTCTGCGCGCCCTGGCAGCACCGGTCGAACGACACGAAGAGGTAGTAGTACCCGTCGCGGTACAGGATGTCCGGCGCCTCGATGCCGGCGCTGCGGTTCGCGATCGAGTGCATCGCGGTGCCCGACCGCAGCCCGGTGGCCGGGTCGATCGGGACGAGCTTGATGCCCGACCAGAACGACCCGAAGCTCATCCACAGCCGACCCTGCGCGTCGGTGACGAGGTCGGAGTCGATCGCGTTGTAGCCGCTGCTGCTGGTCGTGCTGACCACCAGGCCGCGGTTCGTCCACGTGCCCGCGTTCCCGGACGGGCTCGTCGCGAGGTAGATGCCCGAGTTGGACGTGCCGAACGACGACGCCGAGTAGTACAGCCAGTACTGCCCGTCGCGGTACGACAGGTCGGGCGCCCACAGGTCGCCCATCGTGTGCGCGGCGGTCCACGGCGTGCCGTTCGGGAAGGCCGCGCCCGCGTCGGTCCAGGCGGTGCGGTCGCGCGACGTCTTCAGCGGGATGCCCCGGCCGGTGGTCGCGACGAGGTAGGAGCCGTCGGGGCGCTTGACGACGGTCGGGTCGTGGGCCCAGGTGCTGCCGGTGACCACGCCGGGGCCCGGGTAGGACGTGCCGCCACCGCCGCCGCCCGCGACGCTGGTCCAGCGCTGGTTGTCGCGGCCGTTGCACGTCCACAGCGCGACGGGGCTGCCGTTGGCCGTGCGCCCGTTCGTCACGTCGACGCACAGGCCGGACTGCTGGTGGACGATCGCGCCGTCCGCGCGCTGCGCGAAGCGCTGGTTGGCACCGCCGGTGCAGCTCCAGGAGATGAGCGCCGTGCCCGGGGCGGTGCCCCAGTTCAGGGCGTCGAGGCAGCGGGTGCCGTCGAACGCGCGCAGCTCGCCGGCGGCCGTGAGCGTCCAGCCCTGGCCGGGGACGCCGTTGCAGTCCCAGATCTGGATCGCCGCGCCGGGGTTCGCGTCGTTGCCGGCGACGTCCAGGCAGCGTCCGGACTGCGCGGAGACGAGTGCGACGGGAGCGGCCTGCGCGGGTGGTGCCGACGTGGTGCCGGCGAGAGCGGCGACCAGGGCGGTCGCCGCGGCGAGCGCGAGGGCGCGGGCCCTCGTGCGGGAGGGACGGGTTCGCATGAGGGCCGCCTTCGGTGTCGGGGGCGATGTGAGCGCAAACATCGCGCGCCGGGGCGCCGCCCGGCTATGCGGTGAAGCGATTCATAGAGCGCTTTCCCGCGCGTCGGCAGCGCGACCGGCACGCGACGGCCGCGCGACGCCGACGAGCCGTGCGACGGGCGCGGTCACGTCACGCGCACCGCCGGGTCGGCACCGACGAACGCCGCCACCGCCGCACCCTCCGCCCGCAGGCCCTCCTCCTCGTCCGGCGTCAGCGGGCGCAACGGACGCACCACCACGCGCCCCTCCGCGATCTCCCACGTCGCGGCGACGAACCCGTCGACCAGCACGGTCGCGCGGACCATCGACCACCCGGGCATGACCTCCCGCCGCACCGCCTCGGGCAGGATCCGGGTCCGGTCGCGGTGCCCGAGCACGGCGTCGTCGAACATCGGCAGGAAGCGCACGGGGGCGGGTGCGTCCTCGTCGGCGAGCGGGGCACCGGGCAGGTCGAGCAGCTCGGCGCCGTCCGGGCCGCGCAGCACGTGCAGCTCGTCGCGCATCCCGTCGACGACCGCGCGCAGCCGCGTGAGCCCGCACCACGTCTGCAGGTCCATGACCCCGGCGGGCCCGAAGGCGGCGAGGTAGCGCCGCACGAGCGTGGGCACGTCGGGCTCCCGGACCGGCTCGCCCAGCCACGCCTCCGCCGTCGTCACCGCGATGCCCCGGCGGCTCCACCACGACCCGAACGCGGACGTGGCCGGGTCGTGCACGACGGGTGTCAGGGCCTCGACCGCGGCGGCCATGACCGCGCCCTTGCGACCCGGGAACCGCTCGGCGAGCGCGGCGCCGAGGTCCCGCCGGCGCACGGTCCGGTCGCCCAGCACCTCGTGCGCGGCGGCGACGAGCACCGCCGGGTCGAGGTCGCCGACGTGCTCCGCGTAGTAGGCCGACCGGACGAGCCGGTCGAGCACCGGCTGCACGGTGGGACGCAGCCAGGCGTGGTCGGCCGCGGCGGTCAGGTGCTGGGTCCCGCGCAGCAGGGGGCCGCGGACGAGCGCGCGCCCCTCCACCGCCGCCTCGAGGTCGCCGGACGTGAAGCCCTGGAGCCGCGCCCACATCCCCACGTGCACCCAGTTCGGCTCCTGCGCCTGCACCGCCACGCGCCGGCGGACGGCCTCGACGACCGAGGCGGACGACCGCGCGTCGAGCTGCTGCCGGTGCAGCAGGGTCCGGTTGAGCCGGCGCAGGGAGAGCGTCGTCATGCGTCGACGCTAGGCCGGGTACCGGTCAGGACCTGTCCGCCACCCCGCGCGCGTCCGGGCCGGCCCCGTTCCCGTCCCGCGCGGGCTCGTGGCCCGCGGTCCCCACCAGCGCGTGCGCCGGCAGCACCCGGTCGAGCAGCACGAGCACCAGCCCGAGCAGCGCGAACGCGACGCCGTAGAGCAGCACGTTGAGCGCCAGCCCGTCCCACCCGAGCGCCCCCAGGTCGATGAACCCGTACGGGTAGCCCAGGTCGGGCCGCAGCAGGCCGCGCGTCGTCGTGAACGCGCAGTACGCCAGCAGCGCGACGAGCCACCACCCCACCGCGCGCAGGCGCAGCCGCCGGTGCGCGTCGAGGAGCAGGAAGTCGAGGAACGCCAGCACGGGGGTCCACTCGTGCTCGATCTGCCCGCCCGTGAGCCCGAACGCGACCACGGGGGCGTCGGGCGACTCGGGGGCCAGGACGAGGAACGACACCAGCCCCGTGATCGCGAGGAACAGCGTCACGCCCACCTTGAGCACCGCCGGCGGCTGCCCCCGCCCCCGCAGGGACGCCACCGCGGCCCACACCATGACGACGGCGAACGACAGGTTCGAGATGTTCGTGAAGTACACGAGCCCCGGCAGGTCGCCGTCGCGCCAGATCCCCTGCGTGCCCGCGAGCGCGAGCGTGGCGAACGCGCCGCGGACCAGGGCGACGAGGACGTCGGCTGCTCGCACGGGCGGGTTCCTCTCGGGGACGGGCCGGCACGCGGACCGGCGGGCCCACGCTGCCACGCCGGGCGCGCGGAGGGCAGCAGCCACGGCGCGGCCCCCGCGAGCGCCCCGGCAGCGCGCGGTTAGGGTCGACGGGACGCGACGGCTCGACGACGAGGACGGTCCATGACGCAGCACTCCCCCGCACCCGTCCGCTTCGGCGTGGTCGGCTCCGGCTGGCGCTCGTCCTTCTTCGTGCGGATGGCGCGGCTCATGCCGGAGCGGTTCACGTGCACGGGCGTCGTGACGCGCACCGCCGAGCGTGGTGCCGAGGTCGAGGCGACGTGGGGCGTGCCGACCGTCCGGACGGTCGAGGAGCTGGTCACCGGGGCCGTGCCGGGTGCCGGTGCGGCCCCCGACCGCCCCGAGCTCGTGGTCACCGGCACGCCGTGGCCCGTGACGCCGGACGTCGTCCGCGAGCTCGTCGACGCGTCCGTCCCCGTGCTGGCGGAGACCCCGCCCGCCCCGGACGTCGACGCCATGCGCGCGCTGTGGGCGGACGTCGGCGCGACGGGCCTCGTGCAGGTCGCCGAGCACAGCCCGTTCCTGCCGGTGCACCAGGCACGCAAGCGCATCGTGGACGAGGGCCTGATCGGCGCGGCGACGAGCGTGCAGGTGTCCTCGACGCACCAGTACCACGCGATCGGGCTGGCCCGGCGGCTGCTCGGCGTCGGCCGCGGACCGGTCACGGTGCACGCGCGCGAGTTCACCGCCCCGCTGGTCGACCCCATGAACCGGCACGGCTGGACCGACGCCACCGAGCCCACGGACGCCCGCACGCTCCTCGCGACGCTCGACCTCGGCGGCGGCCGCCACGTCCTCTACGACTTCACCGACAACCAGTGGCACAACCCGCTGCGGGCCAACCGGGTCGTCGTGCGCGGCTCGCTCGGCGAGGTCGTCGACGACGCGGTGACCCGCTGGGTCGACCCGCGCACGCAGGTGACCTCGCGCATCGAGCGGCGCATGCACGGCATCGAGCAGGACATGGACGGCTTCGACCTCATGCACCTGTCGTTCGAGGGGCGCGTGCTCTACCGCAACCCGTTCGTCGGGGCGCGCCTGGCCGACGACGACCTCGCGGTCGCGCACCTGATCGACGGCACGGGCGCGTGGGTGCGGGGCGAGGCGCCGCCGCCGTACCCGCTGGCGGACGGCATGCAGGACCACCTGCTGGGCATCGCGATGCAGGAGTCGGCCCGCACCGGGCAGCCCGTGACGACGTCCGCGGAGGCGTGGGCGGACGCCTGACCCCGGTCCCGCCACGCCCGCCCGGTGAGTTCCGCCGCCGCCGCGTGTCTGCCCCGGTGACCCGCGGTGCGCGTCGCCGGCGCGCCCGCCACCGCCACGGCACGGCACGGCACGACACGGCACGACACGGAGGGCACGATGACGAGCGCACCCGAGCACACCACCACCGCACGCACGACGGAGCCGGGCCGTCCGCCCGTGGTGGACGCGGCCACCTGGCAGGCCGCCCGCGACGAGCTCCTCGTCCGGGAGAAGGCGCACACGCGCGCCGGGGACGCCCTCACGGCCGAGCGCCGCCGCCTGCCGATGGTCGAGGTCGACGCCGCGGCGCAGGTCGTCGGGGCGGACGGCCCGGTGCCGCTCCTCGACCTGTTCGCCGGGCGCGACGAGCTGGTCGTCTACCGGCACATGTGGCACGACGGCGCGCCCCACCAGGGCCAGTGCGAGGGCTGCACCGTCAGCGCGTGGAGCATCGACGACGCCGCCGTCTACCTGCACGCGGCCGGCGTCTCCCTCGCCGTCGTCACCACCGGTCCGTGGGACGAGGTCGCGCCGTTCGTCGCGTTCATGGGCTACGCGCAGCCCTGGTACTCGGTCCGCGACACCCCGCCACCGCTGGGGAGGACATGGGCTCGTTCGCCTGCTTCCTGCGCGACGGCGGCCGCGTCTTCCTCACGTACACGGTCACCGGCCGGGGCGTCGAGGTCGCGAACCCGGTGTTCGCGCTGCTCGACATGACGCCGTACGGCCGCCGCGAGGCGTGGCAGGACGTCCCCGACGGCTGGCCGCAGGGGCACGAGCCGTGCTGGTACTGGCGCACCGACGCGGGCGGCCGCGCCGGCTGGGGCGAGGACACCCGGCCCACGCCGCAGTGGACGCGTCCCGGCGCGACGCCCGTCGAGACCCTGGGCCGGCACGGGCACCACCACTGACCCGCCGCCTCCGGATGCCGGATCGCCGCATCCGCACGACGCTCGTGCCATGACGCGATTCGGGTACACCCTCATGACCGAGCAGTCCGGACCGCGCGAGCTGGTCCGGTACGCGCAGGCGGCCGACCGGCTCGGGTTCGACTTCGCCGTGTCGTCCGACCACTACTTCCCCTGGCTGGACGAGCAGGGCCACGCGCCGTACGCGTGGACGCTGCTCGGCGCGGTCGCGCAGGCGACGCAGCGCATCGGCCTCATGACGTACGTGACCTGCCCGACCATCCGGTACCACCCGGCGGTCGTGGCGCAGAAGGCGGCGACGCTCGCGATCCTCTCCGAGGACCGGTTCACGCTCGGCGTCGGCGCGGGCGAGAACCTCAACGAGCACGTCGTCGGCGAGCGCTGGCCCGCCGTCGGTGAGCGGCACGACCTGCTGGAGGAGGCGCTCGAGATCATCCACGAGCTGCTGTCGGGCGAGCGCGTGACGTACGAGGGCGTCCACTTCCGCGTCGACTCCGCGAAGCTGTGGGACCTGCCGGACGAGCCGCTCGAGATCGGCGTCGCGGTCTCGGGCAACCAGTCGATCTCGCGGTTCAGCGGGCTCGCGGACCACCTCATCGCGGTCGAGCCGGACGCCGACCTCGTCGAGCGCTGGGACGCCGCCCGCGCCGAGGACGGCCTCGGCGACACCCCGTCGCGCAAGATCGGCCAGATCCCGATCTCGTGGGACCCCGACCCGGAGCGCGCCAAGGAGCGCGCCCACGAGCAGTTCCGCTGGTTCGGCGGCGGCTGGAAGGTCAACGCCGACCTGCCGACCACCGAGTCCTTCGACGCGGCCAGCCAGTTCGTGCGTCCCGACGACGTCGCCGAGCAGATCCCGTGCGGGCCGGACCTCGACGCGATCGTCGAGGCCGTCTCCGCCTACTGGGAGGCCGGCTTCACCGACATCGCGCTCGTGCAGGTCGGCGACGAGGGCCAGGAGCGGTTCCTCGCGGAGGCCGCCGAGCCGCTGCTCGCCCGGCTGCGGGACGCCGCGCCCTCGGCCTGACCGGCGCCGGGGCCGCGTTCGGACGCCCGAAACCCGTCGGCGGGGGTCACGGCATCCCCGCGCCGCCCGTTATCGCAACCTCCGCGGCCCGCCTACGGTGCGGGTGCACCGACGCAGCCCGGGACCTCACGGTCCCGGGCTCGTCCGCGTGCGCCCCGTCGTCGTCGTCCCCGGAGCACCATGAGCACGCCCGACCGCCCCGCCGCCCCCTCCCCCGGCGTCCCCGCGACGCCCGCGCAGCTGCGCCGGTGGCGCCGCAACCTCGCCAACGAGCGCGCGGAGGCGGCGGTCTACCGCGACCTCGCCGGTCGCCGCACCGGTGAGGAGCGCGACATCCTGCTGGCCCTCGCGGAGGCGGAGCGCCGGCACGAGTCGCACTGGCTCGAGCTGCTGGGTGACCGGGTCGGCCGGCCGCTGCGGGGCGACTGGCGCAGCCGCGTGCTCGGCTGGCTCGCGCGCCGGTTCGGCTCGGTGTTCGTGCTCGCGCTCGCGCAGCGCGCCGAGGCACGGTCGACGTACGAGCGCGACGCGGAGGCGACGCCGCGCATGGCCGCCGACGAGCAGATCCACGAGGAGGTCGTCCGCGGGCTCGCGATGCGCGGGCGCCAGCAGATCTCCGGCACCTTCCGGGCCGCGGTGTTCGGCGCCAACGACGGGCTCGTGTCGAACCTCGCGCTGGTGCTCGGCATCGGCGCGTCCGGCGTCGCGACGGGCACCGTGCTGCTCACCGGGCTGGCGGGCCTCCTGGCGGGCGCGCTGTCGATGGGCGCCGGCGAGTACGTGTCGGTGCGCTCGCAGCGCGAGCTGCTCGAGGCGTCGCGGCCGGACGCCGACGCCGCCGCCGCGCTCGCCCACCTCGACGTCGACGCGAACGAGCTCGCGCTCGTCTACCGGGCCCGCGGGATGTCGCCGGACGAGGCGCAGACGCGCGCCGACGTCGTGCTGGCGTCCCTGGCCCAGTACGAGGCGCGGCAGCAGGTGACGAACTCGCTGCTGCGGACGACGACGACGCTGCCTGGGCACACGCCGGCACCGTCCGCGGCGCACGGGGCGGCGGCGGCGGTCGAGGCGGTCGAGGCGGCCGGGGCCGACGCCCGCGCGGTCCCCGAGCGGGACGAGCACGAGTCGGTCGGCACCGCCTGGGGCGCCGCGATCGCGAGCTTCTGCTTCTTCGCGTCGGGTGCGGCCGTGCCGGTGCTGCCCTACCTGCTGGGCGCGCAGGGGTGGACGGCCGTGGCGTGGTCGGCCGGGCTCGTGGGGGTCGCGCTGCTGGGGACGGGGTCGGTGGTCGGGCTGCTGTCCGGGGCGTCGCCGGTCCGCCGGGCGCTGCGCCAGCTCGCGATCGGCTTCGGCGCCGCCGCGGCCACGTACGTCCTGGGCCTGGCGTTCGGCACGGGCGCACTGGGCTGACGCGGAAGCCGGACGTGACGCGCGCACGCCACGGACGGCGGACCCGCGCCCATGCGCGAGTCGTGAAGGGTTGCGGACCCCACGCGTCCGCAACGCTTCACGACTGCCCCCCTCCCGTGTGTGGGTGGTGCGCGCGAGCATGGGCGCACCACCGCCGGCGTCCGGCCGGCGGTCGCGGCGAGGAGGTGCGGCGATGGAGTTCCGGCTCGAGCTCGTGATGGTCCCGGTCAGCGACGTCGACCGGGCGAAGGCGTTCTACGCGGACCAGGTGGGGTTCGTGGTGGACCACGACGTGCGCGTGCACGAGCACCTGCGGTTCGTGCAGCTCACGCCGCCCGGGTCGGCGTGCTCGATCGCGATCGGCGAGGGCATCGTCCAGGCGCCGCCCGGGTCGGTGAAGGGGCTGCAGGTCGTCGTGGACGACGCCGACGCGGCCCGTGAGCACCTCCTCGCCCAGGGCGTCGACGCGCCGCCCGTGCAGGACCTCGCCTGGGGTCGGTTCACGGGCTTCCGCGACCCCGACGGCAACGAGTGGGCGGTCCAGCAGCTGCCGGACCGGACGGGTGACGACCAGGACCGGTAGGGCCCGGACGCGAAGCGCGCCTGCCCTCGTGCCGGCGGCGGTGAGGCTCGGCGGGCCGGCTTCGTCACCCCGGGCCGGAGTGACGTGACGCACTCGCACCTTGCCAGGTCAGGTAAGCCTGACCTTATGCTGCGTCCCGTGACCGCGACGAGCACCGCCACGGCGACGACCGAGAACACGACCGCGACCACGGTCGAGGCCGCCGTCTCCCCGTTCCGCATGTTCCACGTGCGGGTCGCCCGCCTGCAGCGGATGTGCCCGAGCCTGCTGCGCGTCACGTTCACCGGCGAGGACCTCGACCGCTTCGCGGACAACGGCTTCGACCAGCGGATCAAGTTCTTCCTGCCGATCGACACGGCGGGCTACGAGGGCCTGCTCGACCTCGGCCAGTCGGGCGACTGGTACGGCCGCTGGCGCGAGCTCCCCGAGGACGCCCGCCACCCCATCCGCACGTACACGGCCCGCACCGTCCGCCAGCCGGTCCGCGAGCTCGACGTCGACGTCGTGCTGCACGGCGACACCGGTCCCGCGTCGCGCTGGGCCTCGACGGCGGAGGTGGGCGACGAGCTCGTCGTGCTCGGCCCGAACGCCGACTGGGACGGCCCGCACGGCGGCGTCGACTTCGTCCCGCCGGCACGCACCGACCGGCTCCTCATCGCCGGCGACGAGACCGCGCTGCCCGCGATCGCCGGCATCGTCGAGCGCCTCCCGCGCGACGCGCGCGGCGAGGTCGTCATCGAGATGCCCTGGTCCGACGACCGCCTCGACCTGCACGCCCCCGAGGGCGTGACGGTCCGCTGGTACGGCCGCGACGGCCGCCACCACGGTGAGCTGCTCGTGCCCGCCGTCCAGGCCGCGTGCGCCCGCCTCCTGCCCGGCCAGGCCCCGGTGCCGGACGTCGAGCTCGAGGACGTCGACGTCGACCACGGCATGCTGTGGGAGGTGCCGGTCGACCACGCGACGGGCGCCCCGCTGGCCGCCGAGGCGCACCTGTACGCGTGGCTCGCGGGCGAGGCGGGCGTTATCAAGACCCTGCGCCGCCACCTGGTGCGCGAGTGCGGCGTCGACCGCAAGGCCGTGGCGTTCATGGGGTACTGGCGCGCGGGGCGCTGCGAGGGCGCCTGAGCCGCCTCGGCTCGCCCGGGCGTGCTGCCCGCGCCCGGGGTCGTCGGGGTCCTGACCGACCCCCGCCGGCCGTCACCGGCCGGGACCCGTCCGGTCGCTGCCCAGGGGCCCACGCCACCAGGCGAAGGCCGCCGCGGTCAGGAGGCTCGCGAGCGGGGCGACGACCGACCACGGCTCCACGACGTGCAGGAGCCGGGTGAGCACGGCGACCACGACGGCAGCACCCGCACCCTCGGCGAGCGCGACCGCGGCGACCCGCGCCACCGACCCCGCGGCGCCGGTGACCCGCACCAGCAGCACCCCGCTCCCCGACGCGACGAGACCGGCCGAGCAGCCGACCACCGCGCCGAGGAACAGCGACCAGGACAGCCAGCCGTCGGCCGCTCCCGCGACCAGGCCGACGAGCGCCCCGGCCGCGAGGCCGACCAGCGCTCCCTCGCGCACGTGGCGGACGCCCGGGCGTGGAGCTGCGACGGCAGTCATGGCCCGCACCGTAGCCGCCCGGGGATGCCGCGCCCGCACGGCCCTGCCAGCATCCCGGCATGACCCGACGACACGGCGCGACCCTCGCCGCGCTGACCGCGACGGTGGTGCTCGCCGCCTCGGCCTGCAGCGGCACACCCGCCTCGGGGGCCGCCGTCGACGCGGCGACGCGCTTCTACGCGGCCGTCGCGGACGGTGACGGCGCGGCCGCCTGCGCCCTGCTGCTCCCCGACGCGGCCGAGTCCGCCGCGGCCGACGAGGACGCGACCTGCGCCGAGGCCGTCACGAGCGGCGAGATCGGCGACGAGCTGAGCTCGCGGGCCGGCGGCCTCGGCGAGGCGAGCGCGCACGTCGCCGGCCGTCAGGCGCAGGTGCTGTTCGCCGCCGACACGGTCTTCCTCACCCGGTCGGGCAGCGGCTGGGTCGTCACGGCGGCCGGGTGCGACGCGCGGCCCGGGCGCCCCTACGACTGCGAGGTGCAGGCATGAGGTCGCAGCGGATCCTGTTCGCGCTCACGCTCGTCGCGATCTACGGCACGCTCGCGGCCTGCGTCGTGCTGACGGTGGTGCGGCGGTGAGCGCTCGGCGCGTGCTCAAGGAGAACGGGCTGAGCCTCTTCTTCCTGGTGATCCTGCTGCTGTCGCTCGTGGGCCAGGCGTTCACGGGTGTCGCGTTCTTCAACGAGGAGCAGCGGGCGGCGGGGCTCGACCCCGTGACGCTGGGGGACTACGTGCTCTCGTCGGCGTTCGCCGTGGACGTGACGGAGAACTGGCAGTCGGAGTTCCTGCAGTTCCTGCTGCTCATCGCGGCCGCGGTGTGGCTCGTGCAGAAGGGCTCGCCCGAGTCGAAGGCGCTCGACGACGCCGGGCGCGAGACCGACGAGGAGCAGAAGGTCGCGGAGCACTCCACCCCCGAGTCGCCGGCGTGGGCCCGCGTGCGCGGGTGGCGGCTGGGCGTCTACTCGCACTCCCTCACGCTCGTGATGGGGTCGATCTTCCTCGGGTCGTGGCTCGTGCAGTCGCTCACCGGCGCGGTCGCGTACTCCGAGGAGCAGATGCGCGACCTGCAGGACCCGGTGTCGTGGGGGGAGTACGTGCTGCTCCCCGACTTCTGGGACCGCACGTTCCAGAACTGGCAGTCGGAGTTCCTCGCCGTGCTCAGCATGGTCGTGCTGGCGGTGTTCCTGCGCGAGCGCGGGTCGCCGGAGTCGAAGCCGGTGGGGTCGTCGCACGCGGCGACGGGCGTCGAGGGCTGAGGCCGCGGGCGCGGCGCCGCGGGCCGGCGTGACGACGCGTCAGCGGTAGAACCCGTCCCGCAGGTTCACCCCGTGCTCGAGCCACGCCTTGAGGGCGTTCAGCATGCTCGTCCAGCCCTCGCAGTTGCCGAACGCGGCACGGGCGCCGTCGGGCGTCGGGCGCCACGAGGACTCCGTGATCGTCACGAGCGTGCGCGCCCCGTCGTCGACCGGCTCGAACGCGAACTCGGTGCGCGTGGTGCCGCCCTCGCCCGTGGTCGCCTCGCCGCCCCACTCGATGACGAGGCGTCGGGGCGGGTCGGCCTCGACGACGGTGACGGGGAACCGGCCGGGGAAGTCGGCGAAGTCCCAGGTGACGTCGGCTCCGGGCTCGAGCCGGCCGCGGGCGCCGCCGGTGGTGAAGTAGCGCGAGAGCTGCTCGGGGTCGGCGACGGCCTCGTACACCTGCTCGCAGGGGCGCGCGACGCGCCCCGACACGGTGAAGGACAGTGCGGTGAGTGTCTCGTCGGTTGACATGTTGTATTCTTACAACATGTCCGCCACGGCCCACAAGGGTGACGACGAGGCCGACGACCGCGTCTTCAAGGCCCTCGCCGCGCCGGTCCGCCGTCGCATGCTCGACGCCCTCAAGGAGTCGCCGCGCACCACCGGGGAGCTCTGCTCGCTCTTCCCCGACCTCGACCGCACCACCGTGCTCCAGCACCTGCGTGTGCTCGAGCAGGCCGAGCTCGTCACCGGCCGCAAGGTGGGGCGCGAGCGGCACCTGTCCCTCGCGCCGCTGCCGATCAAGCGCATCCACGACCGGTGGATCAGCGACTACGCGCGCGCGGCCGTCGATCTGCTGGACCGGCTCGACCGGGGCTGACGGCGCCGCGCCCTCAGAACACCGTGCGCCGCACCTGCTCCGGGTGCAGCACGAGCCGCACGTAGTCGTCCGCGAGCAGACCCTCGAGGTCCCGGGAGCGGGCCGGGTCGTCCAGGTCCCAGTAGCGGGCGGCCAGGCGGGCGGCGAGCTCGTGCGCGCCGTCCGCCTCGACCGTGACCGGACCGCTCACCGCCACCCAGTGCTCCCGCTCGCCCACCGGCGCTGCGACGACCAGCGACGCCCGCGGGTCGCGGCGCAGGTGCCGCACCTTGAGGGACTCCGGGCCGGTGAACAGCTGGACGGTGTCGTCGTCCGCGAGCTCGAACCACACGGGCCGCGGCTGCGGCGGCACGGGCCCGGCCGCGGCCGTGAAGAACGCGTGCAGCGGCCGGCGCAGCAGCGTGCGGTCCTCGTCGGTCAGGGTGGTGCTGTCGGCGCTCATCGGGCCTCCTCGCTCGCACGACGGGTCACGTCCGCAGCAACCGCGCGGACGCCGCCCCTCATCCCCGCGGCCGGTCCGCCACCTCGTCCAGGAACCGCACGAGCGCGTCGAGGTACGCCCGTCGCGGCTCGTCGTGCGAGAGCACGAGGTCGTGCACGCCGCCCTCCACGACCACCTCCCGCACGTCGGTGCCCAGGCCCGGCGCGAGCGCGGCGATCGTCGTCACGTCGAGCACCGTGTCCACGGTGTCGAGGTCGTCCCCCTCGCCGAGGTCGGCCGTCGACCGCGCCGAGCGCGCGACCAGCGTGGGGACGGCGATCTCGAGTCCGGCCGCGACGCGCCGCTGCCCCGCCCGCACGGCCGCCAGCCACCCGGCCCGCACGGGCACCCCGTCGGGGCGCTTGAGCTCGGTGTCGAACTCCCACCGCTCGCGCATCCGGGCCGCGTAGTGCGATGGCGAGCCGGCCAGCACGCGCAGCGGGGCGGTGCGCGCGAGCGGGCGCAGCGCCTGGTCCTGCAGCGGTGTCACCCACGACCGCTCGACCGAGAGGAAGGGGCTGTTGAGGACGAGCGCGTCCGCCCCGCCGCGGACGCGGTGCGCGTGCGCCCACAGGGCGGCCACGAGGCCGCCGGTCGAGTGGCCGTGCACGACGACGGGCACGTCGGGCCACCTCGTCCGCGCCGCCGCGACCGCGCGCCCCAGGTCCGACGCCTGCTCACGCAGGTCGCCCTGGTAGTGCGGCACGTCGCCGGGGCGCGTCGAGCGCCCGGCCCGGCGCGCGTCGACGGCGAGGTACGCCCACCCGGCCTGGCGCAGCGCGTCCGGCAGCGGCGTCGCGAACGCGTAGTCGTTGTACCCGTGCAGGTGCACGACGACGCCGTGCGGCGCCGGCGGCTGCGCGAGCGGCCGCACGAGCGTCAGCACCGGTGCGGCACCCCCGGCGGCGACGGCGCGCCACTGCGGGCCTCCCGGGGCCGGCCGCCACGCCGGGAGGGTGCGCACCTCGCTGTCCGGGAGCAGGGGGTCGGGCGACCAGTCGCCCGTCGTCTCGTCCGCCGCCCGGTCCTGCGCGTGCGTGCTCGTCACGCGCTCATCGTCGTCGTCGCCACGTCGCGCCGCCCGTCGACGCCGAGGCCGCGCGGGAAGCGCACGGGCACGAACAGCAGCAGACCCAGCAGCAGCACCGCGACGATCCCGAGGATCCCCCAGTACTGCTGACCGCCGCCGAGCGCGATCGCGACCGAGAACGCCGCCGGCGCGAGGAACGTCGCCGCACGTCCCGTCGTCGCGTACAGGCCGAACATCTCGGTCTCGCGGCCCGGCTCGGCCAGCCGCGCCAGCAGCGCCCGCGACGCGGTCTGCGCGGGGCCCACGCACGCGGACAGCACGAGCCCGCCCGCCCAGAACGCCGAGGCGCCGAGGTCGTGCAGCAGGAACACCGCCGTCCCGGCGACGACCAGCACGACCAGCGACCACGTCACGACGCGCCGCGGCCCGAACCGGTCGTCGAGCCACCCCGCGGCGATGGTCGCGGCGCCCGCGACGACGTTCGCGGCGATCGCGAAGACGATGACGTCGCCGGGCGAGAACCCGAACGTGCCCGCGGCGAGCACGCCGCCGAACGTGAACACCCCCGTGAGCCCGTCGCGGAAGACCGCGCTCGCCACGAGGAAGCGCAGCGTCGAGCGCCGCTCCCGCCACAGCGTCGCGACGTGCCGGCCGACGGTCGCGTACGCCCCGACCAGACCGACGGGCGCCGGGGCGCCGGGGCGCCGCCGGTCGGGGACCGCGACGAGCACCGGCACCGCGAACAGGAGGAACCAGGCGCCCGCGACGAGCATCGACACGCGCACGTCCAGCCCGTCCTGCGACGTCACGCCGAACAGCCCGACCTCCGGCTGGATGAGGCCGAAGTACAGGACGAGCAGCAGGACGATGCCGCCGACGTAGCCCGCGCCCCAGCCGATGCCGCTGACGCGGCCGATGGTCCGCGGCCCGCTGACCTGCACGAGCAGCGCGTTGTAGGCGACGCCCGCGATCTCGGCGGCGATGGTGCCGACCGCGAGCAGCGTGACGCCCAGGCGGACCGCGTCCGCCATGCCGCCCTCCGCGGGCTGCACGAACCACAGCGCGAGGATGCACAGGCCCACGACGAGCGACGTCACCGCGAGCAGCGGGCGGCGGCGCCCGCCGGCGTCGGCGAGCGTGCCCAGCGCCGGGGCGGTGAGTGCGACGAGGACGCCCGCGGCGGCCAGGCCCCAGCCGAGCCACTGGCTGTGCAGCGCCGTCGCGGCCTCGACGTCGGCGCCCGGCTCGGCGAACGACGAGCCCGTCAGGTAGACGGTGAAGACGAAGGTCGTGACGACAGCGTTGAACGCGGCCGACCCCCAGTCCCAGGCGGCCCAGGCCGCGATCTGCCGACGGACGAGGGGCGGCTCCGCGACGGGAGCGCCGGCGGGGACCGCAGCGGTGGGGTGCGCCATGGGCGCGAGCGTAGGCCGTGCGGGCGCGCGCGGGGTGGCGGGTCGGTGAACGAGCGTCGGACGGGCGTCCGGGACCACCACGGACCGGACACCACGGACCGGACACCGCGCACCGGACGCCACGCCCGCGCCCGCACCCGCTCAGCGGCGCCGGAACAGGACGGCGGCGGCCGCGCGGGCGACGACCAGCACCCCGACCCACCAGGCGGCCGCGACGAGGACGGTCGAGCCGACCGGCATCCCGAGCAGCAGCGCCCGCAGCGCGTCCGCGGTGGGCGTCACGGGGTTCAGGCCCGCGACCGTCGCGAGCACCCCGGGCATGGTGTCGACCGGCACGAACGCGCTCGAGAGGTACGGCAGGAAGAGGATGACGAACGTGAACCCGCTCGCCGCCTCCGGCCCGGACGCGACGAGCCCGATCGCCACGGCCACCCAGGTCAGGGCCAGCACGTAGACGGTCAGCACGCCGAGCGCGGCGAGCCAGCCGCCCGCGGACGCCGCCGGGTCGAACCCCACGAGCAGCGCGACCACGACGACGAGCGCGGTGGACAGCGCGTTGCGTGCCAGGCTCGCCACCACGTGCCCGGTCAGCACGGCACCGGCCGGGACCGGCATGCTCCGGAAGCGGTCGACGATGCCGTTGGTCATGTCGCCCGCCACGTCGACGGCCGTCGTCGCCGCGCCGTAGCCGGCGGTCAGCAGCACGATCGCCGGGACGACGAAGTCCACGTACGCCATGCCGGTGCTGATCGCGCCGCCGAAGACGTAGACGAACATCAGCAGCAGCACGACGGGCAGCAGCACCGCGAGCAGCAGCGTGTCGAGCTGCCGGGTGGACCGGCGGACGCTGCGGCCCACGAGCGCGAGCGTGTCGCGCACGGCGTCGAGAGGCCCGGGGGGCGGCGGCACGGGGCGCGGGGTGAGGTCGACGGTGGTCATCGGGGCTCCCGGTCGGACGAGACGGTGGTCGTGGCGGACGTGGCGAGGGCCGGCGTGGCGAGGGCCGGCGTGCGGCCGTCCGCCGGTGCGGACGGCCCGGTGTCGTGGCCGGTCAGGGCGAGGAAGGCGTCGTCGAGGGTGGGCGTGCGCACCTGCCAGTGCACGACGTCGAGCCGGCGCCGCTCGACGTCGCCGAGGACGCGCCGCACGTCGGCGACCGAGCCGTCCGTCACGAGCCGCTCGGTGGTGCCGTCGGCGAGCGCGAGCTCGACGTGCGCCGACCCCACCGCGGCCTTGAGCTCCGCGGCGGTGCCGTCCGCGACGACGACGCCGCGGTCGATGACGGCGACACGGTGCGCGAGCGCATCGGCCTCCTCCAGGTACTGGGTCGTGAGCAGGACGGTCCCGCCCGCGGCGACGACGGATCGCACCACGTCCCACAGGGCCGCACGGCTGCGCGGGTCCAGGCCTGTGGTGGGCTCGTCCAGGACGAGGACCTGGGGTCGGCTCAGCAGGCTCACGGCGAGGTCGAGGCGCCGGCGCATCCCGCCGGAGTACGTCCGCACGGTGCGACGTGCGGCGTCGGTGAGGTCGAACAGCTCGAGCATCTCGGCGGCCCGCGCGCGCACGAGCCGGCGGGGCACGTGCGCGAGGCGGGCGGCGAGCCGCACGTTCTCCTCACCCGTGAGCAGCTCGTCGACGGCCGCGTACTGACCCGTGAGGCTCAGGGCCGCCCGGACGCGCGCGGGCTCCCGGCGCACGTCGTACCCGGCGACGCGCGCGGTGCCGCCGTCCGGTGCGACGAGCGTCGCCAGGATCCGCACGGTCGTGGTCTTCCCGGCGCCGTTCGGGCCGAGCAGCGCGAGGACCTGGCCCCGCCGGACGGTGAGGTCGACGCCCCCGAGCACGGTCCGGCCGCCGTAGGCCTTGCGCAGGCCCCGGACCTCGATGACGGGCTCCTCCATCACGCACCTCCTTCTGTGTACGTCGCAAACTGTGTGTGTATGTCATACACACTTGTAGGATCGGGAGTCAATGGACGACGACCGATCGACCCCCACGACCGCCGACGACGACCCGGCCGCACGGCGCGAGGCCGAACGCGCCCGCCGCGACCGCGAGAAGGCGGAGCGCGCGGCGCAGAAGGAGGCCGAGCGCGCCCGGCGCGACGCCGAGCAGGCGCGCCGGCAGGCCGAGAAGGACGAGCGCGACGCCCGCCGTGCCGCCGAGCGTCGCGAGCGCGAGCGCGCGCGTGCCGACGCCGAGCGGGCGAAGGAGGACGAGCAGCGCCGCCGGGAGCGCGAGCGCGAGGCGGCCGACGCCGCGCGTGAGGCGGCACGCGCGCTGCGGGAGGCCGAGCAGGCGGACCGCGCCGCGGCGCTCGCACGGCGCCGCGCCGTGCGCGAGGCCGAGAAGGCGCGTCGGCAGGCCGAGCGCGCGGACCCGGACGTCGCGACCCCGCCGGACCTCGCGGACCTCCCGCCGGACCTCGCCGTCCTGTGGCGCGGCTCCGCACCCGCACGGCGCGGTCCGCGCCCCGGGCTGTCGCTCGAGCAGATCGCCGACGCCGGCATCGCGCTGGCCGACGCCGAGGGCCTCGAGGCGGTGTCGATGGCACGGCTGGCGGAGTCCCTCGGCTTCACGACCATGTCGCTCTACCGCTACGTCACGAGCAAGGACGAGGTCCTCATGCTCATGGCCGACCGCGCGGCCGGACGCCCTCCGCACGTCGGCCCCGAGGTCGGCGGCTGGCGCGAGCGGACCGAGCTGCTGCTCGAGCTGCAGCGGCCCGTCCTCGCCGCCCACCCCTGGCTGGCCCGCACGACGAGCACGATCTTCGCCGTCGGTCCCAACCGGCTCGCGTGGATGGACGCGATGCTCGCGTGCCTCGAGGACACGCGGCTGACGGAGCCCGAGAAGCTGTCGGTGGTCGGGGTGCTGTCGAGCCACCAGCTCGACTGGGCGCGGCTGATCGACGCGTACACGGTGCGCGAGCGGGCCGCCGGCGACGACGAGCCCGCCGACCCGGACGCGGTGATCGCCCGGCTCGTCGACCCCGCGACGCAGCCGGCGCTGGCGCGCGCCGTCGCCGGCGGCGCCCTCGACCCGGCCGCGGCGCCCCCCGGTCCCACGGGGACCGGGCTCGACTTCGGCACCCGCGTCATCCTCGACGGCATCGCCGCGCTCGTGGAGCGGCGCGCGCAGGACTGACGGCACCGACCCGACCCCAGCCCGACCGTCCCGCCCGTCCCTGCACACGGCGGAGCCCGACACGCCGGGATGTCGGCGGGGACGAGCAGACTCGCCGCATGACCGAGACCCCCGTCCCGCCCGGCGGCTCCCCCGGGGACGCCCTGCCGCTGGTCGCCGGCCGCTGCTTCGGCGACGGCGACCCGCTCTACGCCGCTTACCACGACGAGGAGTGGGGCGTGCCCGTGCACGACGAGCACGCGCTGTTCGAGCGCCTCGCGCTCGAGGCGTTCCAGTCCGGACTCGCCTGGATCACGATCCTGCGCAAGCGGCCGGCGTTCCGCACCGCGTTCGCCGGCTTCGACCCCGAGGTGGTGGCGCGCTTCGGCGACGGCGACGTGGCCCGCCTGCTCGCCGACGCCTCGATCGTGCGCAACCGGGCCAAGATCGAGGCGACGATCGCCAACGCGCGCGCCGTGCTCGCGCTGCACGAGGCGGGGCGCAGCCTCGACGAGGTGCTCTGGTCGCACGCGCCGCAGGGAACGCGCACGCGTCCGAGCGGCGGCGCCGACGTGCCGGCCACGACGCCGGAGTCCCGCGCGCTGGCGCGCGAGCTGCGCGGCCTGGGGTTCCGGTTCGTCGGGCCGACCACCGCGTACGCGGCCATGCAGGCGTGCGGCGTCGTCGACGACCACGTCGCGACCTGCCCGGTGGCGCTGCGCCGTTCGGGCGCGTCCGTGACCGGCGCACCGGGCGGAGCGCGTCCCGGTGCTCCACTGGGGTGACACGCGGTCCGGACGCGTGTCCAGGACCAGCGACGGGACTAGGGTGCCCGGCATGGTGGACCAGCGGGACGGCGAGGGACGGCACGACGCCGTGCGCGCCGCACACGACGCGTGGGAGAGCGCCGACGCGCCCGACCCCAGCGTCCTGGCCGCCGTCCAGGACGGTTTGCTCGCCGTACCCGCCGGCTCGCCGACGGCGTGGTTCGGCGTGCCGAGGCCGCGCCCCTCGCGCGAGCAGCCGCCGCCGGACGGGCTCCGCCGCCGCCAGCGCTGACGCGACGACGCCGAACGTCGCGCGCTCGGGCCGCCGAGGGCGACCCCCGTCGGCACACGTCCTCACCCGCTCAGGGCGCGCCTGACCGCCCCGCGACACGCCGCGTCTCATGCAGCGGTCACCCCTGTCCGCCATACGGGACCGCTCGCTACGCTTCACGCCGACCATCCAGAGCGGCCGAGAGACCTGGCTCAGCGACGCCGCAGCAACCCCCCTCCTCGTCGAGGGTGTGGGTGCTTCCGCCAGGAACGATGGAGTGACGATGATCGTGCGCCCTGACGTCGCCGACCCCACGGACGGCGGCACGTCCTGCCTGGCCGCCGCCCGCCCTCGTCCCCGGCCCTGCGCCGGGACGCCGCGATGACCGCCGTGGCGGACGCGCGGGCCGCGAGTGCCCCCGCCGACGGGCGCGCGCCGGTCGACGGGCACGCGCCGGCCACCCGCGCCGCGCGCCGGCGGGCCCCCGCGGCCGCGCTCGACCGGCCGACCGTGTCGTTCGAGCTGTTCCCGCCGCGCGACGTCGACGCCGCGCCCCGCCTGTGGGCGACCGTCCGGGAGCTCGAGGCCGCCGAGCCCGACTTCGTGTCGGTGACCTACGGCGCCTCCGGGAAGACCCGCGAGACGACGCGCGCCCTGGTCACGCGCCTGCTCCGGGAGACGACGCTGAACCCGATCGCGCACCTCACCTGCGTGGGCACCTCGCGCGCGGAGGTCGCGGCCGTGGTCGAGGAGTTCCTCGACGAGGGCGTGCGCGCGTTCCTCGCGCTGCGGGGCGACCCGCCCGCCGGGCAGGCGGACTGGCAGCCGCACCCGGAGGGCGTCGCCACCGCCGCCGAGCTCGTCGCGCTGCTGCGCGAGGTCGAGCAGCGCCGGTGCGCGGGCTCGCCCGCGCAGGCGGTGCGGGCGCGCGTGCGGCCGCTGTCGCTCGCCGTCGCCGCGTTCCCGCGCGGCAACCAGGCCACCGGCGGGACCCGGCAGCAGGACGTGCAGGCGCTGCTCGCCAAGCAGGAGGCCGGCGCCGACTTCGCCATCACGCAGGTGTTCTTCGACGCCGAGGCGTACCTGGGCCTCGTCGCCGAGGCCCGTCGGGCGGGGGTGACGATCCCGATCGTCCCGGGGATCATCCCCACGACCGACCCGGCCCGGCTGCTGCGCGTGCAGGAGCTGACGGGGGTGCCCGTCCCGCGCACGCTCCTGGACCTGCTCGGGTCGGTGGACGACCCGCTCGAGCGCCACCGACGCGGCATCCGCGCGGGCGTCGACCTGGTCCGGGCGGTGCTCGACGGCGGCGCACCCGGCGTCCACGTCTACACGTTCAACAAGCACGAGGCGGCACTCGACCTGCTCGACGGCGCCGACCTGCGCGGAGGCCGCCCGGCCGCCGCCGTCCCCACGACGTCCACCGAGCCCGCCGGCGACCTTGCCGTCGGGCCCACCCCGACACCGGCGAGGTAACCCGTCATGACCGACACCGCCACCACGACCCCGGCCCCGGCGTTCCCCGCCGGCTCCGTGCTGGGCTACCCCCGCATCGGCCCGCGCCGCGAGCTGAAGAAGGCGCTCGAGGCGTTCTGGGCCGGCCGCACCACGGCCGAGGAGGTCGAGGCCGTCGCCGCCGACCTGCGCCGCCGCACCCGCACCCGGCTCGCCGAGCTCGGGCTCGCCGCCGACGCCCCGGCGATCCCCAGCGCCTTCTCCTTCTACGACCACGTCCTCGACGCCGCGGCGCTCGTCGGCGCGGTGCCGGCGCGCTTCGCCGACCTGCAGGACGCGGACGGCCGCCTCGACCTCGCCGGCTACTCGACGGTCGCGCGCGGACGGGGCGACGACCTGCCGCTCGAGATGACGAAGTGGTTCGACACGAACTACCACTACCTCGTCCCCGAGATCGGCCCGGACACGACGTTCCGGTACGCGAGCGACCGCCCGGTCGCCGAGTTCGCGGAGGGCCTGGCGGACGGCGTCCTCACGCGTCCCGTCGTCGTCGGCCCGGTCACCTTCCTCGCGCTGTCCAAGCCGACCGAGGACGCACCCGCCGGCTTCGGCCCGCTGGACCGCCTCGACGACCTGCTCCCCGTCTACGCGCGCCTGCTCACCGAGCTCGCCGCCGCGGGGGCCACCTGGGTGCAGCTCGACGAGCCCGCGCTCGTGTCGGACTCGATCGGCGTGCCCGCCGAGGAGCTGTACGAGGCGACGACGCGGGCCTACCGCGCCCTGGCCACCGAGCTCGCGCGCCCGCAGCGGCCGGCGATCCTCGTCGCGGCGCCCTACGGCGACCTCGGGCCGGCGCTGCCCGTGCTCGCGGCCACCGACGTCGAGGGCATCGCGCTCGACCTCGTCCGCGGTGAGGCGCCCTCCGTCGTCGCGCCCGGCCTGGGCACCAAGACGGTCGTCGGCGGCGTCGTCGACGGCCACAACATCTGGCGTGCGGACCTCGACAAGAAGCTCGCCGTGCTCGAGCAGCTCGAGACGCTCGCCGCCCGGGCGGTCACCGTCGGCACGTCCACGTCGCTGTTCCACGTCCCGCACACGGTGGAGGACGAGCCCGCTCTCGACCGCACGCTGGTGTCCTGGCTGGCGTTCGCCGACGAGAAGGTCCGCGAGGTCGCGACGCTCGCCGAGGGCCTGACCGAGGGCCGCGAGGCGATCCACGAGCAGCTCCTGGCCGCGTCCGAGGCCGTCCGCAGCCGCGCGACCGCCCCGGGCGTCGTCCGCCCGGAGGTCCGCGAGCGCGCCGCCGCCCTCACGGACGAGCAGTTCCGCCGCGGCCCGTTCGCCGAGCGCAAGGCCGCCCAGGCCGAGCGCCTGCGGCTCCCGGCCCTGCCGACCACGACCATCGGCTCGTTCCCGCAGACACCGGAGATCCGCAAGGCCCGTGCCGCGTTCGGCAAGGGCGAGCTGACCGCGGAGCAGTACGAGGACGAGATGAAGGCGGAGATCCGCCGCGTCGTCGAGCTGCAGGAGCGCATCGGCCTGGACGTGCTCGTCCACGGCGAGCCCGAGCGCAACGACATGGTCCAGTACTTCGCGGAGAACCTCGACGGGTTCGCGGTCACGCAGAACGGCTGGGTCCAGTCCTACGGCTCGCGCTGCACGCGCCCGTCGATCCTGTGGGGCGACGTCTCGCGCCCGGCGCCCATCACGGTCGCGTGGTCGACGTACACGCAGTCGCTCACCGAGAAGCCGGTCAAGGGCATGCTCACCGGCCCGGTGACGATCCTCGCGTGGTCGTTCGTCCGCGACGACCAGCCGCTCGGCGACACCGCGAACCAGGTGGCCCTCGCGCTGCGGGACGAGATCGCCGACCTCGAGGCCGCCGGCATCGGCATCGTCCAGGTCGACGAGCCCGCCCTGCGCGAGCTGCTCCCGCTCCGGGAGAAGGACCACGCGGCGTACCTCGACTGGTCGGTGCGCTCGTTCCGGCTCTCGACGGCCGGTGTGCGACCGGAGACGCAGATCCACACGCACCTGTGCTACTCGGAGTTCGGCGAGATCATGGACGCGATCGACGGCCTCGACGCGGACGTGACGAGCATCGAGGCGGCCCGCTCGAAGATGGAGATCCTCGGCGACATCGCCGCGGCGGGCTACCCGCGCGCCGTCGGCCCGGGCGTCTACGACATCCACTCCCCGCGGGTCCCGAGCGAGTCCGAGGTCACCGAGCTGCTCACCGAGGCGGTGCGCACCATCGAGCCCGACCAGCTCTGGGTCAACCCCGACTGCGGCCTCAAGACGCGGCGCTACGAGGAGGTCACGCCCTCGCTCGAGCACCTCGTCGCCGCGACCCGGACGGTCCGCGCGACGCTCTGACCCCACCGGCCGCTGCCCGCTCGCTGCGGCCGGAGCCACCGGCGTCCCGCGACGCGCCCACCGCCGCGGACGCACCACGGCGCCCGTCCCTCGTCCGAGGGGCGGGCGCCGTCGTCGTCGCACCCGCCGCCGCCCCGTGCACCGGGGCCGGGCGGCGACGAGCGCGAGGCTCAGGCGGGGACGACGACCTCGCTGCCGTCCACCACGGCCGTCGACGCGACCTCGTACGCCCGGGGCGTCAGCGCCAGGTACGTCAGCCCGCGCTCGCTCGACCGGTGCTCGACCACGTCGTACCCCCGCGGCACCGCGTCCGTGCCGAACAGCCGGCGCCCGTGCCCCACCGTCACGGGCGCGATCAGCAGCCGGTACTCGTCCACCAGCCCGGCGGCGTGCAGCGACGCCGCGAGCCGTGCGGACCCGTGCACCTGCAGCTCGCCGCCCTCGCGCTCCTTGAGCGCCGTCACCGCCTCCACCACGCCGCCCTCGACCCGACGCGACCCGGACCACTCGCCGGTGAGCTCGCTCGACGTGACCACGTGCTTCGGCAGCGAGTTCAACGCCACCGCCGCCGGGTCGCCGTCGGTCACCTGCGGCCAGTACGCGCGCATGAGCTCCCACGTCGTCCGACCGAACAGCAGCTCGGACGTGCGCTCGAACCACCCGCCCACGACCTCGCCGAACAGCGGGTCGTCCGCGAACGGGATGACCCAGCCGCCGGCGGTGAAGCCGTCGCTGGTGTCCTCGTCCGGGGCACCCGGCCCCTGCACCACACCGTCGAGCGTCATGAACTCGTGCACCGTCAGCCGCATCGTGCGCCTCCCGTCGTCGTCCTCGTGCCCCTACCGACCGGCGCGCCGGGTCGCACTCATCGGGTGCCGTGCCCGGGGCGGCGTCGCGCGCGAATCAGGGGAGCGTCGGGCTCGTCGCGACCGCCTGCGGGTCCAGCCACACCCCGGACTCGGCGACCCAGCAGTCGTCGCGGAGCGTGCCGACCTCCGCACCGCACGCGTCGCACAGCAGGTTGGGGCCCTGCATGCCGTCACGGGCGCAGCACCCGGCGAGCCGGTACCCGTCGTGGTGGCGCCGCACCGCGAGCGACTCCGCGGGGTGCAGGACGACGCAGCCGGCCGGGCCGCCCGGGACGCGGTGGCCGCCGGGACCGGGCACGTACGGCGCCCCGAACGGCTCCGGGTCCACCGCGAAGGTGCCGACCGGGACGCTCGGTGCCGGCTCCTCGGGCCGCACCGGCGGCGCGGCTGCCCGGTCCGCGTCGGTGACGGGCCGCAGCTCACCGGTGAGCCGCGCGCCGCAGGCCCGGCACAGGAGGTGCGTCACGACCGCCAGCATGCCGGGGGGCGGCACCGCCGGCCACGCCTTTCCTGCGGCGGCGGCGCCGGGACGCGGACTAGCGTCGAGGGCATGGGTACCCCGTTCGACGTCCCCCTCGACGAGCTGCGCACGCGCCGGTCCTCGAAGTGGGCCACCTACCCGTCCGACGTGCTGCCGGCGTTCGTCGCCGAGATGGACGTCCGCCTGCCCGAGGCCGTCGTCCGCGCCGTCGCCGACGCCCTGGCTGCGGGCGACACCGGCTACGAGGTCGGGAACGGCTACGCCGAGGCGTTCGCCGGCTTCGCCGCGGAGAGGTACGGCTGGGACGTCCCGGTCGCCGCGTCGCGACCCGTGCCGGACGTCATGCTCGGCATCGTCGAGGTGGTGCGCGTGCTGACCGCGCCGGGCGACGGCGTCGTCATCAACCCGCCCGTCTACCCGCCGTTCCGCGAGTTCGTGGCGCACGCCGGCCGGCGCGTGGTCGACGCGCCGCTGGGCACCGACGGTCGCCTCGACCTCGAGGCCCTCGACCGGGCGTTCACCGACGCCACGGCCTACCTGCTCTGCCACCCGCACAACCCCACCGGCACCCTCCACACCCGGGACGAGCTGGCGGCGGTCGGCGCCCTCGCGACCCGGCACGGCGTGCGCGTCGTCGCCGACGAGATCCACGCGCCGCTCGTCGTCGGCGACGCGCCGTTCGTGCCGACGACGACGGTGATCCCCGACGCCGTCGCGCTGCACTCGGCCTCGAAGGGGTTCCACCTGGCGGGCCTCAAGGCCGCGCTCGCCGTGCCCGGTCCGGACGCGGCCGCCGACCTGGCGCGCATGCCGGAGATCGTCGGCCACGCCGTGAGCCACGTCGGCTCCGTCGCGCACCAGGCGGCGTTCCGCGAGGGCGGTCCCTGGCTGGACGAGGTGCTGGCGGTGCTGCGTGAGAACGTCGCGACGGTCGAGGGGACCCTCGCGGACCGCCTGCCCTCGGCGCGCTGGCGCTGTCCGGAGGCGACCTACTTCGCCTGGCTGGACCTGCGCGACACCCCGGCGGTCCGCGCGAGCGGCGCCGAGCCGGTCCGCCTCCTGCGGGAGGAGGGCCGCCTGGCGACGCAGCCCGGTCCGACGTTCGGCCCCGGCGGCGAGGGCCGGGTCCGCCTCAACCTCGCCTGCTCCCCGACCACCCTCACGGAGGTCCTCGACCGCCTGACCACGACCCTCACCTGACGCAGCCCGCGCCCTGCCCCACCCGTCCCCCTCTCGCCGAGTTCGGCAGTCCTGGGCCGAGACCCGCACCTGGAGGTCGCGATCTCGGCACGCACCTGCCGAACTCGACGAAGGGGTGGGCGGGGCGCGGCGGGACGGGAGGCCGGGCAGTACGGGAGGGGCGGGCAGGACGACGGACGGCCCCGCTCCCGGTGCGGGAGCGGGGCCGTGGAACCGGTGCGACGAGCCCGTCAGGCGTTGGCGTCGGCCTGCTGGGCCTCGACGTGGCCCGCCTCGATCGACGTGGGCCGTGCGCCGTGCTGCACCTCGATGCGGCGCGGCTTGGCCTCCTCGGCCACCGGGATCGTCAGGGTCAGCACGCCGTCGGCGTACGTCGCCGAGATGCGGTCGAGCGCGAGGCCGCGACCGACGGTGAGCTGCCGGGCGTACGTGCCGGACGGACGCTCCTTCGCGAGCCACTGCACGTCGTGCTCGGTGCGGCCGGAGCGCTGCGCGCGGATGGTCAGCGTGCGGTCCTCGACGTTGACGTCGATCGTGCCCGGGTCCGCACCCGGCAGGTCGACGTGGAGCACGTAGTGGTCGCCGTCGCGGTACAGGTCCATCGGCATGGAGGCCGACGCGCGGTCCGCGGCGAACACCTGCGCCAGCACGCGGTCCATCTCCTGGAACGGGTCGAAACGAGTAGCCACGCCCCTCACCTCCTCACGTGGGGCCTCGGACCTCCCGGGCCCCGGTGCGTCCCCGGGCCTGTCCGGCTCCGGGTGGCTACACGCACAGATTTAGCACTCTCGACCCGAGAGTGCCAGAGCTCGCGGGCGGGTTTTCGCCCAGGGAGAACGCGGGCGCGGCGGTCAGGCCGGCTGGTCGGCGGCGCCGGCCCGGGCGTCCTGACCGCGGCCGGGGAACGTCGCCACGAACTCCGCCAGCCGCTCGACGATGCGCACGTCGGCGTCGAGCCAGGGGACGTCGAGCCACTGGCCCTCGGGCAGCCAGCGCAGCTCGTCGTGCTCCACGAGGGGCGCGGGCTCGCCGTCCAGGACCTCGGCGAACCACAGCCGCATCACGTACCGCTCGGAGAGACGCCACATCCCGTCGTCGGGGCCGAGCAGCTCGACGCCGAGGCCGACCCGCACACCGAGCTCCTCGCGCAGCTCGCGGTGCAGCGCCTCCTCGGGCAGCTCACCGGGGTCCACCTTGCCGCCCGGGAACTCCCACCGCCCCGCCAGGCTCGCGGGCGTCGCACGCCGGCCCGCCAGGAGCAGGCGGGGGTCGTCGAGGTCGTCGACGAGCGCGGCGGCGACGACGAGCGTGGGCGGCGTCATGCGCCGAGTCTGCCAGCCACGCGTCACGAGCAGGTCACGGGCACGTGCACGCGGGACGCGCAGCGGGCGCCGTACCGCCCGGCGTCCGCTCTCCCCCAGCCGGACGCCGGGCGTCGTACCCGGAGGACGCGGGGTCAGCGGATGCCGTGGGCCTCGGCCCAGGCGACGGCCTCGGCGCGCGTGGAGACGCCGATCTTGCGGTAGACGCTGCGGACCTGGGACTTGACGGTGTTCCGCGTGACGAACAGCCGCGTCGCGATCTCCTCGAGCGTCACGTCCTCGGCCAGCTCGGCCAGGACGACGCGCTCACGACGGGTCAGAGCGTGCCCGCCCAGGACGGTGGGGCTCGGGCGGGTCTCCAGCATGCTCATGGTGTCCTCCGGTGGGCGGCGGGGCCGGACCGTCCGGCTCCGCGAGGGCTGCGTACCGGATGAGAGGGACAGGTGGCCGCCCTATGACGGGACTTTCGCCACTTGATCTCTCCGACCACCGAAGGTTCCCCCCGCGGTGCCGAACGCTGCACCACACATGACGTCCCGGACGGCCGCTTGATACACGACGTCACGGGTTGTCGCCAGCAGAGTGCGCCATGTCACCCGTACGGGGCAAGCACCCCAATGGCGGAGGACACCCGGCGTATCACCCGTTCGGACGCGGGCGTCCGATTCGCCTGGGTGCTGGCACCCAGGCGGATCACGGGTTGAGCGCGCGGTACTCCTCGGCGGAGAGCAGCGTGCCGGTGCCGGTGACGTCCACGCGCAGCAGCCAGCCCGCGCCGTAGGGGTCCGCGTTGACGAGCGACGGGTCGTCGACCGCCGCCTGGTTCACCTCGACGACCGTCCCGGTCACGGGCGAGTAGAGCTCGGAGACGGACTTCGTCGACTCGATCTCCCCGATCACCGCGCCCGCCGTCACCTCGGAGCCCACGCCGGGCAGCTCGACGAAGACGATGTCGCCGAGGGCGTCGGCGGCGACGGACGTGATGCCGACCGTCGCGGGCGACGCCGCGTCGATCCACTCGTGCTCGGCGGTGTACTGCAGGGTGTCGGGCAGCTCGGCGGCCATGGTGCTCCTGTCCGGGAGGATGGGCGGGGTGGACGGGTCGGCGCGGGCGCGCCGGGCGTCAGCGGGGACGACGGTAGAAGGGCAGGGGCACGACGCGCACGGGTTCGCGGCGCCCGCGCACGTCGACGGCGAGCTCGGTGCCCTCGGCGGACACCTCGGGCGTCACGTACGCCATGGCGACGGGGTGGCCGAGCGTGGGTGACGGCGCGCCGGACGTCACGGTCCCGACGACGGGCGCGTCGGGGTCCGTCGACGCCACCACGGCGTACCCGTGGCGGGCCGCACGCCGGCCGAGCCCCTGCAGCCCGACGAGCACGCGCGCCGGTGCGGACGCGGCCCGGGCGGCGAGGGCGTCCCGTCCGACGAACGGCACGGGCCGTCCGTCGGCGTCGACCTTGTCGAGCCGGACCACCCGGCCGAGGCCGGCGTCGTGCGGCGTCGTCGTGCGGTCGAGCTCGTTGCCGTACAGCGGCATGCCCGCCTCGAGACGCAGCGAGTCCCGCGCGGACAGCCCGGCGGGGACGAGACCGAACGGCTCCCCGGCGGCGAGCAGGGCCCGCCACAGCGCAGGCGCGTGCTCGGCGGGCAGGAAGAACTCGAACCCGTCCTCGCCGGTGTAGCCGGTGCGGGCGGCCAGCACGGGCGCGGCGTCGAACCGCACGGGCAGGCACGCGTAGTAGCGCAGGTCCTCGAGCGTGACGCCCGCGGCGGGGTCCGCGACCAGGCCCGGCGTGGCCAGGACGACGTCGAGCGCGCGCGGCCCCTGCACCGCGACCAGCGCGGTGGCGGCCGACCGGTCGGCGACCTCGACGTCGAGCCCTGCGGCACGCTCGCGCAGCTCGGTCAGCACGGTGACGTGGTTGGACGCGTTCGCGACGACGAGGTACTCCTGCTCGCCGGTGCGGTAGACGACGAGGTCGTCGATCACGCCGCCGTCGGGCTGGACGACCATCGTGTAGCGCGCACCGAGCACGCGCAGGCCCGAGAGGTTCCCGACGAGCGCGAGGTCGAGGAACCGGCCCGCGTCCGGACCGGCGACCGCGATCTCGCCCATGTGCGACAGGTCGAACAGCCCCGCCGCGGTGCGCACCGCGGTGTGCTCGGCCAGGTCGGACGTGTAGCGCAGCGGCATCTGCCAGCCGGCGAACGAGGTCAGCGCGGCGCCGAGCGCCACGTGCTCGTCGTGCAGGGGCGAGCGCAGCTCCGTCGTGGCGTCCGTCCCGCCGCTCACGCGAGGTCCCCGTCCGCGAACGCCTCGACGGGCGGGCACGAGCACTGCAGGTTGCGGTCGCCGCGGGCGCCGTCGATGCGCCGCACGGGCGGCCAGTACTTGTCCTGCCGCAGGCTCGCCAGCGGGTACGCGGCGGTCTCGCGCCCGTAGGCGTGCTCCCACGCGTCGGCCGTCACGGACGCCGCGGTGTGCGGCGCGTTCCGCAGCGGGCTGTCCGCGAGCGGCCAGCGCCCGTCCTCGACGGCGTCGACCTCGGCGCGGATCGCGACCATGGCGTCGACGAACCGGTCGAGCTCGGCGAGGTCCTCGCTCTCGGTCGGCTCGACCATGAGCGTGCCCGCCACCGGGAACGACAGGGTCGGCGCGTGGAAGCCGTAGTCCATGAGCCGCTTCGCGACGTCCTCGGCCGTGACGCCCGTGGCCTTGGTGATCGGGCGCAGGTCGAGGATGCACTCGTGCGCGACGAGGCCGTTGGGGCCCGTGTAGAGCACCGGGTAGTGCGGCGCGAGGCGCGCGGCGAGGTAGTTCGCGGCGAGCACCGCGGTCTCCGTCGCCGCGCGCAGGCCGTCGGCGCCCATGAGCGCGACGTACGCCCAGGAGATCGGCAGGATCCCGGCCGAGCCCCAGCGCGCCGCCGACACGGGCGGCACCGGCGCGGCGGAGCCCTCGCCCGACGGCGTCGGGTCGCCGGGCAGGAACGGCACGAGGTGCTGCGCCACCGCGACCGGACCCACACCCGGGCCGCCGCCGCCGTGCGGGATGCAGAACGTCTTGTGCAGGTTCAGGTGGGATACGTCGCTGCCCAGCTCACCGGGCCGCGCGAGGCCGACCAGCGCGTTGAGGTTCGCGCCGTCGATGTACACCTGACCGCCCGCGGCGTGCACGAGGTCGCACACCTCGCCCACGTGCTCCTCGTAGACGCCGTGCGTCGAGGGGTAGGTGATCATGATCGCCGCGACGCGGGGGCCGTGCTGGTCGAGCTTGGCGCGCAGGTCGGCGAGGTCGACCTCGCCGTCCTCGGCCGTCGCGACGACGACGACCTTGAGGCCCGCGAGCGCGGCGGACGCGGCGTTCGTGCCGTGCGCGGAGGCGGGGATGAGGCAGATGTCGCGCGGCTCGTCACCGGGCCCGCGGCGCGCCTCGTGGTACGCGTGGATCGCGAGCAGCCCGGCGAGCTCGCCCTGCGAGCCGGCGTTCGGCTGCACCGACACCGCGGCGTAGCCGGTGATCTCCGCGAGCCAGCGCTGCAGCTCGTCGACGAGCGCGGCGTAGCCCTCGGTCTGGTCGTGCGGGGCGTACGGGTGGATCGTCGCGAGCTCGGGCCAGGAGATCGGCTCCATCTCGACGGTCGCGTTGAGCTTCATGGTGCAGGAGCCCAGCGGGATCATCGTGCGGTCCAGGGCGAGGTCCTTGTCGGACAGGCGCCGCAGGTAGCGCAGCATCGCCGTCTCGGAGCGGTACCGGTGGAAGACGGGGTGCGTGAGGTAGTCGCTCGTGCGCGACAGGTGCGGCGGCAGGTCGGCCGGGCGGGCGCCGACGAACCCGACGGAGTACCGGCCCGCGTCGTCCGGGGTGAGCGCGGTCGCGCCGCCCTCGGCGAACGCGAGCGCGACCCGCAGCAGGTCGTGGTCCGTCGTGGTCTCGTCGCACGCGACCTGGACGTGGTCGGCGTCCGGTGCCCACAGGTTGACGCCGCGGACGGCGGCGGCTCGCACGACGTCGCGGGCGCGGCCGGGGACGACGGCGCGCACGGTGTCGAAGAACGCGTCGTGCTCCACGGTGACGTCGGCCTCGCGCAGCACCTCGGCCAGGCGGACCGCCTGTCCGTGCACCCGGCGCGCGATGTCGCGCAGCCCGTCGGGCCCGTGGAAGACGGCGTACATCGACGCGACGATCGCGAGCAGCGCCTGCGCGGTGCAGATGTTGCTCGTCGCCTTCTCGCGGCGGATGTGCTGCTCGCGCGTCTGCAGCGCGAGGCGGTACGCGGGGGCGCCGTCGGCGTCGACGGAGACCCCGACGAGCCGGCCGGGCAGCGTGCGCTCGAGGCCGGTGCGCACGGCCATGAACGCGGCGTGCGGGCCGCCGCCGAACAGCGGGACGCCGAACCGCTGCGCCGAGCCGACCGCGACGTCGGCGCCGAGCTCGCCGGGCGTCGTCGCGAGCGTGAGGGCGAGCAGGTCCGCGGCGACCGTGACGAGGGCACCGCGCTCCTTCGCCGCCGCGACCACCGGGCGCAGGTCCCGGAGCGCGCCCGACGCGCCGACCTGCTGCACGACGACGCCCACCAGCGGGCCGTCGACCTCCGGCAGGCCGTCGGTGAGGTCCGCGACGACCACCGGCAGGCCCACCGCGCGCGCACGGCCCTGCGTGACGGCGAGCGACTGCGGGAACAGGTCAGCGTCGAGGACGACGGTGCCGGTCGACGCCTTCGAGGCCCGCCACATGAGCGCGACGGCCTCCGCGACGGCGGTGGCCTCGTCGAGCAGGGACGCGTTCGCGACGTCGAGGCCGGTCAGGTCGGAGACGACGGTCTGGAAGTTGAGCAGCGCCTCGAGCCGGCCCTGGGAGATCTCCGGCTGGTACGGGGTGTACGCGGTGTACCAGGCGGGCGACTCGAGCACGTTGCGGCGGACCACCGGCGGCGTCACGGTGTCGTAGTAGCCCTGCCCGATCATCTGCGTCATGACGCGGTTGCGGCCGGCGACCGCGCGCAGGTCCGCGAGGACCTCGGACTCGCCGCGGGCGGGCGGCAGGTCGAGCGGGCGTCCGGTGCGGATCGTCGCGGGGACGGCGGCGTCGACCAGCGCGTCGAGGCTGTCGAAGCCGAGCGTCGCGAGCATGCGCGCCGTCTCGTCGCCGCGCGGCCCGATGTGCCGGTCGGCGAAGCCGCGGGCGGCGGGGGCGTGCGGCACGGGCGTCGCGGACCGCCCGGTGGCGGCGAGGGACTGCACGTCGAGGTCGGTCACGGCTGCTCCACGGGGTCGTCCGGTGCCGGGCACCGGGACGGGCTGGGGGCTCCCCGCTCTGTCATCCGCACGCCGGTGGGGGCGGCGACCTGAGAGTTTTGCCGGTCCGCCATGAGCCTCATGAGGCTCCGGGGCGCGCCGGCTTGCACCGTCGGTGGGCGCCGGACGTGCCGGCGCCGCTTTCCAGAGTTGCCTGGCCGCGGCGGTACGGGGGCCTGAGAGATTCCCGGGGAGGGTTGCTCCTTCGGCGTCCCGCGTCGGCGCCCCGAGGGGCGGCCGGCGGGAGCTCTCCCGCCGCGGTTCGAGCAGCGTGTTCAGTTGTGAGTCGCTTCACGTCCAGCCTACGGCACGGCGGTCAGCCGGCCCGCAGGTCCTTGACGACGCGGGCCGGGTTGCCGACCGCCACGACGTCCGGCGGGACGTCCTTCGTCACGACCGACCCTGCCCCGATCACGGAGCGCGCCCCGATCGTCACGCCCGGGCACACCACGACGCTGCCGCCCAGCCACACGCCGTCCTCGATGATGATCGGGTCGACCCGCTCCCAGCCGTCCGGCCGCAGCGCGGGGTCGAGGACGTGCGTCGGCGTGTACAGCCGGACGCTCGGGCCGATGAGCACGTCCGCACCGATGCGGATCTCGCCGCCGCCGAGCGTGAGGAAGTCCGCGTTGACGAACGTGCGGTCCCCGACGTGCAGGCGGTGGCCGTAGTCCAGGTAGAACGGCGGGCGGAAGTCGACGCCCTCGCCGACCGTGCCGAGCAGCTCGCGGAACATCGCGAGCGCGGCGTCGCGGTCCTCGTCGTAGAGGGCGGTGATGCGCCGGCAGGTGCGCTGCGTCGACGTCGTCATCTCCGCCAGCTCCGGCCCGTACCGGTACCGGTACCAGTCGCCCGCGACCATCTTGTCGTACTCGGAGCGGGCGTCCGCGAGCGCGGTCGCCAGGTCGAGGTCCATGCAGCACCCTCCCGGTGGTTCGGCGTCCGCGAGTCTGTCACCCGCCCGGCCGTCCCCCGGGTGCCGGAGGTCCCGCCGGTGCGGCAGCACCCCCGCGGAGGTGCTGGGATGGGGGCATGGAATTCCGCTACCTCGGCAACTCCGGGCTCAAGATCTCGGAGATCACGTACGGCAACTGGCTGACGCACGGCTCGCAGGTCGAGAACGAGACCGCGACCCAGTGCGTGCGCGCGGCGCTCGACGCCGGCATCTCGACGTTCGACACCGCGGACGTCTACGCGAACACGAAGGCCGAGACCGTCCTCGGCGAGGCGCTGAAGGGTGAGCGGCGCGAGTCGCTGGAGATCTTCACGAAGGTCTACTGGCCGACCGGCCCGCAGGGCAAGAACGACGTCGGCCTGTCGCGCAAGCACATCATGGAGTCGATCAACGGGTCGCTTCAGCGTCTGCAGACCGACTACGTCGACCTCTACCAGGCGCACCGGTACGACACGGAGACGCCGCTCGAGGAGACGATGCAGGCGTTCGCCGACATCGTCCGCCAGGGCAAGGCGCTGTACATCGGCGTCTCGGAGTGGACCGCGGACCAGATCCGCGCCGGCCACGCCCTCGCCCAGGAGCTGGGCTTCCAGCTCATCTCGAGCCAGCCGCAGTACTCGATGCTGTGGCGGGTCATCGAGGAGGAGGTCGTGCCGACCTCGCGCGAGCTCGGCATCTCGCAGATCGTCTGGTCGCCCGTCGCCCAGGGCGTGCTCACCGGCAAGTACAAGCCGGGCCAGGAGCCGCCGGCCGGGTCGCGCGCCACGGACGAGAAGGGCGGCGCGAACATGATCAAGCGGTTCATGAACGACGACGTCCTCACGCGCGTGCAGGGCCTGCAGCCGGTCGCGGACGAGCTCGGCCTGTCGATGGCGCAGCTCGCGGTGGCGTGGGTGCTGCAGAACGACAACGTCGCGGCCGCGCTCATCGGCGCCTCGCGCCCCGAGCAGGTGCACGAGAACGTCAAGGCCGCGAGCGTGCAGATCCCGGCCGAGATGATGCAGAAGATCGACGACGTCCTCGGCGACGTCGTGGAGCGCGACCCGGGCAAGACGGCGGAGACGTCGCCGCAGAAGCGCCCGGCCTGACCCTCGCGGTCGGTCCGTCCCGACGCCCGGTGGCCCTCGCGGCCGCCGGGCGTCGGCGCGTCCGGGGGCGTCGGACCCTCAGCGGGCGAGCAGGTCGTCCAGGAGCGCACGGCCCTGCGGCCAGGCGCCGAGGCCGGAGTCGGAGTTGATGTGCCCCAGCGGGCCGACGTCCACGAGCTCCGCCCCGAGGTCCGCCGCGAGCCGCGCCGCGTGCCCGGGGGTGCCGTACGGGTCGTCCTGACTCGTGACGACGACCGTGCGGAACGGCATCCGCCGGCGCAGGGGCGCGTCGAACCCGTGCGCGGCTGCCGGGAACGCCGGGGCGTGGACGTCGGGCGGCGCGACCAGGAGCGCGGCGACGACCGACGCGTCGGTGTGCGTGGCGGCCCACTCGGTGACGACCGTGCACCCGAGGCTGTGCGCGACGAGCACCTTGGGTCCCGCGGTGCCCCGCAGGGCGGCGTCGAGGTCGGTGACCCACTCGTCGCGGACCGGCTCGTCCCAGGACGCGTGCTCGACCCAGACGCCGTGGGGCAGCTCGGCGTGCCACAGGGCCTGCCAGTGGTCCGGGCCGGAGCCGCTGATGCCGGCGACGAAGACGGGGACCGGTGCGTCGGTGGGCTGCACGCCGCCATGCTCCCGCACGCCGAGCGCGTCACGCCCGGCGTGTCGGCGGCCCGGCGGCGCTTCTCCCGGCGGGCGTCCGCACCGTGTGCATACGGCCGTGCGTACGTCCGTGCGTACACCGTGCGCACGGTTCAGCACGACACCTCGCCTCTCGCGCGACACGCCGAGGGCGGCGGGCGGTCGGCCGGGGGCCGCGCCGCGGGTCACGCCGGTGCCGCCCGCGGACCGGCGCCGAGCCGGGCGGCCAGCGCCATCGCGTCGAAGGGGGCGCGGACCTTCACGTCGTTGTCGAAGTACACGTAGACGTCCCGGGGACGGTCCGCGGCGGGCGGCGCGACGCGCGGGCCGTCGGGCGGTGGCGCCCCGGTCGACCAGGCGCGCACCTTCGCCGCCCACCGGTCGAGCGAGTCGTCGTCGTAGCCCGAGACGTACAGCTCGCTCTCGCCGTGCAGGCGGACGTAGACGACGTCGCTGGTCAGGTCCTCCAGGTGCGGCCAGCGGCCGGCGGTGTCCGCGACGACGAGACCGACGTCGTGCGCGCGCAGCAGCGCGGGGAACGCCGGCGTGACGAACGTGCCGTGCCGGACCTCGAGCACGTGCCGCAGGGGCCGGTCCGCGTCGGTCTCGGTCAGCGCGCGACCCTCCGGCACCTTGTCGTCGTGCTGCTCGGCGAGCCGGGCCGCGGCGGCCGTCGAGCGGGGCAGCAGGTCGAAGAAGCGGGCGAGGCGGTCGGCGTCGAAGCCGAGGTTCGGCGGCAGCTGCCACAGGAGCGGGCCCATGCGGTCGCCCAGGGCCAGCACGCCCGAGGCGAAGAAGTTCGCGAGCGGCGTCTCGACGCCCGCGAGCTTCTTCATGTGCGTGACGAAGCGCGGGCCCTTCACGGAGAAGACGAAGTCGTCGGGCGTCTCCGCGCGCCACGCGCGGTAGCTGTCGGGTCGCTGCAGCGAGTAGAAGGACCCGTTGATCTCCACGGACCGCATCTGCCGCGACGCGAACTCCAGCTCACGCCGCTGCGCCAGGCCCGGCGGGTAGAAGACCCCGCGCCACGGCGCGTACCGCCACCCGGAGATGCCGATGCGCACGTCCCCGGTCATGCGACGGGACTCTAGGAGGGCGGGGACGCGCGCACCCGCTGAGCCGCGTCCGCGGTGCGGCGCGACGGGGAGGACGACGGCGGCTGCGGCCCGCGTCGCGTCATGCCGCCTCGACGGGCACCGTGGCCCCCGCCCCTGATCCGGTGCCCGGCCGACCTAGCCGCGTCACGATCCGATCGTGTGACACGTCCCACGTCCCCTCCGACCGGTGTCACGGCGGTCGATGGGAGGGCGAGCCGGGACGGGTCGCTCCGTGCTGACCTCACCAGCGCCGCCCTCCCGGACGTGCACCTCCTGCCGCCGGCCGGGCGCGTCTGGCCGTGCTCAGGAACCAGAGAGGCACACCCGTGACACACCCGTACGCCCCGCCCCCGCCCGACGAGGGGCAGCCGCCGAGCACGCCCGGAGGCGTCCCGCCGCACCACGCGGGAGACGCCGCGTACCCCCCGCCCACCCCGCCCGCACCCTCGGGGCAGCCGCCTGCCGGCCCGCCCCCGTCGTACGCGCCCGCCGCGTCGGCGCCGGCACAGCGCCCGGGCGTCGCCCAGGCCCCCGCGGCGTGGTGGGGCACGCTGCGGGCGGCAGCCGCGGGTGACCCCGCACGGGTGACGGACCGCGCCGTCGGCACCCCCGACGCACCCGCGACCCCGTGGACCCCCGTCCTCGCCGCCGTGCTCGGCGGGGCGCTCGTCGGCCTGGCCCTCGTCGTGGCCATGAGCCGGCTCTCGTCCCAGTTCGGCTACTTCTACGCACCCGACGCGAGCGCCTACGTCGGCGCGTTCGTCCTGCCCGTCGTGTGCGCGGTGCTCTCGCTGCTGGCGCGCGCGGGCAGCCTCGCGTGGCTGTTCTCGGCACGCAAGCGCCCCCTGGCGTTCGGCCGCGCCCTCGGCCTGGCCGGCATCCCGTTCACCCTCAGCACGCCGGTGCTCGTCCTGGTGCTCCTGCTCTCGCTCGTGCCCGGCACGTTCACGGCGTTCGTGCTCCTGCTGGCCGGGGCGTTCACGGCGTTCTACGCCGAGATCACGACGTACATCGCGGTGGCGCGCGTCGGCCGCTTCGAGTCCTCGCCGGTGCTGCTGCACTCCGTCCTGAGCGCGGCCTGGCTCGCCGTCGTCGCCCTGGTCGCCGCTCTGGTGCTGAACGACGCGACGAGCACGGCGCTCGGCGGCTTCGGGATGCTCCGGTGAGCGCGCCCCGGACGGCCCCGCTGCGCCGGACGCTCGCCGCGGTCGCGGCCGGACTCCTGGTGCTCGTGCTCGCGGCGTGCGGCGCACGCATCGACACGCAGCTCACGGTGGACACCACCGGTGCCGGCACCCGCGTGATGACGCTGACGCTCGACGAGAACCAGGACAGCGTGCTCGGCGGGACGGCGGCCGTCGACGCCTCCGTCCAGCGGCACAAGCCCGCCGAGGTGGACTACTCCGGCCTGACCGTCGGTCCCGCGGGCGAGTGGGTGGCGACGTTCACCGTCTCCTTCGCGGACCCCGAGGAGTACCGGGCGAAGATGATCGCCCTCCTCGCCGCGAGCGACCAGACGTGGTCCGAGGAGAACGCCTTCGTCGTCGAGCAGAGCCGGTTCGTGCAGGGTGCGCGGATCGAGGAGCGGTTCGACAGCGACGACCTGCTGCGGTGGATGTTCGACGGGCTCCTCGTGGACGGCGTCGTGGACCCCTCCAACGAGAACGACATGCACGAGCTCGGCACGACGACGGTCACGTACGACGGCGTCGCCTACGACGCGGGCTCACCGATCTCGTTCTCGCGCGTCCAGGACCGCGGGTTCGACGCCGTCGAGCTCGCCACGTCCTGGCAGGACGAGGGGTACTCCCGCGTCGTGACGTACCGCCTCGACGACAAGGCCGTGTACAAGTCCGCGCAGGACGTGTTCGACGGGTTCTTCGCGGAGGTCGAGGAGGCCGGCGCGGCCGTGGAGCAGGACACCTCCCAGGTCGGCGTCACCTGGACGGTGACGCTCACCGCCGAGACGCCCACCGACCTGGTCGAGGTCACCAACGCGGTGCTGCTCAGCGAGGAGACGGCGTTCGACGTCAGGTCGGAGCCCGCGGAGGACGACCCGGCCACGTCCCGCATCTCGGTGCTCGACTACGCCGAGTGCGCCGCGATCTGCTCGCCGGACGCACCCGCGGTCGTCGAGACGCTCACCGTCCCGGCGGAGTACGCGCTGGTGGGTGGCACGGGCGTGCAGCAGGAGGACGGCGTGCGTTTCCCCATGTCGTCGGGGGACGAGCCGCAGACGTTCCACGCCGTGCACCGGTTCCGCTCCGTGCGCACCGAGCTGAGCCTGGGCCTGACGGGCGCGGTCACGTGGACCGGGCGCTTCGTCGCCGACGCGCAGACAGCCGAGACGGTCGGTGACGGGTTCGAGACGCTGCTCGCCCCGTCCGGCGAGGACGCGCGCCTCGCCGTGGACACGGGCGACGACGGCGTGACCTACACGGTCACCGTCGAGGGCGACGACGCGGACGACTTCAGCGCCGCGTTCGCGACGTGGGGCGAGCCGTCGGCACCGGCCCTGGTGGTCACGCCCCTGCCCGGCGCGAACCTGTTCCGCGTCCACGAGCAGCTCGTGGCCGACCTGGCCGTCCGGGAGACCGTCGCGGCCCACCTGCCGGCGGACGACGTGGAGCACACCGTGTCGCTGCCGTTCGGGCGGACCTTCGACGCCGGCACCGCCGCACCCGAGGGTGTCGTGGCGGACGGCCGGAGCCTGACGGCGACGGGCCCCACCGCCCTCGTCAGCGCGGGCGTGTCCGGCACGTCGCTGGTCGGGCTCGTCGCGTGGGCGGCCCTCGCGGTCGTGGTGCTGGGGACCCTCGGGTTCCTCCTGCTGCTGCGCCGCCAGATCGCCGAGGCGGTCGGCCGCCGTCGCGAGGCGAAGGCGCACGCGGCCGCCCAGGGCGTGCCGGACGCGCCGGTCGGGCCCGTGGTGGCCGCTCCCGCGGGGCCGGTCGCCGGTGCGCCGCAGGCCGTGGCGCCGTCGGTACCCGCACCCGTGGGTGCAGCGACGGTCGCCGCACCGCCGGTCAGCGCACCTCCGGTCAGCGCACCTCCGGTCGCGCGGGCAGGGGACGAGGCCGACCTGCTGTAGGTCGGCCGCCCGACGGGGAGGACGACGCGCCGGCCGGTCCGCACGGCCGGCGCGTCGTCCTCCCGCCGTCCACCGGCGCCGACGCCGGCCCGCCGACGGGGACCGGCCCGCTCAGGCGTACGGCGGCTGGATGACCGTCGCGTCGCTCGTGGCCCCCGCGGCCCGCGCCGCCTCGACCGTCGCCTCGACGTCCGCCAGCGCACCCTCGACGAGCAGCGGCTGGCCCTGCTCCGTCTCCCCGGACCAGCGCACGGCCGCGTGCGCGGGCGGCCGGAACGCGACGCCGGGCGGCAGGTGCACCACCGCCGCGGCCCGTACGCCGAGGTCGTCCGCGCGGCGCACCAGCACCGAGCGGACCTGCGGCAGTCGCTCGACCGTCCGCGTGAGCAGGCGCGCGCGCCGCTCACCGGCGCGGAACGTGACGACCACCAGGCCGGCGTCGTCGTGCACGTCGCCCGTGGCCATGGAGTCGACGTTGACGCCGCGCGTGGAGAACACGCCCGCGAGCGCGGAGATGCTGCCGGTGCGGTGCTCGGTGCGCACCCAGCCCACCCAGCGGGTGTCGTCGTCGGTCGTCATCGGGCCTCCTCGGGGACGGCGGTGCCGGTCGACGTCCAGGGCCCGGTGCCGGCGGCGATCGCGGCCGCGGCCTGCGCCAGGCGGGCGTCCTCGTCGTCGGGCAGCGGGTCGAGCAGCACGCGGGTCCAGCCCTCGGGACCGAGGACGACGGGCACGCCCAGCACGCCGTGCACGGGTGCGCCGCCCACCGTCGCCTCCCCCGCGAGCGCGACCTGCCCGGCGACCACGATGTCCCGCCCGTCGAGGACGGTCTCCAGCAGGTCGATCGTCGCCGAGGCGGTGCCGGTGGCGGTCTTCGCGCCGGACTGGTGCGTCATCCACGGACGCGCGAGCGCACGCAGGTCCGTGGGCCACGTGTCGATGAGGGCGAACGCGGCCGCGATGTCGGTGGCGGCGACGGCCAGCAGGTCCTGCTTGGCCTGCGCGACCTCCGCCGGGAACGTCGCGAGCGTGCGACCGGCGCGCATGCGGGTGACGGCACGCCGACGCTCGGCCAGGTCGAGGCCGCTGATCCGCACGGTCGACCACAGCGGCACCGCGTCGTCCCCGTGCTGCCCGCCGACGAACCCGCCCACGCGGTGCCGGCGCACGCCGAGCTGCACCGCGATCTCCCGCCGGAACCGCAGCGTGTCGAGCCACGCCCCCATGCCGATGACGCGGTGCCGCCCCAGCCGCTCGGCCATCACCGCGACCCCGAGCTCGACGGGGTTGGCGACGACCACGACGACCTCGCTGCCGGACCCGTGCGCGGCGAGCGCGTCGGCGTACGCGCGGAAGACCGCGGCGTTCTCGGCCGCGAGCTCGGCCCGGCTGGGCGGCACGCCGTCGGCCCGCGGCGGCACGGTGCGCCCGGCCGCCACGACGACGACGTCCGCGACCACCTCGGCGGGATCGAGTGCGACGTCGAGCACGGGTGCGTGCTCGTCGTAGGCGTCCACCAGGTCGGCACGCAGGCCGTGCACCGCGCGTCCGGACGCCCCGCCCGGCCGCCCCACCAGCTGCAGCCGCGACGTCGTGGGCAGCACCTGCCGCTCCACGAGCTGCGTGCAGACCTGCCGTCCGACGTCTCCCGTCGCCCCGAGCACCGCCACGTCCATGCGGCCGAGGCTACGGGCGCCGCGTGTCACGCGCGTTGCGGCACCGGGCGCCCGCACGCGTCCGCCGGGAGCGGGTGCGCACCCCGCCGGGACGACGGACGCTGGTCGTGGCCGCGCCCGCGGTCGTGCCTCGTGAGGGAGACCACCATGCGCCGTCCGCTCGTCCGCACCGTCGCCCTGCTCGCCGCCGTGACCGCACTCGGCGCGTGCAGCGACGGCGACCAGCCGGAGGACAAGGACGCCGCCCCCTGCGCCGCCGTCGAGCAGTTCGGCACCGCGCTGGACGAGCTCGACGCGACGTTCGGCGGCGACGCCTCCGCGGACGACGTGCGTGAGGCCCGCGAGCGCGCGGACGAGGCGCAGGAGCGTCTGGCGGACGCCGCCGACGAGATCGCGCAGGAGCAGCGGGAGGCGTTCGACGACGCCTGGGAGCGGCTCGACGACACCCTGGACGACGCCGAGGACGGCGGTGCGGCCGCAGCCGCGGGCACGCTGCGTGAGCAGGCCGCCGAGGTCGCCACGGCGCGCGACGACCTCGCGGACGCGCTCAGCTGCTGACGGTCAGAAGTCGAACAGGTCCTCGAGCCAGGAGTCCTTCTTCTTCTTGCGCCGCGGGTCGTACCCGGGCGTGCCGTAGCCGGGTGCCGCGCGGCGCGGGTCGTACCGGGGGTCGCGCCGGTCGTCGTACCCGCGGCCGTAGTCGCGCTCGTACCCGCGGTCGGGACGCCCGGCGTCGTAGCGGCGGTCGTCGTACCCGGGCGGCGGGCCGGGGGTCTGCACGCCCGGCACGGCCCGCGGGTCGGTCGGCGCGGCGGGACCGGCCGCACGGTCGAGGATCTTGTCGAGCTCGCCACGGTCGAGCCAGATGCCGCGGCACACCGGGCAGTAGTCGATCTCGACGCCCTGGCGCTCCGCCATGACGAGCTGGGCCTGGTCCACGGGGCACTGCATCGCCGCGCTCCTTCCGGTCGTGTGCGGACGAACCTACGCCACTGTCAGGTACGGGCGACGGCCGCGACGGCCAGGTCGACGAGGCCGTCGAGGTCGACGTCCCACTTCTCGGCGGGCAGGTGGCCGGCGAGGTGGAGGTCGACGGCACCGTGCACGGTCGCGACGAGCAGTCCGCCGACCGGCCGTGCGCGGGCGTCGCCCACGGCACGGGCGACGAGCACGAGCAGCGCGTCCTGCGCGGCCGACGCGGCGGCGACGACCGGCGGGGACGACGCGGCCGGCGGCGTGGACATGAGCCGGTACAGGTGCGGCCGGGTCCGCCCGAGGTCGACGAGCGCCGCGAGCGCGCGGCGCAGGGCGTCGGTCGGAGCGAGCCGGTCGTCCTCGGCGACGGCCCGGACCCGGTCAGCCGCGGAGGTCCAGGCGTCCGCGGCGAGCGCCGCGAGCAGGTCGTCCTTGTCCGCGAAGTGCCGGTACGGCGCGGTGCGGGACACCCCCGCGCCGGCGCCGACGTCCCGCAGGGTCACCGCGGGCTCGCCACCGGCGTCGAGCAGCCGGCCGGCCGCGTCGAGGAGGGCGCGGCGCGTGCCGGCCGCGGTCTCGGCTCTGGTCGCCATGCCGTCAGGGTAGTTGACAACGTCCACTGGACCGAGTGTACAGTTGACAGTGTCAACCGAAGCGCGGGGGGACCCGCAGGGCGAGAGGCGGACCCGTGCACACGATCGTCATGACCGGAGGTACCCGAGGCATCGGCCGCGCGGCGGCCGCCGAGGTGCTGCGCAGGGACGCGTCGGCCCACCTCGTCCTCGTGGGGCGCGCCGGCTCCGTGCGGTCCGCGGCGGACGCCCTGGGTCCCGCCCGCGTCGTACCGGTCGGCGCGGACCTCGCACGCCTCGGGGACGTCCGCGCCGCCACCGCCCGCATCGGCCACCTGCTCGACGCGGGCGACGTGCCGCCGCTGCGGACGGTCGCGGCGAACGCCGGGGTGCAGCTGCCGGACGCGCTGCACACCACGGACGGCCTCGAGACGACGTTCGCCGTCAACGTGCTGTCGGTGCACGTGCTGCTGCGCGGGCTCGAGCCGTGGCTGCGGGCGCCGGCCCGGGCCGTCGTCACCGTGAGCGACACGCACTTCGGCGACCTGCGGCACAACCTCGGGCTCGTGCCGGCGCCCCGCTGGTCGGAGCCGGCGGTGCTGGCCCGGCCGGGTGCCTTCGACCGGCCGGGCACGGTCGCCGCCGGCCGCACCGCCTACTCCACGAGCAAGCTCGCCGCCGTCCACCTCGTGCACGCGTGGGCCCGGCACGCCCCGGCGGGCGTCGACGTGCTGTCCTGGAACCCGGCGTTCGTGCCCGGCACAGGGCTCACCCGCGCGGCAGGTCCCGCCACCCGGTTCCTCAACCGGCGGCTGCTGCCGCTGCTCGCACGCACTCCGCTGCTCGACACCGTCGGGACGGCGGGCGCGTCGCTCGCGGCCCTCCTCCTGGGCGACCTCACGGCGGCGAGCGGGGCGTACGTCGACCGGCGCCGCGTCGTGCCGTCGTCGCCCGAGTCGTACGACGAAGCCCGCGAGGACGCCCTGTGGCGGTTCGCGGAGGACGTGCACGCCGGCGTGGTCGTCTGACGCAGGCGCGCGCTCAGGCGGCGCCGGAGCCCTGGTGCTCCCGCAGCGCCGCGAGCGCCTCGACGGCCAGCGCGTGGTCGTCGGCCTGCGGCAGACCCGAGACCGCGAGCGTCCCGACCGGCCCGACCCCGTCGACGACCACCGGGACGCACCCGCCGGCCGCGACGAACAGCAGCGGGTCCAGGCCGATGTCGAGGAGCGTCTGCCCCTTGAGCGCGAGCCGGCGGCCCACCAGGTACGACGACTGCCCCAGCCGCCGGACCGTCCGGACCTTGCGCTCGACCCAGGCGTCGTTGTCCGCCGACGTGCCGTCGAGCGCGGCGTGGAACAGCTGGTGCTCGCCCCGGCGGACGTCCACCACGACCGACAGGCCGCGCTCGCGCGCCGTGTCCCGCACCCACGTCCCGAGCCACCAGGCGTCGTCGTTGGTGAACCGCGGGAGCACCCGCGCGGTCTCGTCCTGCTCGAGCCGGGCCACCAGCGCGGCCAGGTCCGTCTCGTCCATGTCCCGATCCCCATCTCGTCGTCGCGGTCCCGGCGGCCGAGGGGCCGCCGCGACGTCCCACATCGTGCCCTGCGGCGGCCCGGCACGCCCCGACCCGCCACCGTCGACGCGCGGATCGGGCGCGCCCTGGCCACGATGGGGCGATGCGCCCCTCGCCCCGTGTCCCCGTCCCGTCCACCCGCGGGGTGCGGCCGTGACCGCCGGCGTCGTCGTCCTCGGCGCGACCGGGGACCTCACGGCCCGGTACCTGCTGCCCGGGCTGGCCCGGGTCGCGTCGGCCGTGCCCGGCGGGCTGCGCCTCGTCGGCGTCGCGAACGACGACCTCGACACCGAGGGCTTCCGTGCCCACGTCCGCACGAAGGTCGCCCGGTACGAGCCGGACGGCCCCGACCCGGACGTGGCGGCCCTGGTCGACGCCGCGGCGTGGGTGCGCGGCGACGTCACCGACCCCGCCGCCCTGCAGGCCGGCATCGCCGCGGCCGAGGTCGCCGACGCCGACCCGCTCGTGCTGTACCTCGCGCTGCCGCACGTGCTGTTCCTCCCCGTGGTCGAGGCGCTCGCGCACGTGGACCTGCCGAGCGGGCTGCGCGTCGTCGTCGAGAAGCCGTTCGGCGAGGACCTGGCCGGCGCGGTCGAGCTCAACGCCGCCCTGGGCCGGCTGCTGCCGGAGGACCAGGTCTTCCGCGTCGACCACTTCCTGGCCAAGCAGACGGTGCTCAACCTGCTCGGGCTGCGGTTCGCCAACCGCGTCCTGGAGCCGCTGTGGAGCAGCACGCACGTCGAGTCCGTCGACATCGTCTTCGACGAGACCGTCGACGCGCAGAGCCGGGCGTCGTACTACGACCGGTCGGGTGCGCTGCGGGACATGGTGCAGAACCACCTGCTGCAGCTGCTGACGTACGTGGCGATGGAGCCGCCGACGTCCGTCGCGCCCGCCGACCTCGCCGCGCGCAAGGCCGACGTCCTGCGCGCGGTGCGCACGCCCGACCGCGACCACGTCGCCCGCTGGACGCGCCGCGCGCGCTACACGGCGGGCACGGTGCAGGGGCGTGCGGTCGAGGCGTACGCCGACGCGCCCGGCGTCGACCCCGCCCGGGGCGTGGAGACGTACGCCGAGGTGACCCTGTGGGTCGACACGTGGCGCTGGTCGGGGGTGCCGTTCCGGCTGCGCACCGGCAAGGCGCTGGCGGCCGACCGGCGCGAGATCGTCGTGCGGTTCCGGCAGGTGCCGCACCTCGTCTTCCCGGGGCAGCAGCCCGTGCGCAACGAGCTGCGCCTGCAGCTCGACCCCGACCGCATGTCCCTCGACCTCAACGTCAACGGCATCGGCGACCCGTTCGAGCTGGAGACCGTCACGCTCGACACCGAGCTGGCCCGCCAGGACCCGACGCCGTACGGGCAGCTGCTGCTCGCGGTGGTCGAGGGCGACACGCGCCTGTCGGCCCGCGCCGCGGAGGCGGAGGAGGGGTGGCGGATCGTCGAGCCCGTGCTCGCCGCGTGGGCGGACGACGCGGCGCCGCTCGAGGAGTACCCGGCGGGCAGCGACGGTCCGGCCTGACGGTCGCGCGGCGCATCCGGGTTAGGGTGCCGGGCACCCACCGGGAGGACCCTCATGCGCCGACGCACCCGGCTGACCGCCGTCGTGGTCGTGGCCGCGATGCTCGCGACGAGCGTGCTCGCCGCGGTGTCGATGCTGCTCGGCGGGCCCGCGGCCGTCGACATCCCCGACGAGGGGCCGTGGGCGGTCTACGTCTCCGGCGACGCGTCCGGGGCGGGGGCGTGCGCGTCCGACCCGGCCGTGGTCGACGCGTACACGTCCCTCGACGCGCCGTCGACCCGCGCCGCGTTCGTCCTTGCCGCGGACGCGGGGCGCGCCGACGTCGAGCGGGTGCACGCCTGCGTCACCCGGGCCGTGCCTGCCGGGGCGACGGTCGTCGTCGGCACCGCGCCTGCGGCGCCGGGCGCCTAGAGCCGCCGCTGCCACTCCACGACGCGGTCGGCCGCCTCGGCGACGACCTCGGGCGCCGACGCGAACGACAGCCGCACCCAGTCCCGCCCGCCGACGGGGTCGAAGTCGCTGCCGGGCGTCAGCGCGACACCGGCCTCGTCGAGGAGCCGCGCGCAGTACGTCACCGAGTCCAGGCCCGTCGCCGACACGTCCCCGTACAGGTAGAAGGCGCCGTCGGCCGGGGCGACGGGGTCCCAGCCGAGGTCCGGCAGGCGGTCGAGCAGGAGCCGGCGGCTGGCCGCGTACCGCTCGACGTTCGCACGGGCCGCGGCCATGCCCTCGGCGCTGAAGGCGGCGACGCCGGCGTGCTGCGCGAGCGCCGGCGGGCACAGGGCGACGTTGCCCGCGAGCGCGTCCACGGGCGTGACGAGGTCGTCGGGCAGGACGAGCCACCCGAGGCGCCAGCCGGTCATCGCCCAGAACTTGGAGAACGAGTTCACGACGACCGCGCCCGCGTCCAGGTACTGCGCGGCCGTCGCGGTCTCGGGCGTGCTGCCGGACGCGTCGGGGTAGGTGATGCCGTGGTAGATCTCGTCGCTGACCAGCCGCACGCCGTGGTCCCCGCACCAGGCCGCGAGCGCGGCGAGCTCGGCCGGCTCGATCATCGTGCCGGTCGGGTTGGCGGGGCTCGCGACGACGAGCCCGTCGACGGGCCGGTCGAGCGCCTCGAGCTGCGCGACCGTCGGCTGGTACCGCTGCTCCGGCCCGCAGGGCAGGTCGACGACCTCGATGCCGAGCGCGGTGAGGATGTTCGCGTACGCCGGGTAGCCCGGGCGGGCGAGCGCGACGCGGTCGCCCACGTCGAACGCGGCGAGGAACGCGAGCATGAACCCGCCCGACGACCCGGTCGCGACCGCGACGCGCGACGGGTCGACGTCGACGGCGTACGTGTCCCGGTAGTGCGCGGCGATCGCGGCCCGCAGCCCCGGCGCCCCGAGCGACTCGGTGTACCCGAGGTCGCCGGTGGTCAGCAGGTCGACGGCCCGCTGCCGCACGACGTCGGACGCGCCCGTCGACGGCTCGCCGGCGCACAGGTTGAGCACGTGCTCGCCGGCGGCGCGGCGCGCGTTCGCGGCGGCGAGGACCTCCATGACGGCGAACGGGGGCACGTGCGCGCGGCGGGCGACCTTCATGACGTCATCCTCCCCGCTCAGCGGCGGGCGCGGGCGGCCAGGCCGTCCCGCACGTGCGCGACGATGCCGTCGGCGGCCGCCTCGATCTCGGCGAGCGTGCGCTCGAACGCCTCGTCCGGGCCGTACCAGGGGTCGTCGACGTCGAGCACGTCCTCCGGCTGCCCGGGCTCGTGCTCGGCGGTGGGGTCGAACGTGCGGAGCATGCGGATCCGGTCGGTCACGGCGGGGTCGCCGCCGGCCATGCGACGCAGCGCGCGGGCGTGCGCGGCGGTCATCGGCAGGAGCAGGTCACGGGAGACGAGGTCGCTCGCGCGGACCTGGCGGGCGCGGTGCCCCTCGCCGGTCGGGTAGCCGTGCGCGCGCAGCACCGCGCGCGCCCGGCGGTCCACCGGGTTGCCGTGCTCCTCGTCGCTGATGCCGGTCGAGTCCACCTCGACGACGTCGGCGAGCCCGGCCTCCTCGAGCTTGGTGCGCAGCACCACCTCCGCCATCGGCGAGCGGCAGATGTTGCCCGTGCACACGGTCATCACGCGGTAGGGGGTGTCCACGTCCCCATCCTCGCCGACGCCGTGCGGGCCGGCCGACCTCAGCGCGCCGCGCGGACCATCGCCCACACCTGCGGCCCGGCGGGCACCCCCACGTGGCCGGTGGTCGTGAAGCCGTGGCGCTCGTACAGGGCGACGTTCCGGGCGTCCGACGTCTCCAGGGCGACGGGTGCCGCGGCGGCGTCCACCCGTGCGAGCGCCGCCGCGAGGAGCGCGCCGCCCACCCCGCGTCCCTGACCCGCGCGGGCGACGCCCAGCGTCGCGAGGGTCCAGGCCCCGTCCGGGACCGGCGCCACGCCGCCGTCGGCGAGGCGTCCGACCCGGTCTCCGTGCAGCTCGGCGACCCGCGCCCACGTCGCGTCGTCGGGTGCGGGCACGTCCGGCGGGACCAGCGCGACCACACCGGTCACGTCGTCGTCGACGAGGACGACCCCGTGCGCGAGCGCGTGCCCGAGGTACAGGTGCTGCAGCTCGGCGAGGCGCACCGCGTGGTCGTCCGCGGGGACGACCCAGCGCGTCCAGGGGTAGTCGGCGAAGGCGTCGGCGAGGGCTGCGGCAGCCCCGGGCAGGTCGGCCGCGGTCGCGGGGCGGACGCGGACGGCGGTCGGCTCGGTCACGGCCGACAGTCCACCACGCGCGCCGCCGGGGCGTCGTTCAGCGACGCAGCGCCACGGCGACGAGCACCGCGACGAGCGCTGCGCCGACCAGCAGTGCAGGCACGGAGCCACCCAGCAGACCCAGCGCCGCGCACGCGGCGATCGCGGCCAGCCGGGCACGTCCCAGGCGGCGCGTCGCCCGCAGCTGCAGTGCGAGCTGCGCGAGGAGGAAGAGGGCCGGTCCCGCGACGACCACGGTCAGCTCTGCACGTCCCAGAGGGTCCAACGGGTGCGCGATCACGAGCTCGTCCCCCACGGCCGTCACGATGATCCCGGCGACGATCAGGACGTGCCCGTACGTGTAGACGTCCCGCGCGCGACCGGTACGGCTCGCCTCACCGTCGAGGGAGCGCTCGCCGAGCTCTCGCGTGGAGGTGAAGTACAGCCACCAGAGTGCTGCCGAACCGGCGAACGCGGTGACGAAGGCAGCCACGGTTGCCGCGTCGAGCTCACGTTCGGCCGTCGTCGCCCCCGTCAGGATGATCGTCTCGCCGATGGCGGCGATCACGATCAGCCCGAACCGCTCGGCGAAGTGCCCGGTGGCGAGGTGCCAGGAGCTCGCCGCGAGCCGCGGTCGGCCGGGGAGCGGGAAGAGGACGAGTGGAGCGATGTAGTCGAGGGCGAGCGCGATCAGCCACAGCGCTGCTCTCGAGCCGCCCTCGACCAGCCCGCCGGCGACCCAGAACACGCCGCCCGCCAGGAACCAGACGAGGATGCGTCCGGCCTGCTCCCGTTCGACGCTGCCGCGGTCGGCCGCGACGAACGTGAGGAAGGCGTGGCGGCCGACCTGGATCGCGAGGTAGGCGACGGCGAAGAGGAGGCCGTGCTTGCCGAAGGCGTGCGGGACGGCGACCGCCATCAGCAGGCTTCCGAGCATGAGTGCGATCAGCAGGAGGCGGACGGAGTCGGTCTCCGGATCGAGCTCGTTCGTGGCCCACGTCGTGTAGTTCCACGACCACCACACGGCGAGCAGCACGATCGCTGCCTGGCCCGCTGCCGACCAGGTGAGGTGACCCAGGACGAGGTGCGAGACCTGGGTGATCGCGAAGACGAACACGAGGTCGTAGAACAGCTCCAGCGTCGCAGCGCGCTGGGTGCCAGCATCGCCGCGACGCCGGAACCGTCCGTTCACCACGGCAGGACGCCGACCCGGTCGGTCACGGTCCCGGTCGGTGTCGCCGGGCCGAGCGTCGCGACGCGCACCGCGGCCTCGGCTCCTTCGGCGACGGTCTGCCCGACGTGGCCGGTGAAGTCCGTCGCCGTCTGCCCGGGGTCGACCGCGTTGAACCGGACGTCCGGGATCGTCTTCGCGTACTGCGTGGTGAGCATCGTGACCGCGCTCTTGGAGGAGCCGTACGCCGCGAGCGTGTACTGCGACTCCACCCGCGCGGGATCGTGCGTCAGCGTGAACGACCCCATGCCGCTGGTGACGTTGACCACCGAGGGATCGGTCCCCTTCCGGAGCAGCGGGAGGAACGCGTGCGTGACGCGGACGAGCCCGAACACGTTGGTCTCGTACACGTCGCGCAGCTGATCCGCGGTCATGTCCTCGGGCGCTGCCACCTCACCGAGGATGCCCGCGTTGTTGACGAGGACGTCCAGGTGCCCCACCTGGGCTCGCACCCGGGCGACGGCGGCCTCGACGGACGCGTCGTCCGTCACGTCCAACGGCACGAAGCGGGCGCCGAGGCGGTCGGCCGCTCGCTGTCCGCCGGACGCGTCACGGGCACCGATCCAGACGTCGTGGCCTGCATCGATCAGCTGACGGGCCACCTCGTAGCCGAGTCCGCGGTTCCCGCCGGTGATGAGAGTCGTTGTCATGCGTCTTCGTGCCCTTCCAGGTCAGGGGGACGTCACAGGTGCTGCGTTACAGCAACTACCTGTAACGAAACGCTCGGTGACGTGGACCCTAGGGGTGCCAGTTCGTTACAGTCAATAGGTGTAACGGAACGGTCGAGACCACGAGAGGACCGAGGTGTCCGGCAAGCGCAGCAGAGCAGAGAGGCCGACGACCACCGGCCGCCCACGCGACCCGCTCATCGAGGAGGCGATCATCCGGTCGACGCGGAAGCTGCTCGCGACCAAGGGCTACTCGTCGATGACGATCGGCGACATCGTCGCCGACGCCGGCGTGACGCGTCCGACGCTGTACCGGCGCTGGTCGAACAAGTACGAGCTGGTCGTCGAGGCGCTGCAGTACGGGTTGCGCAAGCAGCGCGAGGCGTACCCGCCCCTGGACCTCGACGACCTCACCCCGCGGGAAGCGGTGGTCGAGGCGGTACGCCGCCTGGACCCACGCTTCCACAACCCTCGCGCGATGACCCTGCACGGCAACTTCATGGCCGAGGCGGAGCGCGAGCCGGGCCTGCTCGCGCAGATGCGGGAACAGGGCAACCAGCCGCGGTGCCAGGAGCTCGCCGACGTGCTCACCGAGCTCCGACGCAGGGGCGCCGTACGGGAGGACGTGGACGTCGACATGATCGTCAGCCTGTGCTTCGGCAGCTACTTCGCCGACTTCAACCGGTACGGCCGCGACGTGCCGGCCGACTTCGCCGAACGCGTCGTCGCCACGTTGTGGCCCGTCATCGCCGGGGAGGGCGGGCCGGCGTCCCCGTGAGCCGGGGCCGGGCGCACCGGTACACGCGGGTGACCGGGGCGCCGGGCAGCCGGTTATGAGAGCCGACCTCCAGCCACGTGGTGGGAGCTCGCACTCCCACGGCGGGCCGTCCGGGGGTTACAGTCCTGCTCCCAACCCGGTCGTGCGCGTGCACCGACGTCGTGTGGTGGCACCATCCGCACCTGACCGGGAGACCTCCCATGTCGCTCACGGCCGAGCCCGCAGCACCCCGCCCGACCCCGGGCTCCCCCGTCGACGTCGCCGTCGTGCTCGACGCGGAGACGCTCGTCGTCCCGGCCCTGCACCCGGCCTCCGAGGCCGCCCTCCCGGCCGACCCGCTGCCGCTGCCGGTCGGCACCTGGGGCGCGGACGAGGCGCTGCTCGCGCTCGACGAGGCGCGCCTCGCGCTGCCGTTCGCCGTGCCGGACGCGGTCGTCGTCAGCGCGCTCACGACCGTCGTGCTGCGGTGCGGGGACCTGGCCGTGAAGGTGTACCCGTCCGGCACGGACCCGGACCACCTCGCGCGCGTGACGACGGCGCTCGCGGGGTCGGCGACGGCACTGCTGCCGCTCGCGCCGCCCGTGGTCACGTCCTGGGGCGTGGTCACGGTCGCACCGTGGCTCGCGACGACGGGCCCGGTGGACTGGGCCGGCACGGGGGCCCTGCTGCGCGCGTTCCACGCCGAGCACGCCGACGCCGACGTGCCCGCGTGGCAGCCGCTGCGCCGGGTCCTGACGGTGGCACCGGACCTGCCCGACACGGCCGCGCGCGTCCTCGTCGACGCCCGCGCGGCCCTGCTCGCCGAGCTCGCCGCGCTGCGCTCACCGCTCGGCACGGGCGTCGTGCACGGGGACGTCTCCCCCGCGAACGTGCTGGCCACGGCAGGGGGCCCGGTGCTCATCGACCTGGACTTCGCGGCACGCGCACCCCTCGAGTACGACCTGTCCAGCGCCGCGCGCCGCGCCGACGCGGGCGAGCTCGACGACGCGACGTACCGCGCGTTCTGCCGCGCCTACGGGGCGGACGTGCGCACGTGGGACGGCCGGGCCGTCCTCGACGCGATCGCGCAGCTCGGCGGCGTCGCCTTCCGCGTGTGGGACGACCGGCGTGCGGGCCGCCCGCTCGACTGGCTGGACGACGCGGTCGCCCGCTGGCGCACGCCGCTCTGACGGCCGTGCTGGACCGCGGCGTCAGCGCGGTGCGGGCAGCGTCCGCAGCCAGGCCGCGAAGCCCTCGTTGTTGACGGTGCGGCGCCGGTGCGCCTGCACGTGCGCGAGGGCCTGCGCACCCGTCACGCCCAGCACCTCGCGCACGACCAGGGTCGCCATCAGCCCGGACCGGTTGCGCCCGAACGTGCAGTGCACGAGCACGCGGTACCCGTCCGCGATCAGCCCGGCCACCAGGGCCGCGAGCCGCAGCGTGAGCGCCGGGTCCGGGAGGTCGTCGCCGTCCACCAGCGGCGACTTGAGGTAGACGAGGCCCTCGACGTCGTCCGCCGGGGCGAGCGCGTCGGCGTCCGCGAGGTCGAGCACCGCGCCGATCCCGGTCGCGCGCACCCAGTCGAAGTCGACGGGGCAGCCGCCCTGCCACAGCTTCCCCGGCAGCAGCTCGGTCGGCGGGTCGGCCGGGTCGACGCCCGGCAGCTCGACGGGGTCGGTCGTCAGGTTGACCGTGGGGGCGCTCACGCGGCTCACGCTAACCAGGGCCGGCGACGTCGGCGCGGCGAGCGTCCGACGGCCGCGTGAACGGCGACGTCAGGCGGGCGTGGGGGCGGCCCGGCGAGCGGCACGCGCCGCCACCAGCGCGCACCCGGCCCCGGCGACGACCGTGGCGACGGCCGTGCTCGCCGTCCAGCGCACGGACGCGTCCCCGCCGGAGAAGCCGACGAGCAGCACGACGTTGACGAGCCAGTGCAGCACGGTCCCCAGCACGACGCGCTGCACGACCGACCGGCCGGTGGTGACGTAGGCCAGCGCCACGGAGAGCCCGACGGCCGAGACGAGGAAGAGCGCGTAGACGACGGGCCCGGCGGCCAGGACGTGCACGTGCCCCAGCCCGAACAGCAGGCCGGTCACCACCGCCGCGCCGAGCACGGGCAGGCGCGTCTCGAGCAGCGGCTGGACCAGGCCGCGCCAGCCGACCTCCTCGCCCGCGGCCCCCAGCAGCTGCGCGGCGAGGACGACGACGAGCGGTGCGCCCAGCGCCCCCGGGTCGAGCGGCGGCCACGCGTCCCACACCGTCTGCGCCACCACCAGCACCGCGGCGACCACCCCGGCCACGGCGAGCGACGCGAGCAGCGGTGCCCGCAGTCCCCGGCGGCGCACCGGCGGGAGCACGAGCCGGCCGCGCCACAGCAGCCAGGTGGCGACCGCCCCGAACGCCGTCGCGAGCTGCGTCAGCACCAGGACGTCGGCCGGCAGCCCGGTCGACTCCTGCACGGCGGCCAGCAGCGCCGACGCCACCGCCGAGACGGCGAGGAAGACGACGACCACGAGCAGGACGCGGTCGCGCCCGCGCGGCGGCCGTGTGCGCGCAGGCGCGGAGGAGGTCGTCGTCACGTGGGTCTCTCCCGTCGCCGTGCCCCGCGGCGTGCACCGGTCGGGGGTCCCCGCCGGACGATCGGGCCGAGCGTAGCCATCCCCACCCCTGGTCCGGGCGGGTTTCGTCCCCCTGTCGCCGGTGCGGGCCGGTGCGTCCGCCGTCGGTGGGGACGGGGAGGATGGGGGCGTGGACGGGCGGGGTGATCGGGCGCAGCGCCTCGTGGACGCGGTGCGCGTCCGCGACGCCGCCACCGTGATGCACCTCGACGCCGACGCGTTCTTCGCGGCCGTGGAGCAGCGCGACAAGCCGTCGCTGCGCGGCAAGCCGGTGCTCGTGGGCGGTGTCGGGCCGCGCGGCGTGGTGTCCACCGCGTCGTACGAGGCCCGTCGCGACGGCGCACGGTCCGCCATGCCGATGGCGCGGGCCCGTCGGCTGAGCCCTGCGGCGGCCGTGCTCGTGCCGCGCTTCGCGGCGTACGCGGCCTACTCGGGCGTCATCATGGGCGTCCTGCGCGACCTGACGCCGGCCGTCGAGCCGCTGTCGATCGACGAGGCGTTCGCCGACCTCGCACAGGCCGAGGGCGGGACGCCGGAGCCGGAGGAGGCCGCGGCCCGCGTCCAGGCCCGCGTCGCGGAGCTCACCGGCCTGACGGTCTCGGTCGGCGTGGGCCGCTCGAAGCTCGTCGCCAAGATCGCGTCCGACCTGCGCAAGCCCGGCGGCGTCGTGGTCGTCCGGCCCGCCGACGAGGACGACGTGCTGCTGCCGCTCGACGTGCGCGTGATCCCCGGGGTCGGCCCGGCCACCGCGGGCGCGCTGGAGCGCCTGGGGGTGCGCACCGTCGCCGACCTGCGCCGTCAGCCGCTGGACACGCTGACGATGACGCTGGGCGAGGCGAACGGCTCGCACCTGTTCCTCATGGCGCGAGGGCTCGACGACCGGCCCGTCAGCGTGTCCGGCGAGCGCAAGTCCGCCGGGGCGGAGCGCACGTTCGCGCACGACCTGGCCGGCAGGGACGTCGTGCTCGCGGCGGTGGACGACGTGGTCGACGAGGCGCTGCACCGGCTCGAGCGGCACGGCGGTGCCACGCGGACGGTGGTCGCGAAGGTCCGCTACGGCGACTTCTCCACGGTGACGCGGTCGGTGACCTTCCCGCACCCGACCGCCTCGGTCGCGCAGCTGCGGGACGCGGCGCGGCGCGCCGCCCTCGCGGCGGGCATCGACGAGCCCGTGCGGCTGCTCGGCGTCTCCTTCCACAACCTGGCACCGCACGCGCAGCTCGCGCTCGACCTGGAGGGCGGGGACGACGAGGTCGTCCAGCCCGACCTGCCGCTCGACGGGGACGACGAGGGCGGTGTGCCGCCCGCGCCGACGGACGACCCGCGTCTCGTGGGCGCCGAGAAGCCGGTGCCGGCGGCCGAGGCGCCGGCGGACGGCACCGTCCCGGTCGTCGGGCGCCCCCTCGGGCCGCCGGCGACCGGGCGGCTCCTCGACGCCGCCAACGCCCGGCCCGGCCTGGACGTCGAGCACGCGACGCTCGGCCGCGGCTGGGTCGTCCACGTGCGGGGGCGCGAGGCGACCGTGCGGTTCGAGACCGCGACGACGGCGCCCGCCCGCTCGCGGGTGCTCGACCTGGACGCCGACCCGCTCGTGCTCGTCGAGCCCGTCGGCGTGACGCCGCCGAGCGCCGTCCCGGCCGAGCTGCGGGGCGACGCGTGACGCGCGTCCCGGCGCGCCGCGTCGCCGCCGCCCTGGGCGCCCTGCTGGTCGTCAGCGGCTGCGCCGCCGAGGGCTTGGACGCGGTCGAGGTCGACAACCTCGACTCGTGGACCCGCTCGCACGGTCTGCTCGACGCGGACGACGCGGTCGCGTTCACGGCGCTGCTCGTGGCGCACGCGCACGCCCGCGGCCTCGCGTACGCACAGAAGAACGCGGCGGAGGTGACGGACCGGGTGTGGGCCGCCGGCGCCGACCTCGTGGTGGCCGAGGACTGCGCGGCGTTCGACGCGTGCGCCACGTACGCCGAGGCCTACCCGGTCGTCCTGGACGTCGAGTAGGACCGCGACGCGTTCGCACGGGTGTGCGCGGCGCAGGACGACCGGCAGCGGGCGCTGCCCGGGCTGTCGGTCGTCCTGCGTGACCGCGCCGTGCTCCCCCGCGACGCCCCCGGGGCGGTGCACGCGACCTGCTGAGTCGTCAGCGAGGCTTGACCGCCCGCACGACGGCCGCGTGCATGCCGTCGGCCACCGCGTGCGTGGGCTCGACGCGCACATCGACGAAGCCGGCCGCGGTGAGCGCCGCGGTGTACTCCGCGAACGACAGCGCCCCCGCGACGCACCCGACGTGGTCGCCGCGGGCGGCCCGGTCGGCCGGGGTCAGCCGGTCCTCCGCGACGACGTCCGAGATGCCGAGCCGCCCGCCCGGCACCAGCACGCGGTGTGCCTCGGCGAGCACGGCGTCCTTGTCCGGCGAGAGGTTGACGACGCAGTTGGAGACGACGACGTCGACGCACGCGTCGGGCAGCGGCAGGTCCTCGATGGTGCCGAGGTGGAAGGCGACGTTGGTCGCACCCGCCTCGGCCGCGTTGGCACGGGCGAGGGCCAGCATCTCCTCGGTCATGTCGACCCCGTGGACGAAGCCCTCGGCCCCCACGCGCCGGGCCGAGAGCAGCACGTCGATGCCGGCGCCCGAGCCGAGGTCGAGGACGCGCTCGCCCGGCCGCAGGTCGGCGACCGCGGTGGGGTCGCCGCAGCCGAGGCTCGCGCCGACGGCCGCCCGCGGCAGGCCCACGAGGTCGCTCGCGTCGTAGAGCCCGGCGCCGAACGTCGGTGCTGCGGCGCCACCGCAGCACCCCGTTCCGCCGCAGCCTCCCGTGCCGCCGCAGCACCCGCCGTCGGTCGCCGTGCCGTCGGACGGGTGGGCGCCCGCCGCCGCCTCGGTCGCGACGGCGGCGTACCGCTGGCGGACCGTCTCGCGGACCTCGTGCGTGGTCGCGCTCGTGTTCATGTCGTCCTCCACGTATCGATGAACTTCGATGCATCGAACCCTGGACCGACACATCGACATCTGTCAATACGTGTGCCACGATGGGCCGGTGCCCGACCTCCTGCCCCTCGCGGCCGACACCTCCGCCGGCGGCTGCTGCGGCACCCCCGACGCCGGCCTCGACGCCGACGCCGCCCGTGACGTGGCCCGCACGTTCAAGGCCCTCGCCGACCCGGCGCGGGTCCGGCTGCTCTCGCTGATCGCGGCCCAGGAGGACGGCGAGGCGTGCATCTGCGACCTCACCGGTCCGGTGGGCCTCTCCCAGCCCACGGTCTCCCACCACATGGCGACGCTCGCCGAGGCCGGCCTCGTCACGCGCGAGCAGCGCGGCCGGTGGGCCTACTTCCGCGTCGCCGGCCGGGCCCACGACCTCGTCGCCGGCGCCCTCGCGGCGACCCTCGCCCCCGCCACTGCCACCCCCACCCCCGCCGGAGGAGCACGATGACCGCCCCGACCCCGTCCGTGCTCTTCGTCTGCGTGCACAACGCGGGCCGCTCCCAGATGGCCGCGGGCTTCGTGCGCGCCCTGTCCGGCGGCGCCGTCGAGGTGCGCTCCGCCGGGTCGATGCCCGCCGAGCGCATCAACCCGGTGGCGGTCGAGGCCATGCGCGAGGTCGGCGTGGACCTCACGGGCGAGCAGCCGAAGGTGCTCACCCCCGAGGCCGTCCAGGCCTCCGACGTGGTGGTCACCATGGGCTGCGGCGACGCCTGCCCCTTCTACCCCGGGGTCCGCTACGAGGACTGGCAGCTCGACGACCCCGCGGGCCAGGGCATCGAGGCGGTGCGGCCGATCCGCGACGAGATCCGCGGCCGCGTGGTCACGCTGCTGGAGTCGCTGGGCGTGCCGGTCCGCACGGCGTAGCGGTCGCCCCGCCCGGCGGGCAGACGCCCACCCGCGTCTACCAGCGCGACTCCCACACGCGCAGCGGCGAGCCCTCGACCTCCAGCAGCTCCACCGGGGCCCCGCGCCCGTCGACGGCCTCCTCGCCGGGCCGCGCCGTGCCGACCTCCCACGTCCCGTCCTCGTCCTGCACCCGGACGGCCGCGCCGGCCGGGGAGTCGGGCGGGACGGCGGCCGTGCCGCCGCCGAGGACGAGGCACACCGAGCCGTCGTCGCCCGCGTACGCCTCGCCGTCGCTGAGCGGGGTGACCGCCCCCGCGGGCCGCTGCGCGCAGGCGTCGGCGAGCACCGGGGCGGCCGGCGCCGCCGCCGTGGCCACGACGGCCCACCCCACCAGGGCGACCGCGAGCGCGCCGGGCACCAGACGGCGGACCGGTGGCAGCGCCGGACGTCGCAGGACCGCCAGCACCGCCCCGGTCGCGGCGAGCCCCAGCAGGCCGCCGACGGTGTTGAGCAGCAGGTCGTTCACGTCGAACGACCGCCACGGCCAGCCCACGGCGAGCGAGACGAGCAGCTGCACGGACTCGATGACGAGGGTCACGGCGACGCACGCGAGCACGAGCACCTCGTAGCGCCAGCGGACGACGAGCGGCAGCAGCACGCCGAACGGCACGGTCATGAGGACGTTGCGCTGCGCCTCCCAGCCGCCGAGCAGGTCGGGTCGGCGCAGCGCGAGGTCGTACGCCACCCCCTCACCGCGCGCGAGGGTCTGCCACGGCAGCGGCAGGAACGCCGCCGCCGTGAGCACGAGCAGGTACAGCACGAACGCCACGGCGGCGACACGGCGCACGGCCGCCGGGTGCAGGGTGGGCGGCTGCGGGGTGGGCGGGTGCGGGGTGGGCGGGTGCGGGGTGGCCGGGTGCTGGTCCGTCACCGGGTCAGCGTGCCGGGCCCGGCGCCGCGGCCGCGTCCGCCGACGGCCGGACCGCCCGTCCGCCCCGGGTCGGACGTCGGTCGCGGGCCGTCAGTCGCGGGCAGTCAGGACGAGCGGGCCCTCCGGGGTCAGCGCGACCGTGTGCTCGGCGTGCGCGGCCAGCGCGCCGTCGGCCGTCCGGATCGTCCAGCCGTCGTCGTCGACGACGTAGCCGTCGCCGCCCGCCATGAACCACGGCTCGATGGCGACGACGAGGCCTGCCTTGAGGCGGTCACCGGTGCCGCGGCGGCCGAGGTTCGGCACGTGCGGGTCCTCGTGCATCGTGCGGCCGACGCCGTGGCCGCCGAAGTCCGCGTTGATCCCGTACCCCGCGTCCCGGCCGATCCGGCCGATCGCCGCGGACACGTCCCCCATGCGCCCGCCCACGCGCGCGGCGGCGATGCCGGCGTCGAGCGCCTGCTCCGTCGCCGCGATCAGCCGCTGCGCCTCGGGGGTCTGCGTGCCGAGCTGGAACGTCAGCGCGGAGTCGCACACCCAGCCCTGCAGCTCGGCGGCGAAGTCGATGCTGAGGACGTCACCGTCCTCGAGCACGCGCTCCGACGGCAGGCCGTGCAGCGCGTGGTCGTTCACGGACGTGCAGAGCACACCGGGGTACGGCATGGCGCCGAAGCTCGGGTGGTACCCCAGGTAGACGGAGCGGGCCCCGGCCTCGTCGATGAGGCGGTGGGCGTGCGCGTCCAGGTCCTTCGTCGTCATGCCCACGCGGGCGTGCTCGCGCAGCGACGTCAGGACGTGGGCGACGAAGCGGCCCGCGGGCCGCATCTCCTCGATCTGGGCGGGCGTCTTCAGGGGCACGGTCCCACCCTCTCATCCACCGCGCGCCGCGGCGTGTCACCGTGCGCGGGCAGGGAACAGCCCGTGGGGCGGGCCCTCTCGACGAGGACCCCGCCGCGATGGACGATGTCGCGGCACCCACGGGCTGCGGTGACTGCCGGGGATTCGCTCGCCGCCCGGCCGGATCACCGGCTCGGGTGCGGGCGGACCTCGGAGTCCGTCCGATGCCTCGGGCGACTAGCGGGCAGTCACCTCACGCGTCCAAGAAGACTTCATGTCTCGGACCACCTCCTTCCCGTGTGCCCACGACCGTACGCCTCGTCATCGACGTCGCCAACGGATTTCGCCGTGGGCGTGCACCGGCTCATCCGGGGGGCGTCGCGCGCTCGCTCCGCGGTGCCCGCCACATCCCGGTGGGCGCCGCGCCGGGCAGTCCCCGTACCGGCGCGGTCTCGACGAACCCGTGCCGCCGGTACAGGCGACGGTTGCGCGGCGTCGAGGACTCGAGGAAGGCGGGCGCGTCCTGCCCGTCGACGGCGGCGAGGCGGGCCGCGACGAGCGCACCCCCGACGCCCAGGCCGCGGGCCGACGCCCGCACGCCGATCTCCTGCAGGTACCAGTGCGGGCGGCGCGGCCGGTGCGCGTCGAGCACCCGCTGGACGGAGGCCGCGCGCAGCAGCCCCGCCGGCCCATCGACGCGCAGCAGGCGCGGCAGCTGCCCCAGGTGGCCGACCAGCCCGGGCGCCGCCCCCGGTGCCTGCCAGACGGCGGCGCCGAGCACGCGGTCGTCCCCCTCGCGCCGGGCGACGTCCACCGTCCCCGCCCGCAGGGGCCCGGAGCGCACGAGCGCGCCGAACAGGTGCAGCAGCCGCGTCCGCCGGGCGGGGCCGGCGGGCCCGCCGACGACGCCCGCGAGGACGGGGTCGTCCTCGAACGCCTCCGCGAGCACGTGGGCCACCTCGTCGGCGTGGGCGGGCGCGGCAGGGGTCACGAGGATCACGGCGGCTCCTGGTCGGCGGGGTGCCAGCGTACGGACGTGACGCCGGGACGTCCTCGCGAGCGGGCTCCCCGGACGGACGCCGCCGCACCCTGTCGGGCGCACCCGGGATGCCCCTTTCGGGTGAGTTGTGCACGCGTTCAGCACGCATGTCCGATTCCGCCGTATTGTCCGGACCGGCCGGCGGCGTGACCGTGCGACCTCGGCCTCCGTCCCCCGTCCCACGGTCACTGGAGTCACCCCCTCGTGAAGCGTCGTCACCTCCCCCTCGTCCTGCTCACCGCGAGCGCCCTGCTGCTCGCCCCCGCCACGGCCGCCACGGCCACCGGCGACGGCGACCACCGCTGGGGCGCCAGCACCTGGCACGGCTGGCCCGGCAAGGGCGACCACGGCAAGCCCGGCAAGGGCGACCAGGGCAAGCCCGGCAAGCCCGGCACGCCGCGGCCCGAGCTGTGCGGCGGCTACCGCGCGAACGACGTCATCGCGCCGAACGCCTACACGTGCGCCAAGGCGACCGGCTACTTCCTCTACGAGAAGAAGGACCGCCGCAAGTCGGCGAACTGGTCGAACAGCAAGCAGCAGCACCGCGTGGCGCTGCACCCGACGTGGGCGTGGCCCACGGCGGACGACCGGCAGCGCCACGGCGCGTCGCAGCAGCTCCCCCGCGAGTACGACGTCATCCCGCTCCAGCTCGACGCCGCCGACACCGCGGCCGTCTGCGCCGACCCCGCCGCGTTCGGCCTGCAGGTCGACCTCGTGGGCGACTTCGTCGCCGGCCGCGGGCTCGACGTGCCCTCGCTCGTGCCGACCGTCATCACGCCCCCCGACGGCGGGTTCAACACGCCGCACACGCTCGCGTTCTACGGCCACTACGACGTGGCCGAGCTGATCGACGTCGCCACCCTGTGCGCGCCGCCGACGCCGACGCCGCCCGTGGTCCCGACCCCGCCGGTCGTCCCGACGCCCACGCCGACCCAGGACGTGGACGACGAGCCGACCCCGACGCCGACGCCGCCGGCGCCCACCCCGACGCCCACGGGGGACGTGGACGACGAGCCCAGCCCGACCGCCACGCCGACGCCGACCGCGACGCCGACCCCCGTCGCCGCACCGACCACGCCGGCGCCCACGCCGTCGGTGACCGAGCGCGCCGAGGTCCTCGCCGCCACGGACGACGACGCGTCGGGCGGCAGCCGCGGCCAGGTGCTCGCGGCCACCGGCACGTCGGTCCTCGTCGGCCTCTTCGCCGCCGTCGCGGCCGTGGCCGCGGGTGCCGTCCTGATGATCCTGCGCCGCCGCGGTCGCACGACCGAGGTCTGACGCGACGACGTCCGGACCGGGCGGGGGTCGAGACGCGGTCCCCCGCCCGGTCCCGGGCACCTCACGCCGGCCACTTCCCCTCCACGGCCGGCGGCACCGTGCGGCCCGCCCCGGCTCCGGCGGGCCGCACGGTCGTGCCCGGGCCGGACGGGCGGCCCCTCACCGCCCGTCCGACCGGTCACGGCCCGTCAGCGCCGGGTCCACCTCTGGTTGGCCGAACCGGCGCAGTCCCAGACCTGCAGGCGTGCGCCGTCCGCGCCGTTCCAGTCGGCGATGTCGAGGCACCGGCCGGACTGCGGGTTCACGAGGTCACCCGCCGCCGTCAGCACCCACTGCTGGGCGGCGTTGCCGCTGCAGTCGGCGACCTGCACGGGGGTGCCGTTCGCGGTGCCTCCCCACACCACGTCGAGGCACTGTCCGCCTCCCGTGCGCAACGCGCCTCCCGTCTGCTGCCAGCGCTGCGCCTCGGTCCCGTTGCAGCTCCACATCTGCACGCGCGCCCCGGCGGTGAAGACGCCGCCCGGCACGTCGAGGCACTTGCCGTTCCACCGGCTGACGAGCGCCTGCCCGTCGCTGCCGCCCGTGCCGCCCCCCGGCGTGCCCCCGCCGCCGGCGAACGGCGTGAGGTCGACGCGCGCGCTGCGCGGGTCGCCGTCGTGCACGAGCGACTCGAACGCGCCGACGTCGTCGAACGCGAAGGCGTACGCGCGGCCGTCGACCATCGCGGCGTGCACCGCCCGGCCGTACAGGTTGGGCGGGGTGCTGCGGTAGAACTGCGCGGCGTCGAGCACGGGCTCCGTGCTGCTCGTGCCGAGGGTCCCGCGGAACAGCGCGGCGCACAGCGTGCGCGCGATCGGCCCGACGACCTGGTCGTTCGGCGCGTGCAGCGCGCCGTCGCAGCCCCACACGTCGGACGACGAGGGCCGCTGGAACGCCGCCACCTCGCGGCCGGACGCGTCGGTGAACCGCATCGTGGTGCCGGAGGTGCGGCCGGTGTAGCGGACCTCGGGCCGGTCCCCGAACGGCTGCACCGTGAGCGTGCGGGTCGTGTAGGCGCTCCACGCCGAGGCGATGTACGCGTCCAGGTACGTCGGGCTGAGCAGTCCCGCGCTCGCCGCCTTGCCCGGCGCGAGGACGCGCAGCACGGTGCCGTCGGCGCGGGTGACGACCGTGCGCGCCCACGCGGGGTCCGCGCGGAGCGTGTCGACGACCTGCTGCCGGCCGTCCGCGACGAGGCGGCCCGTGGTGCGGGTCTGACCCGAGGCACCCGTGACGCTGACCGAGTGCGGCACGGCGAACATGTCGACCTGCGAGCTGTTCAGCCACAGGCCCGCGTCGTTGTAGGTGAGCTCGCTCCAGTCGAACAGGATGTCGCGCGTCGGGTCGCCGGCGGCCCACGGCGCGGGCTGCACGAGCCCGTCCGGCGTGAGCGAGAACGGCAGCCGCTGCCCGAACGCGAAGTAGATGCGGCCGGAGAACCCGCGCGGCACCTGCACGGTCACGGAGCCGCCGTTCCCGGGGCCGGCGATCGCGCTGTCCGGTGCCGGCGACGGCGGGTTCGAGCCCGCCGGCCACGGCCGGAACGTGCCGCCGGCGTCGACCCAGCCGAGCCGGCCGGTCGTCAGGTCGGTGCCGAGCACGTGGACGAACACCTGCTCGCCCCGCCCCGACTGGTTGCCGATGGTGATGGGGAGCCGGTCCGGCCCCACGGCGGCCGCCGGCGCGGCCGCCCCCATGACGCAGAGCGCTCCCACGACCAGCGCGGTGAGCCACGTCCGTAGCTGATGCATCGATGTCGTCCTTTCGCCCCCCGGTGGGCCCGCGCGCGGTGCTGCACGCGGGTGCGGGTACGCGGCGCTGCGCACCCGGACGCCCGGTACGCGGCCTCTCCGACGCGCACCGCCGGGCGATTAGTAAGTAACCCTGACATATCTCCTCGACGCGCGCGTCGCTCGAACGTGTGGTTGTGCTCGGCGCCCGGCACTGGAGTCATGGGACGTCCTCGCGCTGGAGTGCGACGGCCGGTGCCGGCCACCGCGTCGGCGAACGGGTGGAACCCGCCGGACGCGCCCCGGTGCCTCCACTAGGCTCACCGCGCCCCCCACCCCCGCCCGGAGGCCGCACGCCCGTGGACCGCAACCTCGTGTACGTCTTCGACGTCGCGGGCGCCGACGCCGCGCGCCTCGACGACGAGCCGACGGTCCGCCGCTGCCTCGACGCCGTCGTCGCGCGCGCCGGGCTGACGCCCGTCGGCGCGGACGCCGCGCACCGCTTCACGCCGCAGGGCCTGAGCGTGGCCGTGATCCTCGCCGAGTCGCACGTCGCGGTGCACACGTGGCCCGAGCGCGGGACGGCGTACGTCACCCTGACGACCTGCCGGCGCCCGGCGGGGGCGGACTTCACGACGGCCACGAGCGCCGCGCTCGCCGACGTCCTGGGCGCCGCCCGCGTCGACGTGCGCGCGCTGGACTGAGGGCGGCGGCGTGGTGCGTCCCCGGGCGCGGATGCGCCTCGGCCACGCGCTGGTCGGCCAGCCGCCGTGGCGGTCGATGCCGCACGGCGTGGTCGTCTACGCGGAGAAGGACCCGTCGGACGGGCGCTGGTACCACTGGGAGGAGTGGGAGCTCCTCGGGTACGAGAACCTCGACTACTGGGTCGAGTACGACCACGACACGCACAAGGTCACGCTCTACTGGCCGGAGCGGGTGCCGGAGACGGTGGACCCGGAGAGCCTGCGCACGGGGCAGGAGCTGACGCTCACGGTCGACGGGACCCCGCAGCAGGTGCGCGTCGGCGAGGTCGGTGCGGGCACCATCCGCTCGCTCGAGGGGTCGTTCACCTACGACCTGCAGAAGGGCCAGGAGGTCGCGTACGCCGAGCTCCACGGGCCGGGGTTCGTGCTCTCGGTCGAGAAGTTCGACGAGCGGGTCCTCGACGTCTACCGGGGGACCGTGCTCGACGCCGCCGCGCAGAAGCGGCACTTCGGCCGCGTGGTCGCACCGCGCCGGTGGGGCTGCTGGGTGTGGTTCCTCGTCGTCGCTGCCCTCGTCACGTTCAGCACGACCCGCGCGTGCTCCCCCGAGCACCGCACCGACTGCACGCCCCGCACCCTCGCGACGGCGCCGCCCGCCGGCAGCACGGTCGTCTCCGAGGACCAGAACCAGATCTGCTACCGCCGCCCGGTCACCGGCGTCGGCGGGCTCGGCAAGTAACCGCGACCGGACCGGGAGAACCCATGGCCCTCGAAGAGCTGCTGTCCACGATCGTCTACTCCGTGATCGGCATCGTCCTGCTGCTCGTCACGGTCGTCGTCGTCAACAAGCTGTTCCGGCTGGACCTGCACCGCGAGCTCGTCGACGAGCACAACGTCGCCTTCGGCGTCGTCATCGCGGGCCTCGCCATCGCGATCGGCGTGATCGTCGCGGGGACGATCACGTCCTGAGCGTGGACGGCAGCAGCACCCCCGCCGACCCGGCGGCAGCGGGCGGGGTCGCAGCGGGCACGGTCACGGCGGGCACGGCCACGGCGGGCACGGTCACGGCGGACCCGCCGGCCGACGCGACCGGTCCGCGGGGCGCACGCCGCGGCGACCGCCCGACCGTCTTCGCGGCGGCGCTGCTCGTCGCCGTCGGCGGCATCGTCTACGAGCTGATCCTCGGCACGGCGGCGTCGGCGCTGTTCGGCGACTCCGTCGTCGCGTTCTCGGTCGCCACCGGCGTGACCATGTTCGGGATGGGCGTCGGCTCGCTGCTCGCCGTGCGCCTGGCCCGCTCCCCCGGGCACGCGTTCGTCCGCAACGAGCTGCTGCTCGGCGTCCTCGGCGGGTCGTCGGTGCTGCTGCTGTTCTGGGCCTACGCGGTCACGGACCTGGCGTGGGTGGTGTTCACGCTGCTCTCGCTCGCGATCGGCGTGGGCATCGGCGTCGAGATCCCCCTGCTCGTCGCGCTGCTGAAGGAGCACGGGCGGGACGAGTCGGTCGCGCTGCTGTCGAAGGTCCTCGCGCTGGACTACCTCGGCGCGCTGGCGGCGTCGCTGCTGTTCCCGTTCCTGCTGCTGCCGACGCTCGGCCTGGTCCGCACGGCGTTCGCGGTCGCGCTGCTCAACGTGCTGGTCGCGCTGTTCATGCTCGGGCGGATGGGCTGGCCCGTGCGGCTGACCTGGCCGACGGCGGCCGTCTCGGTGCTGCTCGTCGCCGGTCTCGTCGCGGCGACCGCGCTCGAGGACGCGGTCAGCACGCGCCTGTACGTCGACCCGGTGCTGCACTACGAGCAGAGCGCCTACCAGAAGCTCGTCGTGACGTCGTACCAGGGCGACACCCGCCTGTACCTGGACGACCAGCTGCAGTTCTCGTCCGTCGACGAGGCGCGGTACCACGAGACCCTCGCGCACGCCGCGCTGACCTCCGTCGCCGCGCCGTCCGCGGTCGCGGTGCTCGGCGGCGGCGACGGGCTGCTCGTGCGCGAGGTGCTGCGCTACCCGACGGTGCGCGAGGTCGTCGTCGTCGACCTCGACCCCGCCATGACCGACCTGGGCCGGCACGACCGGCTCGTCACCGAGCTCAACGGGCACGCGTTCGACGACCCGCGCGTCGAGGTGGTCAACGCCGACGCGTTCGCCTGGCTGCGCGGCACCGACCGCACGTTCGACGCGGTCCTCGTGGACCTCGTCGACCCGTCGAACGAGCGCATCGCGAAGCTGTACTCGTCGCCGTTCTACGCGATGACGGCCGCGCACCTGCGCCCCGGTGGCGTCATGGCGACCCAGGCCACCTCCACGTACTTCACCCCGAACGCGTTCTGGCAGGTGGTGTCGACGATGCGCGACGGGGCGCCCGGCCGGACCGTCCTGCCGCTCGGGGTCAACGTGCCGTCGTTCGGCGAGTGGGGCTTCGCGCTCTCCCTGCCCGGCGACGGCTCGCAGGCGTTCGCCGCGACGCCGCTGCCCGACGGCCTGCGGTTCCACGACGAGGCGTCCCTGCGCGCCACCACCCGCCTGCCCGCGGACACGCCGGTCCGCGACCTGCCCCCTCGACGCTGCTCTCCCCCACGGTGCACCGCACCTACCAGCAGGACATGGCGCGCTGGCGGTACTGACCCCGCCCACCGTCGCCGCGCGGCCGGGACCGGTCGGCAATAGCGTCGGCAGCGTCCGGCAACCGCCGCGAGCACCAGGAGGACAGGCGATGGGTCTCTTCGGCCGGCGCACACCGCCCCCCGCCCGCCCGGGCGTCGAGGTCACGCGCGTGCAGACGCGGGCCGTGCCGACGGCACCGGCGTCGGACGAGCACGCACCCGGGCAGCGGCGCACCGCCGGCCTGTGGTCCGACGGGTTCGGCCGGGTCGGCACCCGCTCGCTGCAGGTGCTCGCCGTCGTGGCCGTCGTCGCGGTGTTCGGGTTCGTCGTCACGCGGCTGACGCTCGTCGTGATCCCGGTGCTCATCGCGCTCGTGCTCGCCGCCGCCATCTCGCCGCTCGTGTCGCTCCTGCGGCGCCGCGGCGTGCCGTCGCTGCTGGCCACGTGGATCGCGCTGCTCGCCCTCGTCGCGCTGCTGGGCGTGATCCTGTGGCTCGTCGTGCGCGCGGTCGCGAACCAGTGGGGCGAGCTGCGCGACCAGGCCCTCGAGGGCTTCGACGAGCTGCAGGCCTACATCCAGGGGCTGCCGTTCGACATCACCGACGAGCAGATCCAGTCCGTCCGCGAGTCCGCCACCGGCCTGCTGCAGTCCGACGCCGTGGGGTCCGGCGCCATCGCGGGCGTCTCCCAGACCGCCGACTTCGTCGCCGGCTTCTTCATCATGATCGTCGTGCTGTTCTTCTTCCTGAAGGACGGCCCGGCGATGTGGGAGTTCCTGCTGCGCCCGTTCGAGGGCCACCGCTACGAGCGCGGCCGCCGCGTCGGCCACGCGACCATCAGCACGCTCGGCGGCTACGTGCGCGGCACCGCGATCGTCGCGCTCGTCGACGCGGTCTTCATCGGCATCGGCCTGGCGATCGTCGGCGTGCCGCTGGTGATCCCGCTGTCCGTGCTCGTCTTCCTGCTCGCGTTCATCCCCCTGGTCGGGGCGACCCTCGCCGGCATCCTGGCCGCGCTCGTCACGCTCGTGGCGGTCGGGCCGGTCGAGGCGCTGATCGTCGTCGCGATCGTCGTCGTGGTGAACCAGGTCGAGGGCGACTTCCTGCAGCCGATCGTCATGGGCCGCGCGCTGCGCCTGCACCCGCTGGTCATCCTGTTCGCGCTGACGGCGGGCACCGTGCTCGTCGGCATCACGGGCGCGGTGCTGGCCGTGCCGATCGCCGCCGCCATCTGGCGCTCCATCCAGGTGTGGGACGGGCCCGACCTGCCGGCCCGGTTCGCGCGCAAGAAGCGGCCCGAGACGGTCTGAGCGGGCGCGGCGTGCGTCACCGTGACGGGACGGTCGCGACCGCCCACCGCACCGCGTCGACGAACCGGTAGCCACCGCCGTCCGTCCGGTACGGCGCGGCGGCGGCCAGCACGGCCCCGGCGGTCGCCGCCCGGCCCTCGGCGTCCTCGCCCAGCAGCGCGGCGCGCACGAGGGTCGCGTCGTCCGGCGCGTGCCACACCACGGCGACGACCCCGTCGCGGACGTCCTCGAGCCCGGCCTCGCGCAGGAGCGTGTCGAGGTGCGGGTCGTCGCGCCCCACGTCGTCCTCGCCGTGCGCGAGCGCGACCGCCCGCTCGACGGCCTCCAGGTCGTTGCGCCCGGCCTCGGCCCACTGCGCCACCCCGACGCGGCCGCCCGCCCGCGTGACCCGCAGCATCTCGGCCAGCGCCGCGTCGGGGTCGTCCGCCAGGTGCAGCGCGTTGACGGCCAGGACGACGTCGACGACGGCCGCGGGCCAGGGCAGCGCCTGCGCGTCCGCGACGCGCACGTCGGCGCCCGGTGCCGTGCGACGCGCCACCGCCACCATGCCGGGCGCGCTGTCGACGCCCGCCGTGCTCGCCCCGAGCGCCGAAGCCCGGGCGAGGAGCTCCCCACTGCCGCAGCCGACGTCGAGCACGCGCGTCCCGGGACGCACGCCCGTCTCCGCGAGGAGCACGTCACGCGCCGGGTCGGGCGACCACCCCCACAGCAGCGCCCACTCCTCGGCGACCTCCGACCAGAAGTCCTCCACACCCCCACCCTGCCCCGCCCCGGCCCGACCGCACCCACCCTCCCCCCGCCCCGCCCTCGCCGAGTCCGCCGCCTCTGTGCCGAGTCCGCCGCCTCGACCTGACGGTCTCGAGGCAGAACCACCGAACTCGGCGGATCGGGTGGCGTGGGCGGGGTGGACGGGGACGGGGTGGCCGGGGGCCGGGGGCCGGGCCCAGGACGTCAGAAGGCGTAGCGGATGCGGCACTCCGGCAGGCGCTGCGCGACCAGGTCGGTCAGCGCGCGCACGTACCGGCCCTTGTCGCCCGTGCGGTAGCGGACGTTCCAGCCGCCGGTCTGCGAGCGCTTCGGCTCCTGCAGGTCGGGGCGCCAGAGCACCTGCTCGGCCTTCGGGTGCCAGCCGAGGTTGACCTCGTGCAGGGCCTGGTTGTGGGTCAGCATGATGACCTCGGCTGCCAGCTGCGCCCGGGCCCGCGGCCCTACGCCGTCGGCGACCTGGTCGAGCAGCTCGGCCCAGTCCTCCAGCCAGCCGTCGTGCACGATCACGGGCGAGAGGTTGAGGTGCACCTCGTACCCGGCCTCGACGAAGTCGTCGATGGCGGCGATGCGGTCCGCGACCCGGTCCGTGCGCACGTCGACGAGCCTCGAGATCCGGTCGGGCATGAGCGAGAACCGGACCCGCGTGCGCCCCTGCGGGTCCCAGTCGAGCAGGTCCCGGTTGACGTGCTTGGTCGCGAACGAGGCCTTCGCGGTCGGCAGGCCGCGGAACAGCTCGACGAGGTCGCGGACGTTGTCGCTCACGGTCGCGTCGACGGAGCAGTCGCTGTTCTCGCCGATGTCGTACACCCACGCGTGCGGGTCGACCTGGTTCGGCTCGGCCTTCACGCCCTGCCTGGCCACGTGCCGGCGCAGGTAGCCGGTGATGCGGTCGATGTTCGCGAACACCGTGACCGGGTTGCTGTAGCCCTTGCGCCGCGGCACGTAGCAGTACGCGCACGCCATGGCGCAGCCGTTGGCGGTGGACGGCGCGACGAAGTCCGACGAGCGGCCGTTCGGGCGCGCCGCCAGTGACTTCTTGACCCCGAGCACGAGCGCCTCGGTCTTGATCCGCACCCACCGGTCCACGTTGGCCTCGTCGCCGTGCAGCTCGGGGATGTTCCAGTGGGACGCGACCTCGACGTGCTCCGCGTCGGGCCAGCGCGCGAGCACCTCCTGCCCGCGGGGCAGGGCCGCGGCCTCGGGCTCGACGTAGATGCGGCGCACGTCCAGCAGGGGGCGGGGACGGCGGGCGGAGGGGGTGGCGGCGGCGGGGACGGCGGGGACGGCAGAGGGGACGGACACCGGCGTTGTCGTCACACAGGTGGAACGCCGGGATGAGGCCGGGGCGTCCCGGCTGGTCCTGCGGGAGGGTGTGAGACGGCCCACCTCCGGGCGAGGATGGCGGCATGACGACGACCCGACCGACCGTCTCCCGTGTCCTCGCCGCGCTCGTCACCGGCGTCGCCACGACCGCCTACTACGCCACCCCCGACCTCATCCGCTCGCGCACGGCCCGCGGCTGGACGAAGGCCGGCCTGGGAGCCGTGACCCTCGCCGTGTCCCTGCAGGAGGTGCGGGCCGACATCGCCGCGCAGCGGGCGAAGAGCGCGGCGGAGCCGCCCACCGACGACACCTCCGACGACCGCGCCGCCGACGAGAACCGCACGACGGACGAGGACGCACAGCCGCTGAAGGACGTGCCCCCGGCGCTCCTCGCGGTCGGCGTCGCGGCGCTCGCCACGTCGGTCGCGGGGACCGTCGCGTTCGAGCGGTGGGTCTTCCGCCGCGGTGAGCGCCTGGCCGCGGCGGGCCGCCCGCTGGCGCACACCCGCGCCGCCCTCGTCCTGGGCGCGCTCTCCGCGGCCGTGTCCCTGATCCCGACCGACGACTGACGGGTGTCGCACGGACGAACCCGGAGGTCGTCAGGACGAGGTGCCCCTGGTCCTGACGACCCCGGGTTCAGGGTCGGGTGGCGGTGACCCGCTGCGGGGTCAACGGTAGGTCAGCGGTAGGTCAGCGGTAGGTCTCGACCTCGGCGACGCGCGGGGTGCCGGTCGCGCCGGTGATCTCGACGTTGACCTTCTTCAGCGAGACGGCCGGGAAGGAGACCGTCGCGTTGCTGCCGGAGCCCGTGCCGAGCACGGCGCCCGTGTCGTTGTTGACGACGCGGAAGCTCGTGATGCTGCCGCCGCCGGACGCCTGCTTCACGACGACCGTCGAGATGGTCGTCGCCGAGTCCCACTTGACCGACACGCGGCCCGTCGACCCGCTGGGCGACCAGTAGGTGCCGAGGTTGCCGTCGACCACGTTGCCGTAGCTCGTGCCGCTCGCCTTGCTCGAGCCGTCGGCGCCGGCGCCGCGGCTGAGGTTCGTGCCGGAGGGCGACGTCGGGTTCGGGGCGGGGGTCGTCGGGTTCGGCGCCGGGGTGGTCGGGTTCGGGCCCGGGGTCGTCGGGTTCGGGGCGGGTGTCTGCGGCGAGCAGGAGCCGTCGGAGACGCGCAGGCCCTTGTTCGCGCCCGCGGTGGCGGCGACGAGGGCCGGGACGCAGCTCGCGCCGTCGAGGCGGTACGAGTAGGGGACGCTCACGGTCGTCGTGGACGCCATGCTCGGGCCGGCCGGACGCGTGTCGCCGCCGGGGCTCGACCACGTGACGTTGTCGAGGATGTTGCCGGCGGTCTGCCACTCGCCGCGCTCGGACGTGTAGAAGGTGCCGAGGACGTCCTTGGAGTCCTCGAAGTAGTTGTTCTCCACCTTCGCCCGCGCACCGGCGCGCGAGTTGATGCCCGACTCGTTGAGCTGCAGGTAGTGGTTGTTGTACATGTGCGCGACGCCGCCGCGCAGCAGCGGGGTGCGGGAGTCGATGTTCTGGTACAGGTTGTGGTGGAACGTGATGTTGCTGTTCCCCGTGTCGCTCTCGCTGGAGCCGATGAGCCCGCCGCGGCCGGAGTTGCGCAGGATCGAGTAGGACAGCGTCACGTACTCGACGTCGTTCTTCATGTCGAACAGGCCGTCGAAGCCCTCCGACTCCCCACCCGACGCCTCGAGCGTCACGTGGTCCACCCACACGTTGCGGACCGTGCTCTCCATGCCGATGGCGTCGCCGCCGTTGGACGTCGGGGAGCCCGACTTCTTGACGTTCTTGACCGTGACGTTCTGGATGATGATGTTGCTCGAGTCGCGGATGTGGATGCCGATCTGGTCGAACGTGGCTCCGCTGCCGACGCCCTCGATCGTCACGTTGCTGATGCCCTTGAGCTCGATCACGCCGGCGGCCGTGTTGCAGCCCGTCCCGGACACCTTGGCGGTGTTGCCGACGGTGATGGTGCCCGAGACCTGGATCGTGATCGGGGTGCTCGTGCTGGGGCGGCTGCACAGGGCCTGGTGGATCTCCGTGCCGGTGCTGGCGCGGACGGTCTGCCCGCCGGCGCCGCCGGTGGTGCCGCCGTTCTGGGACGCGAAGCCCGTGGCGCTGCCGGAGACGGCATGGGCGGCAGGGGCCGCGAGCGCGGTCACGCCGGCCGCGGCCGCGAGCGCGAGAGTGGCGCCGGCCGCGAGTGATCGCAGGGCGGTGGGTCGTGTCATCGTCGTCGTCTCACCTTCGTCGTCGAAGTGGGGACTGCACCGGAGCGGCAGCTGACTCGCCGAGTAACCGGTTTCTCGACGCTAGGAGACCGCTTTCCCAACGCGCAAGGCCCCGTGTGGACGACGAAACGCTTCACACCTCGGCCCTATCCCTCGGGCAGGTCCCACCCCAGGTCGCGGCACGCCGCGAGGAACGCCTCGGCCCGGCTCGCCGCGTCCGTCGCGTCACCGTCCGCGAGCTGCTCCGCCGCCGACGCCAGTCGGCTCCCCGCGGCGCCCTCCAGCGCCTCCCTCGCCCGGGCTGCCGCCCGCTCGAGCCCGTCCGCCTCGCGCCCGCCCGCGTCCCAGGCGTGCACGCGGTTGCACGCCTCCACCTCGTCGTAGGACGGCCCGCGCGAGCACGCACCGAGGGCCAGGAGCACGGGCACGACCAGGAGCGCGAGCCCGCGCCTCGACGCCGTCATGCCCGCATCCTCCCCGGGTCGGGCGGCGCCGGCGGCACCTGGACGGGGTCGGGTACGACGAGAGCCGGTGACCCTGAGGTCACCGGCTCTCGTCCTGACGTGCGCGAGGCGGGATTTGAACCCGCACGCCCTTTCGGACACTGGCACCTGAAGCCAGCGCGTCTGCCGTTCCGCCACTCGCGCGCAGTCCGGAACAGTAGCACGCTGTGTCCCCGGTACCGAACCGGCCGGTCAGGGCGAGGTCCCGGCCGGTCCTGTACGACCCACGTCCCACCACCCGTGCGGGGTGTCCCCACCCCGGGCGGACCCGTGGGGTGCACGGCACGGATACGATCAGGACGGACCGTCGGCGCGCCACGCCCGACGAGCCACGGAGCACGCTGGGGGCCTGCGGGCCCGACGAGGCGGCGGGAGGAGGTGGGCGTGGGGTTCCTCGACAAGTTCGAGAACGGCGTCGAGCGCGTGGTCAACAACGCGTTCGCGCGCGCCTTCCGCAGCGAGGTGAAGCCGATCGAGCTCGCCGACGCGCTGCGGCGCGAGCTCGACGACCGCGCGGCCGTGGTGGGCCGCGACCGCACCGTCGTGCCGAACGAGTTCACGATCGAGCTGTCCACGCCGGACTACGACCAGGTCGAGCAGTGGGGCGCCGAGGCCCTCGCGGAGGAGCTCGCGGCGAACGTCACGGACCACGCGGCGGGCCAGCACTACGCGTTCGTCGGACCCGTCACGGTCTCGTTCAGCGAGAACACCGAGCAGGACGCCGGCCGGTTCGCGGTGCACAGCGCGACCGTGCGCGGCGCCGTCGCCCCCGCGACGACCGCGGCCCCGAGCCCCCGTCACCCGCTCATCGACATCGACGGCCAGCGCTACATCCTTACCGGCCCGGTCACGGTCATCGGCCGCGGCTCCGAGGCCGACATCATCGTGGACGACCCCGGGGTGTCCCGGCGCCACCTCGAGATCCGCGTCACGCCCGACGGCGTCGTCGCGAGCGACCTCGGCTCGACCAACGGCCTGTACGTCGAGGGGCACCAGGTGCCGGCGGCGACCCTGCTGGACGGCAACACCCTGACGATCGGCCGCACCCGGATCCTGTTCTGGACCGGCGGCCCCGACGCGGACGAGTGACCCGGCGCGCATGAGCGAGCTGACGATCACCCTCCTGCGGATCGGGTACCTGGCCCTGCTGTGGCTGCTGGTGCTCTCCGCGATCACGGTGCTGCGCCGCGACCTGTACGGCACGCGCATCATCGACCGCCGCCGCACGCCCGCGCCCCGCACGGCGGGCACCGCCGCGGACGCCCCCGCCCCGGCGCCGGAGGCGCCCGCCCGTCCCCCGCGGCGCACGCGCGGCGGGGGACCGAGCCGGCTCGTGGTGACCGAGGGACCGCTGCGCGGCACCACCCTGCCGCTCGGCACGTCGGCCGTCCTGATCGGCCGCGCGCCCAGCTGCACGCTCGTGCTCGACGACGACTACTCCTCGTCCCGGCACGCGCGCCTGTTCCCCCAGGACGACCAGTGGTTCGTCGAGGACCTGGGCTCCACCAACGGCACCTACGTCGGCGAGCAGCGCGTCGAGCAGCCCACGCCCGTGCCCACCGGCACCCCGGTGCGCGTGGGCCAGAGCGTGCTCGAGCTGCAGAGGTAGCCCGTGACGGTCGCCCTCCGCTTCGCCGCGCGCTCCGACGTGGGGCTCGTGCGCTCCGACAACCAGGACTCCGCGTACGCCGGTCCGCACCTGCTGGTCGTCGCGGACGGCATGGGCGGGCACGCGGGGGGCGACGTCGCGTCGTCGGTCGCGGTCGCGGCCCTCGCACCCCTCGACGGCGAGTCGCACGGTCCCGACGACGCGCTGGACGAGCTGGAGGTCGCGCTCGACGACGCCCGGGCGGAGATCATCGCCCGCAGCACCGCCGACCCCGACCTGGCCGGCATGGGCACCACGGTCACGGCGATCCTGCGTGCCGGCAACAAGCTGGCGATGGTGCACCTGGGCGACAGCCGGGGCTACCTGTTCCGCGACGGCGTGCTGTCGCAGGTGACGACGGACCACACGTTCGTGCAGCACCTGGTGGACACGGGCCGCATCACCGCCGAGGAGGCCGAGCACCACCCGCAGCGGTCGGTCGTCATGCGCGTGCTGGGCGACTTCGACGCGGACGTCACGGCGGACCTGTCGGTGCGCGAGGCGCGGGTCGGGGACCGCTGGCTGCTGTGCTCCGACGGCCTGTCCGGCTTCGTGTCGGCCGAGACGATCGAGGAGACGCTCGCGACGATCCCCGACGTCGACGCGTGCGCCGACCGGCTGGTGCAGCTCGCGCTGCGCGCCGGTGGTGGCGACAACGTCACCGTCGTGCTCGCGGACGTCGTCGAGCTCGACGAGCTGCCCGACGGCGCGATGCCGTCGACCAACGCCAGCGTCGTCGGCGCGGCCGCCCTGTCGCGCAAGCGGCCCTCGGCCGCCGCCGAGAGCCCCGCCGCGCGTGCCGCCTGGCTGACCGGGCGCGCGCGACGCACCGGTGCGGACGGCGCCGGTGACGACGGCCCGCCCGAGGACGCCCCGGCCGCCGGCACGCCCGGAGACGGCCCGGACGACGCCGACCGCGACGACACGCACGAGGACGAGCCCCTGGCGCCCGCACCCCGCCGGCGCGGGCTCGTGGTGGCGTGGGTGGTCGCGGGCCTCGGGCTCGTCGCGGCCGTCGTGCTGGGCTACCTGTGGACGCAGCAGCAGTACTACGTGGGCGCCGGCGACGGACGGGTGACGGTCTACCGCGGCATCCCGCAGACGCTGGGACCGGTGGAGCTGACCTCCGCCGTCGAGACGACCCGTCTGCGCGTCGACGACCTGCCGGCGTACCTGCGCGAGCGCGTCGAGCAGACGATCTCGGCCGGCTCGCTGGCCGAGGCGCGCGACCTCGTCGCGATGCTGGAGGACGGGGTCGAGGACGAGGAGCCGGCGACGCCGACGCCCGCCGTCCCGTCCCGCTGCCCACCGACGGGACCACGCTGCCGCCCGCGCCGACCGACCCGCTGGTCCCCGCCCCACCGACCCGCTGCCCGGCGCCGCCGGGACCGACACCGCCGGGGTCGGCGCGCGGTGATGGCGAGCATCCAGCCCCACCGGGTCCGTCCCGGGCGTGGGACCGAGCTGCTGCTGCTCGTCCCCGCCCTGGCCATCGGCGTCGCCGGGTACGTGCTCGCCGGCATCGGCGTGACGGACCAGGTGCCCGGCAACGCCGTGGGGTACGCGGTGGGCACGACGGTCCTCGCGCTCGTCGTGCACGTCGTGCTGCGCCTGCGCGCGCCGTACGCGGACCCTGTGATCCTGCCCGTGGTGGTCGCGCTGAACGGGCTCGGGCTCGCGATGATCTCGCGGCTCTCGCTCGCGTACGCCGAGCGCGGGCGCGCCGACGCGGGGTTCGCGGACCGGCAGCTCGCGTGGACGGCGATCTCCGTCGCCCTGGCGGTCGCGGTGCTGCTGGTGCTGCGCGACCACCGGACGCTGCGCCGCTACACGTACACGGCGATGGTCGCGGCCCTCGCCCTCATCGCGCTGCCCCTGCTGCCGGTGATCGGTCAGACCGTCAACGGCGCCCGCATCTGGGTCCGCATCGGTCCCGCCGGCATGCAGCCCGCCGAGTTCGCCAAGATCGCCCTCGCCGTGTTCTTCGCCGGCTACCTCGTCACCCACCGGGACACGCTGGCCCTCGCCGGCAACAAGGTGCTCGGGCTGCAGCTGCCGCGGGCGCGCGACCTCGGCCCGATCCTCGTGGTGTGGGGCGCGTCGCTGCTCGTCCTCGTCGGGCAGCGGGACCTGGGCACGTCCCTGCTGTTCTTCGGACTGTTCGTCGCGATGCTCTACCTCGCGACCGAGCGCACCAGCTGGGTCGTCATCGGCCTCCTGCTGTTCGTCGGCGGTGCCGTCGCGGCCGCGACGACCTTCGGCCACGTGGGCGCACGGTTCGACGTGTGGCTGCGCGCGCTCGACCCGGACGTGTACGGACGGGACGTCGGTGGGTCGTACCAGGTCGTGCAGGGCCTGTTCGGCATGGCGAACGGCGGCCTGTTCGGCACGGGCTGGGGCCAGGGACGGCCCGACCTCGTGCCCTACGCCGAGTCGGACTTCATCATCGCGTCCATCGGCGAGGAGCTGGGGCTGACGGGTCTGCTCGCCGTGCTGCTGCTGTACACCGTGCTCGCGGAGCGCGGCCTGCGCACCGCGATCGGCGTGCGCGACGGGTTCGGCAAGCTGCTCGCGGGCGGCCTGTCCTTCGTCGTGGCGTTCCAGCTGTTCGTCGTCGTCGGCGGCGTCACGCGGATCATCCCGCTCACGGGCCTGACCACGCCGTTCCTCGCGTACGGCGGCTCGTCACTCGTCGCGAACTGGATGATCGCCGCGCTGCTGCTGCGGATCTCGGACGAGGCGCGCCGGCCCGTGCCGGTCGTGCGGGCCGTGCCGACGCCGGACATCGGCGTCCCGCTCACGGTCGCGGGGCGCGGGACCGGCACCGGACGCCCGGTGCGCACGCCGGCCCGTGAGGTGCCGGACGGCACCGGACCCCAGCCCGACGACCGACCGACCGAGCACCTCGAGGGGGACGCGTGAACACGCCGCTGCGCCGCCTCGCCACCCTCGTCCTCGTCATGTTCGTCGCGCTCATGGGCAGCGCGTCCTGGGTGCAGTTCGGCCAGGCCGAGGACCTCAACACCGACCCGCGCAACGCCCGCACGCTCTACCGCGAGCACGGCAACGCGCGCGGGCCGATCGTCGCGGGCGGTGAGGCCATCGCGGCGTCCGTCCCCGTCGACGACCCGTTCGGCTTCCAGCGCACGTACGCGCAGGGCGAGCTGTACTCCTCGGTCACGGGCTTCTACTCCATCGCGAACGGGCGCAGCCAGCTCGAGCTGGCTGCCAACGACCAGCTCACGGGCCGCGGCGACCAGCTGTTCTTCTCGCGCATCCGCGACCTGCTCACCGGCCGGCGGCCCGAGGGCGCGGCGGTGGAGACCACGATCCTGCCGGCCGCGCAGCAGGCCGCGCGCGAGGCGCTGGGCGACCAGCACGGGGCCGTCGTGGCGCTCGAGCCGTCCACCGGACGCGTCCTGGCACTGGTCTCGACCCCCGGGTTCGACCCCAACGCGCTGGCCGTGCACAGCACGAGCGAGGCGTCGGCACGGTACGCCGAGCTCGACGCGGCCCCCGGGAACCCGCTGCGCAGCAACGCGACGCAGGAGCGGTACGCGCCGGGGTCGACGTTCAAGCTCGTCACCGCCGCCGCGGCGCTCGAGAGCGGCGCGTACACGCCCGACACGCCCGTGCCGTCCCCGGTGGTCCTGGACCTGCCGCAGACGTCCGCGACCATCGGCAACTTCGGCGGCAGCAGCTGCGGCGGCGACCAGGTGAGCCTCGCCGACGCGCTGCGCGTCTCGTGCAACACCGCGTTCGCCCAGCTGGGCCTCACCCTCGGTGAGGACGCGCTGCGCGAGCAGGCCGAGCGCTTCGGCTTCGACCAGGGCCGGCTGGCGATCCCGACGCAGGTGGTCGAGAGCGTGTTCCCGACCGACCTGGACCCGCCGTCGCTCGCGCAGACGGCGATCGGGCAGCGGGACGTCGCGGCGACGCCGCTGCAGATGGCGATGGTCAGCGCCGCGATCGCCAACGGCGGTGTGCTCATGAAGCCCTACCTCGTCGACACGGTGCGCGCCGCGGACCTGACGGTCGTCTCGCAGACCGAGCCCGAGGAGCTGTCCACCCCCGTGTCGCCGACCACCGCGGAGGGTCTGACCCGGATGATGGTGGGGGTGGTCGAGTCCGGCACCGGGCGCTCGGCGCAGCTGCCCGGCGTGCAGGTCGCGGGCAAGACCGGGACGGCGGAGACCGTGGAGGGCCGGCCCCCGCACGCGTGGTTCACGGCCTTCGCGCCGGCGGACGCCCCGCGGGTGGCCGTCGCGGTGATCGTGGAGAACGGCGGGTCGCTCGGCAACGAGGCGACCGGTGGACAGGTCGCGGCGCCGATCGCGCGGGCCGTGATCGAGGCGGTGCTGGCATCGTGAGGACGGCTCCGGGCGTGGCGCTCGGCGGCGGGCGCTACCGGCTCCTGCGGCGGATCGCCGTGGGCGGCATGGGCGAGGTGTGGGAGGCGAACGACGACGCCCTCGCACGGCCCGTCGCGGTCAAGGTGCTGCGCGCCGAGTTCGCCGGCGACGCCGGCTTCCTCGAGCGGTTCCGCACGGAGGCCCGCAACTCCGCCGCCCTGTCGCACCCGAACATCGCGGCGCTGTTCGACTACGGCGAGCAGGACGGGTCGGCGTACCTGGTCATGGAGCTCGTCGTCGGCGAGCCCCTGAGCGACCTGCTCGAGCGCGAGCCCGTGCTCGACCCGCGCCGCCTGCTCCCCGTGCTCGCGCAGACGGCGCGCGGCCTGCACGCCGCGCACGAGGCGGGCGTGGTGCACCGGGACGTGAAGCCCGGCAACATCCTGCTGGCGAGGTCCGGCAAGGTGAAGATCACCGACTTCGGCGTCTCGCTCGCCGCGGACCAGAAGACGATGACGGCCACCGGCATGGTCATGGGCACGGCCCAGTACCTCTCCCCCGAGCAGGCCGTCGGGCGTCCGGCCACGCCGCTGTCCGACCTGTACTCGCTCGGCGTCGTGGCGTACGAGGCGCTGGCGGGCAAGCGGCCGTTCACCGGCCCGACCGCCGTCGACATCGCGGTCGCGCACGTCAACGACCCGGTCCCGCCGCTGCCGACCACGGTCGAGCGGCGGCTCGCCGCGCTCGTGCTGCGCCTGCTCTCCAAGGAGCCGTCGGAGCGGCCCGGGTCCGGCGAGGAGCTCGCGGGTCTGCTGGACCGGCTCGTCCCGCAGACCCCGCCGTCGGGCGTCCCGGTGCTCGTCTCGCGGCCCGAGCGTCCGCGCGACGAGTTCGCGCGGACCCGGCGGGACGCGGGTGCAGCCCCCGACGCGGAGGCCGCGCGGGCACGTGCCGACGCCCCGCCGTCCTACCCGCCGTCGCGGCGCGGCCGGGCCGGGCGCACGGAACCCGCCCCGGGCACCCGCCGTGCCGCCGCCCGTGCCGCCACACCGCCCGCCGGCTCCGTGCTGGACGCGGTCCGCGACGCGGGGCGCAACCTGCGGCGCCTGCGCCTGCCGCTCGTCATCCTCGTCCTCGTGCTGGTCGCGCTGCTCGGCGCGGCCCTGGCCGACCGGCTCGTGGGTGCGGCAGGCCCGGCAGGACCGGGCGGCGGCGCGTACCCCGTGCAGGCGACGGGCGTGACCCGGACCGACCAGTACCCTCGTGCGGACGCCTCCGGTGGGATCATCGCCGGTGAGCGCCGGGCCGCGCGTGCGACGACCGACCCGGCAGGGCGGGACGCGGGCGGGACGCCCGACCCGCGATCGACGGAAGTGAAGGACTCCTAGTGGTGGACGACGGATCCCGCATCCTGGCCAACCGGTACGAGGTCGGCGAGCTCATCGGGCGCGGCGGCATGGCCGAGGTGCACATCGGCCACGACACGCGGCTGGGTCGCACGGTCGCCATCAAGATCCTGCGCTCCGACCTCGCACGCGACCCCTCGTTCCAGAACCGGTTCCGGCGCGAGGCGCAGTCCGCCGCGGCGCTGAACCACCCGGCGATCGTCGCGGTGTACGACACGGGCGAGGACGTGGTCACCGAGCCGACCGGCGTCGTCGCGCACGTGCCGTTCATCGTCATGGAGTACGTCGAGGGCCACACCGTGCGGGACATCCTGCGCGACGGGCACGCCGTGCCGATCGACGAGGCCGTCGAGATCACCGCGGGCGTGCTCTCGGCGCTCGAGTACTCGCACCACGCCGGCATCGTGCACCGCGACATCAAGCCCGCCAACGTCATGATCACGCCCACCGGCGCGGTCAAGGTCATGGACTTCGGCATCGCCCGCGCCGTGGCGGACTCGGCCGCGACCATGACGCAGACGCAGGCCGTCATCGGCACCGCCCAGTACCTCTCCCCCGAGCAGGCGCGCGGCGAGCAGGTCGACGCCCGCTCCGACCTGTACTCCACGGGGTGCCTGCTCTTCGAGCTGCTCACCGGTCGCCCCCCGTTCGTCGGCGACTCCCCCGTCGCGGTCGCCTACCAGCACGTGCGGGAGAACCCGCCCGTCCCGAGCCAGATCGCCTCCGACGTCCCCGAGCCGCTGGACCGCATCACGCTCAAGGCCCTGGCCAAGGAGCGCGACGCCCGGTACTCGACCGCGGCCGAGTTCCGCGCCGACCTCGAGGCCGTCCTGCGCGGCGGCGTCGTCGGCGCTCCCGCCGTCGGCGCGGCGCTGGCGGCCATGCCGCTCGGCGAGGCGACGCAGGTCATGGCTCCCCCGGTCGCGACGACCCAGGCCATGCCGCCCGCCGCGGGCGCCGGCCCCTGGGGCGCCACCGGTGTGCTGGCGCAGACGCCGCCCGAGGAGGACGAGCCCGAGGAGAAGCGCCGGCGCTGGCTGCTGTGGACGCTCATCGCGGTCGCGGTGCTCGCGATCGCCGGCATCGTCGTGGCGATCGCGCTCAACGGCCGCGAGACCGGCACGGACCTGGTCACCGTGCCGTCGGTCGCGGGGCAGCCGCAGGAGCAGGCGCTCGAGACCATCCGTGCCGCGAACCTCGACCCGGTGCCGCAGCAGCGGGCCGACGACGACGTGCCCGCGGGCGCCGCGATCGGCACGGAGCCCGGCGAGGGCGAGGAGGTCGAGGCGGGCAGCGACGTCACTGTCCTCATCTCCACGGGTCCCTCCGAGGTGACCGTCCCGTCGGTCGCGGGGAGCACCGAGGAGGAGGCGGTCCGGATCCTCGAGGACGCCAACCTCGTCGTGGCCGACAACCGCGAGACGGAGCGCCACCCGACGGTCCCCCGCGGCCAGGTGGTCCGGACGGACCCCGCCGAGGGCACGCCCGTGTCCGCCGGGACGACCGTCACCCTGTACGTCTCCGACGGCACCGTCACCGTGCCCAACGTGACGGGCCAGAACATCGAGGACGCCACCACCGCGCTGCGTGAGGCGGGCCTGCAGGTGTCGACGTTCGAGGAGCCGACCGAGGACCAGCCCGAGGGCACCGTCGTCTCGCAGGACCGCGCCGAGGGCGCGATCGTCCCGCAGGGCACGACCGTGAACCTCGGCGTGGCCGCCCCGCCGACGACGGCCACGGTGCCCACGAACCTGCGCGGCCAGACCTACGAGGCGGCCGTGCAGGCGCTCGCCGCGGTCGGTCTGACCAACGTCGTCCGCCAGGACGTCGACTCCGACGACCCGGTCGGGACCGTCGTCTCGTCCGACCCGAACGGCGGCACGAAGATCGCGCGGGAGCAGCAGGTCACGCTGCGCGTGTCGCGCGGACCCGGTGACGGCGGGCCGAACCCGTCCCCGACCGCGGGCGCGGGCCGGGGCAACGGCAACAGCGACGACGACTGACGCGCCGAGGCGCAGCACGAAGGCCCCGGGGAGCTCCCCGGGGGCCTTCGTCGTCCCGTCGTCGCGGCGGTCGCCGCCGCAGGTCAGAGCCGCACGAGCGGGTGCAGCCCCTCCGCGCGCTCGAGCGCGTCGCGCGCGCCGCACACCTCGAGCCAGTTGGCGAGCAGGCGGTGGCCCCCCTCGGTGAGGACGGACTCGGGGTGGAACTGCACGCCGTGCAGCGGCAGCTCCCGGTGCTGCAGGCCCATGATGATCCCGTTGGCCCGGGCCGTGACGGCCAGGTCGTCGGAGAAGGTGCCGTCGACGACCGCGAGCGAGTGGTAGCGCGTCGCCGTGAACGGCGTCGGCAGGCCAGCGAGGACGCCCTCGCCGCCGTGCTCCACCTCGCTGGTCTTGCCGTGCATGAGCTCGGGCGCGTGCGTGACCGTGCCGCCGAACACCTCGCCCAGCGCCTGGTGGCCCAGGCAGACGCCGAGCATCGGCGTGCCGGCCGCGGCGCAGTCCCGGATGACCTGCAGGCTCTGGCCCGCCTCCGACGGGGTGCCGGGACCCGGGGACACGAGGACGCCGTCGTACCCGGCGCGCTCGGCGGCCGGCGGGACGGCGTCGTTGCGCACCACCTCGGTCGTCGCCCCGAGCTGGTCCAGGTAGCCGACGATCGTGTAGACGAACGAGTCGTAGTTGTCGATCACGAGGATCCGCGTCACGTCACTCACCCACCGTGGTCTCGTTGAAGGGCATGTACGGCGCCACGGCGGGGTACAGCCAGAGGAAGCACGCGGCGAGCACCGCCGCCGCGAGGGCCAGCGCGAGGAACGCCCGCACGGGCCACGGTCCCGGCAGGTGCCGCCACAGCCATCCGTACATCATGAGCCTCCCCGTCCCCGTCGCCCAGCCCTCGTGCGTGCCCGCACCGCCCGGCCCGCGGTCACGCGGTTCCCAGCAGCTCGGCCGGCGTCCCGCTCGACGCGGGCGCCCAGTAGTCCAGCACGCCGTAGACGACGTACCGCTCGCGCGCGGAGAACATCGGGTGGCACGTGGTCAGCGTGATCGACCGCTCCGTCGGCTCGACGCCCGGCTGGTTCGGGGCGGGCGCGATGACGCGCACGTCCTTGGGCAGCACGACCTCGGTGCCGGTGGCGCGGTAGACGTACCAGGTGTCGGCGGTGCGCACGACGATCGGGTCGCCGACCTGGATCTCCTCGATCCGGTTGAACGGCTTGCCGAAGGTCACCCGGTGCCCCGCGAGGGCGAAGTTGCCGACACCGCCCGGCATGGCGGTGCCCGGGTAGTGCCCGACGCCGAGCACGTCCAGCACGGTGGGGCGGTCGACGCCCTGGCTGATCGGTCGCTCCGGCTCCCCCACCCAGCGAGGCACCTGGATCGTCGCGAACGTCTCGGCGTGCCCCGGCTCGGCGATCGGCGCGGGCGGCTCGTCGCGCCGCGGCTCGGCGACGAGCGGACCGGTGTCCGCCGGCGCCGGCGCCGGCTCGACGAAGTCGAGCTCGCGCACGATCTCCGCCTGCGCGCGGTCGCCCTCGACGTCCGTCCACCACAGCTGCCACACGAGGAACCCGAGCAGGAGGACGCCGACCGTGATGAGCAGCTCGCCGATCACCCCCACGAGGCCGTACGCGAACGACCGCGCACGCCGCGGCGCCGGTGCGCCCGCGCGGGCGGCGCGGCGCGTGACCGGCCGTTCGGTGGTCGGGTGGGTCGTCACGTGCCCTCCTCGGTACGGGTCGTCGCCTCGTCGGGACCGTCCTCGTCCGGGGCGGGGAAGGCGTCGGGACGTGCCGGCAGCCCGGGCAGCACCTCGACGTCGGCCGGCACGCGTGCCGAGGCCAGCTCCGTGGCGCCCGAGTAGGCGGGCAGCTCGAGCCGGTCCTGCTCGCTGACCTCCCAGCCCAGCCCGACCTCCACGGAGTGCCGCTGGTACCCGCGCACCGCCGGCGAGTCGTCGAGGCCGGCGCGCAGCTCGTCCGGGTCCCCGATGGCGCGCACGACGTACGGCGGGGAGTACACGCGTCCGTGCAGGCGCAGCACGTTGCCCACGCACCAGAACGCGCTCGTGGAGATCACCCGCTGGTCCATGAGCGCCATCGCCTCCGCACCGCCCGCCCACAGCGCGTTCATCACGGCCTGCAGGTCCTGCTGGTGCACGACGAGGACGTCGCCGTTCACGGACCCGTTCTGCACGTCGGCGGGCGCGTCGTCGAGCACGACCGTCAGGCCGGGGCCGACGACGGGCACGGACCCGCCCGCGACGAGGTGGGCGGGGGCCGGGGTCGGCACGCCGTACCCGGACAGGGCGTTCTGCTCGGCGGCGAGCCGCTCGACGTCCGCCCGCAGCGCGTCGACCTCGGCGGACATGCGCTCGACGTTCTCGGCCTGCTGGCGGGAGAGCTCACCGAGGTCCTGCGCGTGGCGCTCCGGGCCCGCGTCGGCGGTGCGCGCGCTCACCGTGAACAGCAGCCCGGACAGGGCGAGGACGGCACCGACGGCCGCAGCGCCGCGTCGAGCCCGACGGCGGCGCGCGACGGCCGGCGCGAGCTCGCCGGGTCCCCGGTGCGCCCGCTGGCTCACGCCTGCTCCTTCCGCCGGTCGGCCGGCACGCACGTCGACCGGAGCGCACGGCGTCCTGGTCGACGGCACTAGGCTAGGTCACGATCGGCGCCGTGCCGACACCGGCGCACGCCTGTGACCCGGACGGCTGCCCCGGACGGACGGACGGCGGCCGCCGCCCACGGTCGCAGACAGGAGCTCACCGACGTGCCCGAGTCGAAGTCGCGCAAGAAGGCGTCGTTCACGCCTCCCCCGGCAAGGCGTCCACCCCCGCCCCGCTCCCCCGCTGGTTCCTCCCCCTGGCGCTGGGCCTGATGATCCTCGGCCTCGTGTGGCTGGTCACGACGTACCTGTCGCCCGGTGCCCGCTACCCGGTCCCCGGCATCGGCCAGTGGAACCTGGCGATCGGCTTCGGGATCATCGTGGTCGGCTTCGGGATGCTCACGCGCTGGCGGTGACGCACCGGTCCGTCCACAGGTTCGAGTCCTGATCGAGGGTTCGGTACACAGGCGGTGCACAGACCTGTGGATAACTACACGGGTGTAATTCCACAGCTGTGAGCAACGCTGGGGACCGGGCCGAGCGGCCCGGATCCTGCGTCACGGGCCGCCGAGGAGGCTCCTGCTGCCGAGCCACAGGAGCGCACCCGACGTCGCCACCACGAGGAGGACGACGACGGCGAGGGGCGCGACCACGGCGACGAGCCGACGACGCGCCACCGGGGCCCAGGCGTAGGCGGCGCCCAGCGCGAGCCCGACCAGCAGTCCGCCGAGGTGCGCCTGCCAGGACACCCCGGGCAGGACGAACCCGAGCACGCCGTTGAGCACGATGATCCCGAGGATCCCGCGTGCGTCCCGCCCGAGACGGCGGAGCACGAGCAGCACGGCGCCGAACAGCCCGAAGACGGCGCCCGACGCGCCGACCGTCCCGCCCCACCACGCCGACGGGTACGGCACGGGCGAGTAGGAGGGCACCGCGAGCACGAACGTGGCGACGGCGCCGCCGACGGCGCTCAGCAGGTAGAGCGTGACGAACCGCGCGCGGCCGAGGGTCGACTCGAGGTACGGGCCGATCATCCACAGCGCCACCATGTTGAACGCCAGGTGCAGCGGCAGGCCCTGCGCGTGCAGGAAGGCGGACGTGACCGCGCGCCACGGCTCGTCGAGCGCGTTCGACGGGCTGAACACCCAGAGGCGGGTCCACCCGGGCAGGACCAGCTGCAGCACGTAGCTGACGACGCACAGCCCGATGATCGTCAGCGTGACGACCGGGCGGCCCTGGCGCAGGGGGGCGCCGAGCGCGGTCCGTGCGACCGGTGCGGAGCGCGCGGCCTCCGCCACGCAGTCGACGCAGTGCACGCCGACGGCGGCGGGGCGCTGGCACTCGGGGCAGGCCGGGCGGCCGCAGCGCTGGCAGCGGACGTAGGACGGGCGGTCCGGGTGCCGGGGGCAGACCGGGGGCTGCTGCTCGGCCGGCGGCCCCGCAGGGGGACCGCCGGCCGGGGGGAGCGTGCTGATCTCAGTCCTCCACGGAGATCGACGTGATCGTCACGTCCTGCACGGGGCGGTCGCCGGGGCGCGTCGGGGTGGTGGCGATGGCGTCCACGACCTGGCGGCTCGCGTCGTCGGCCACCTTGCCGAAGATCGTGTGCTTGCCGTTGAGCCACGTCGTCGCCGCGACGGAGATGAAGAACTGCGAGCCGTTCGTGCCGCCGACCTTGCCCGTCACCGGGTCCATCCGCTTGCCCGCGTTCGCCATGGCGAGCAGGTAGGGCTCGGAGAACGTGAGCTCGGGGTGGATCTCGTCGTCGAACTGGTAGCCCGGGCCGCCCCGGCCCGAGCCGAGCGGGTCGCCGCCCTGGATCATGAAGCCGGGGATGACGCGGTGGAAGATGACGTCCTTGTACAGGGGGTCCGTGCGGGGCTTGCCGGTGGCGGGGTCCGACCACTCGATGGTGCCCTTCGACAGCCCGACGAAGTTCTCGACGGTGCGGGGCGCGTGGTTCTCGAAGAGCTCGACCCGGATGTCACCGGCGGTCGTGTGGATGGTCGCGAACATCTGCCCAGTGTTCCACGTGGCACCGACGCCGCACGGGCGTGCCGTGCGCACCCCGTGACGACCGCGTGAACAGGGGGCGGACCAGGCACGACGGTGGCAGAGTGAGGTGCCACAGCCCACCGTCGTCGAGACCAGTCCGGGAGTGGACATGACCCATCGTCCGAAGATCGACGTGGACAGCGAGCGTCTGAAGCTGCAGGCCGCCGGCCTGGGCGCGACGCTCGTGGACGCCGCCGGCGTCGCGAGGCTCGGCGCACTGGACGCCGCCGCGAAGGCGTCGGGCGCGGCGGGCCACGCGAAGGAGTGGACGACCCCCAAGATCGAGGCGCTCGCCGAGTGGCTGACGCCGCGCGTCGAGCACCTGTACCGCGAGAGCCTCAAGGCCACGGCGCCGCAGGTGGAGAAGGCCGCGCTGAAGGCCACGCCGGCGATCGACACCGCTCACGAGAAGCTCGTCAGCGAGCTGATCCCGAAGGTCGTGGCCGCCGTGAACGAGGCCGCGGTCCGCGCGGGCGCGCAGGTGGAGGCCGCGACGACGGCGGCCGCCGTCGCCACCGGCAAGCAGTCGAAGAAGGCGGCGAAGGCCGCCAAGGCCGCCGCGGCGCTCGCCGCGAAGGAGGCCGCCAAGGCCGAGAAGAAGGGCTCCGCGGGCAAGCGGTTCTTCCTCGTGGCGCTGCTGCTCGGTGGTGGCGCCGCCGCCTTCGCGTGGCTGCGCTCGCGCTCGACGACGGACCCGTGGGCGGAGCCGTGGGAGCCCGGCGACTCGACGACCGCCGAGTCGCTGCGGACCCGCGCCCAGGCGGCCGGCGGGGACGCGGCCGACGCCGTGGGCGAGGCCGCCGGCTCGGCCGTCGCCAAGGGCCGCGAGGCGACCAAGAAGGCGGCCGAGCGGGTCTCGGCCGTGACCGACGACCTGTCGGAGAAGGTCCAGGAGGCGCGCGGGGCCGCCGGCGAGACGGCGCGCAAGGTCACCCGCCGGTCGCCGTCGAAGACGCCGGACCAGACCAAGCCGACCGAGGGCCTGCAGACCGACGTCCCGGCGACGACCGAGGGCCTGCCGGCCGAGACCGCGACGAACGGCGCCGCACCCGACCCCGTCGAGGCCCGCCCCGAGGACGAGCGCGGCACGTCCGGCTCCTGACGCCGCAGCACGCCGGCGCACCGGCCCCGGTCCGCACGGACCGGGGCCGGTGCGCGTCCGGGGAGGACCACCCGCCGGCGAGGGCGAGGGGCAGGGTGCTGAAACGGTTCGCGCGTTGACGGCCCGTCGTGCCCGTCCGGCACGATCGCAGCGGCCCCCGCCCCCCGACGACGACGTCGCCGCCGGCCCGGGCCGGTGGGAGCGCTCCACCAGCGCGCTCCGGTCCTCGTCCGAAGGGGGTACGTCCCATGGCCCGTCAGGCACGCGCCACGCGCCCGTGGTGGGCGACCGCCGCCGCCCTGGCCCTCGCCGCCGGCGCGGTCACCGTGCCGCTGTCGGCCGCGAGCGCGGCACCCGCGTACAACTACGCGGAGGCGCTGCAGAAGTCGATGTTCTTCTACCAGGCGCAGCGCTCGGGCGACCTGCCGGAGGACTTCCCGGTCTCGTGGCGCGGCGACTCGGGCCTGCGCGACGGCGCGGACGTGGGGGAGGACCTGACCGGCGGGTGGTACGACGCCGGGGACCACGTGAAGTTCGGCCTGCCCATGGCGTTCACCGCCACGATGCTCGCGTGGGGCGCGATCGAGAGCCCGGAGGGGTACCGCAAGGCCGGGCAGCTCGACGAGCTCAAGGACAACCTGCGCTGGGTCAACGACTACTTCGTCAAGGCGCACACGGCCCCGAACGAGCTGTACGTGCAGGTCGGCAAGGGCGACGACGACCACAAGTGGTGGGGCCCGGCCGAGGTGATGACGATGGCCCGGCCGGCGTACAGGATCACCGCGTCCTGCCCGGGCTCGGACGTCGCCGCCGAGACCGCGGCCGCGATGGCCTCCGCCTCGGTGCTGTTCGCCGAGGACGACCCCGCCTACGCGCGCACGCTCGTCTCGCACGCGAAGCAGCTCTACTCCTTCGCCGACACGTACCGGGGCAACTACTCCGACTGCGTCACCGACGCGCAGTCGTTCTACCGCTCGTGGTCCGGCTACCAGGACGAGCTCGTCTGGGGCGCGTACTGGCTGTACGAGGCGACGGGCGACGCGTCCTACCTGGCGAAGGCGGAGGCGGAGTACGACAAGCTCGGCACCGAGAACCAGACGACGACGAAGAAGTACAAGTGGACGGTCGCCTGGGACGACAAGTCGTTCGGCGCGTACGCCCTGCTGGCGATGGAGACGGGGAAGCAGAAGTACGTCGACGACGCGAACCGCTGGCTGGACTACTGGACGGTCGGCGTGAACGGCCAGAAGGTGCCGTACTCGCCGGGCGGCATGGCCGTGCTCGACTCGTGGGGCGCGCTGCGGTACGCCGCGAACACGTCGTTCGTGGCGCTCGTGTACTCGGACTGGATCACCGACGCGACGCGCAAGGCGCGGTACCACGACTTCGGCGTCCGGCAGATCCACTACGCGCTCGGCGACAACCCGCGCAGGTCGTCCTACGTGGTCGGGTTCGGCGCGAACCCGCCGCAGAACCCGCACCACCGCACCGCGCACGGCTCGTGGCTGGACTCGCTCACGCAGCCGGCCGAGACGCGGCACGTGCTCTACGGCGCCCTCGTCGGCGGGCCCGGCTCGCCGAACGACGCGTACACCGACAGCCGGTCCGACTACGTGGCGAACGAGGTCGCGACCGACTACAACGCCGGCTTCACGAGCGCGCTCGCGCGCCTCACCGAGGAGTACGGCGGCACCCCGCTGGCGTCGTTCCCGCGCCCCGAGACGCCCGACCAGGACGAGCTGTTCGTCGAGGCGCGGCTCAACCAGCCGGCCGGTGGCACGTTCACCGAGGTGAAGGCGGTCATCCGGAACCGGTCCGCCTTCCCGGCGCGGTCGCTGCGCGACGCGTCGGTCCGGTACTGGTTCACGCTCGACGGGTCCGACCCGGCGTCGGGGTTGACCGTCTCCACCAACTACAGCGAGTGCGGCACGCAGACGAACGCGGTGAAGCACGCCGGCGGGGACCTGTACTACGCCGAGCTGCGGTGCGCGGGCCAGGACATCCACCCGGGCGGGCAGTCGCAGCACCGCCGCGAGATCCAGTTCCGGGTCAGCGGGGGAGCGGCGTGGGACGCGACGGACGACCCGTCGTCGGCGGGCCTCGTCGCGACCGGCGACCCCGTGAAGACCCGTGCGATCACGCTGTACGAGGCCGGCCGTCTGGTCTGGGGCACCGAGCCCGACGGGACGTCGACCCCGACCCCCACGCCGACGGTGACGCCCACCGCGACCCCCACCGCCACCGCCACGGCCACCCCCACCGCGACCGCGACCGCGACGCCGACCGTTACCGCCACCCCGACGCCCACGCAGACGTCGAGCCCGACGCCGACCGGGTGCGCCGTGCGGTACTCCGCGAACGGGTGGAGCACCGGCTTCACGGCGACCGTGCGGCTGACGAACACCGGCACCGCACCCCTGACGTGGTCGCTCGCGTTCGACCTGACCGCCGGGCAGCGGCTGCAGCAGGGCTGGAGCGCGACGTGGAGCCAGAGCGGGACGCGCGTGACCGCCACCGGCGCCGCGTGGAACACGACACTCGCCCCCGGGGCGTCCGTGGAGCTCGGGTTCAACGGGTCGCACACCGGCCAGAACCCGGCCCCGACGGCGTTCACGGTCAACGGGACGGCCTGCACCACGGGATGACGCCGAGGGGACCACAGACGGGTCCCGGCCCGGCTCGACCACGAGTCGCCGGGTCGGGGCCGGACCACCACCACCCGCGGCGCCGCCCGTGAGCGCCGCGGAGGTGCGTGGGTCCGACGCGGGGGCGGTCGGACGCACGGCGAGGGCGCCGCACGCACGTGCGGCGCCCTCGTGGCGTCCCGGCGCACCGTCCATATCGGTTGACCGCGCGGGGCCGGGGCCGGGAGCCTGCCCGCGTGACCGCACCCGAGCAGGAACCCGCGCAGGACGCCCCCGCAGCCCTCACCGACGTCGAGATCTGGCCCCTCCTCGGCCTGCGCGTGCGCAGCGGTGACCTCGAGCTGCGCGCGCCGGACGACCGGATGCTGCTCGACCTCGCGCGCATGGCAGCCCGTGGCGTGCACCCGCCGGACTACATGCCGTTCCTCGTCCCGTGGACCCGCGGCACGCCCGTGCAGGTCGCGCGCAGCGTCCTGACCTACCAGTGGGGCCTGCGCCAGCGCACGACGCCCGCGGACTGGGCGATCGAGCTCGCCGTGCTGCGTGACGGCGAGGTCGTCGGCACGCAGGGCGTGTACGCCAAGGACTTCGCGATCACGCGCACCGCGGAGACCGGCTCGTGGCTCGGTCTCGAGCACCACCACCAGGGCATCGGCACGCGGATGCGGCTGCTGGTCCTGCACCTGCTGTTCGAGGGTCTCGGCGCGCAGCACGCCACCACGTCGGCGTTCGTCGACAACCCGGGCTCGTCGGGCGTCACCCGCAAGATCGGCTACCGGCCCAACGGCGTCGCGCACCAGGTCCGCGAGGGCGGCCCCGTCGAGAGCCGGCTCTACATCCTGGACCGCGCGGACTGGGACGCCCGGCGCGACGAGCTGCGGCTGGACGTGGAGACGGAGGGCGTGGAGGGCCTGCGCGAGCAGCTCGGGCTGACCTGACCCGCCCGGGTCCGGGACCGGCCGTCACGAGCGGTCGGGCGCGTGGACGTCCGCCGGGGCGTGCGGTGACCGCGGCGGCGGCGCCTGCGAAGGGCTGTGCGGTGAGGGGCTGTGCGGCGAGGCCTGCCGGGCGCAGACTGTGCGTGCGCCGCCGACGCACCCTCCGAGACCGGGAGGCCCCGTGCCCGCCGAGAACCCCACCGCCCCGCGTCCCGCCCTGCTCACCGTCGACGACGACCCGGCCGTCTCGCGCGCCGTGGCCCGTGACCTGCGCCGGCGCTACGGCGACCGGTACCGCGTGCTGCGCGCGGAGTCCGGGGGCGAGGCCCTCGCCGCGTGCCGCGAGCTGAAGCTGCGCGGCGAGCAGGTGGCCGTGCTCCTGGCGGACCAGCGGATGCCGGGCATGAGCGGCATCGACTTCCTCGAGGAGGCGATGGACCTCTTCCCGGTCGCCCGCCGCGTGCTGCTGACCGCGTACGCGGACACCGCGGCCGCGATCGACGCCGTGAACGTCGTGGACCTCGACCACTACCTGCTCAAGCCGTGGGACCCGCCGGAGGAGAAGCTCTACCCGGTGCTCGACGCGCAGCTCGACGCGTGGCACGCTGCGGCGCCGCCGCCCGTGCCGGGCCCCAAGGTCGTCGGCCACCGCTGGTCGGCGCGGTCGTCACAGGTCCGCGAGTTCCTCGCGCGCAACCAGGTGCCGTACCGCTGGTACGCGGTCGAGTCCGCCGAGGGGCGGCGGATCCTCGAGGCGGCGGGCGTCGACGGCGAGCACCTGCCGGTGGTCGTGACGGGGGAGGGCGACGTGCTCGTCGCGCCCGACGACGCGACGCTGGCCGCCCGGGTCGGGCTGGCCGTGCGTCCGGCGTCGGACTTCTACGACCTCGTCGTCGTCGGGGCCGGCCCCGCAGGGCTGAGCGCGGCCCTGTACGGGGCGTCGGAGGGGCTGCGGACCGCGCTCGTCGAGCGGACGGCGACCGGTGGGCAGGCGGGGCAGAGCGCGCGCATCGAGAACTACCTCGGCTTCCCCGACGGGGTCTCGGGGCACAGCTCACCGAGCGGGCGCGGCGCCAGGCGCAGCGGTTCGGCGCGGAGATCGTCATGACGCACGACGCCGTGGGCCTGGAGGTGCACGGGTCGGCCCGGGCGCTGCGGTTCGCCGACGGCAGCACGATCGCGACGCACGCGGTCGTGCTCGCCAACGGCGTCGCGTACCGCGAGCTCGAGGGGCCCGGCCTGGCCGCGCTCGTCGGCCGCGGCGTCTACTACGGCTCGGCGCTGACGGAGGCGCCCGCGTGCCGCGACCAGGACGTGCACGTCGTGGGCGGCGCGAACTCCGCGGGGCAGGCCGCGCTGTTCCTCGCCCGGGAGGCACGCTCCGTCACGCTGCTGGTGCGCGGCGACGGGCTCGGCGCGTCGATGTCGCACTACCTGGTGGAGCAGATCGAGGCGCACCCGCGCATCACGGTGCGCACCCGCACGACCGTCGTCGAGGGCGTCGGCGACGAGCACCTGGAGGGGCTCGTGCTGCGGGACGTCGCGACGGGGGAGAAGACCTCGGTGCCCGCGGCCTTCCTGTTCGTCTTCATCGGTGCCGCACCGTTCACGGACTGGCTCGACGGCACGGTGGACCGGGACCAGCGGGGGTTCGTGCGCACGGGCCACGACCTGCTCGTCGACGGCCGCCCGCCGGGCGGGTGGCCCCTGGACCGTCCGCCGTACCACCTGGAGACGAGCGTGCCCGGGGTGTTCGCGGCGGGGGACGTGCGGGCGGAGTCCGCCAAGCGCGTCGCGTCGGCCGTGGGCGAGGGCGCGATGGCCGTCATGCTGGTGCACCGGTACCTGGGGGAGCGGTGAGCGCCGCGGCGGGGCGTCCCGCGGACGCGGAGCCGTGCGACGTCGCGGAGCTGCGGACCCTGTTCCTGTTCGAGCGGCTCGACGACGACCAGCTGGCGTGGCTGTGCACGCACGGGCACGTGGAGCGGCGCGAGCCCGGCCCGCTGTACACCGAGGGCGAGCCGGCGGCGTGGTTCTACGTCCTGCTCGACGGTGCCGTGGCGCTGGACCGGCGCGTCGGCGCGGACGACGTGGAGATCTCCCGGACCTCCCAGCGCGGCGTCTACGGCGGCGCCTGGGCGGCGTACCTGGGCGACCGCGCGCCGCAGACGTACACGCAGACGATGCGGGTGCTCGCGCCGTCCCGCTTCTACGCGCTGCCCGCGGCGGACTTCAGCCGCCTCATGACCGAGTGGTTCCCCATGGCGGTGCACCTGCTCGAGGGCCTGTTCATGGGTCAGCGCGACACCCAGCTCGCGGTCAACCAGCGGGAGCGGCTGCTCGCCCTCGGTGCGCTCTCCGCCGGGCTCACGCACGAGCTCAACAACCCCGCGGCGGCCGCCGGCCGGGCCACCTCGGCGCTGCGCGAGCGCGTCGCCGGCATGCGGCACAAGCTGGGGCTCATCGCGTCCGGCCCGTACGACGCGACGACGCTCGCGACGCTCGTGGACCTGCAGGAGCAGGCCGTGGAGTCGCTCGCGAAGAGCCGCGCCCCCGGTGCGCCCCCGCCGCCGACGGCGCTCGAGCGGGCCGATGCCGAGGACGCGCTCGCCGCCTGGCTGGACGCGCACGGCGTCGCGGCGTCGTGGGACCTCGCGCCGACGTTCGTCACGGCCGGGCTCGACGCCGACTGGCTCGACGCGGTCGCCGCGACCGTCGCGCCCTCGGTGCTGGAGGGCGCCGTGCGCTGGCTGGCGTACGCGCTGGAGACCGAGCAGCTCATGAACGACGTCGAGGACGCGTCGAGCCGCATCTCGGCGCTGGTGGGGGCCGCGAAGCAGTACTCGCAGATCGGCCGCGCGCCCGACCGCGACCTCGACGTGCACGAGCTGCTCGACGCGACGCTGACGATGCTGGACAGGCGTCTCACGGGCCTGACCGTCGTCCGCCGGTACGACCGGACCCTGCCGCCCGTGCACGCCTACGGGGCCGAGCTGAACCAGGTGTGGACGAACCTCGTGGAGAACGCCGCGCAGGCGATGGACGGCACGGGGACGCTCACCGTCACCACGCGGCGCGTCGACGACTGGCTCGAGGTCGAGGTCGCGGACATTGGCCCGGGCATCCCGCCGGACGTCGTGGGCCGCGTCTTCGAGCCGTTCTTCACGACGAAGCCTGTCGGCTCCGGCACGGGCCTCGGCCTCGACATCGCGTGGCGGATCGTCGTCGGCAAGCACCACGGCGACCTCACCGTGCGGTCCGTCCCCGGCGACACCCGGTTCCTCGTCCGGCTCCCCTACTCCACGGAGGTGCGTGCGTCATGACCGAGGCAGCGATCGACCCGACCGTCCCGCCCAGCGGCACCGGCTGCGTCGAGTGCGACGCCGACGGCGGCTGGTGGGTGCACCTGCGCCGGTGCGCCGCGTGCGGGCACGTCGGCTGCTGCGACACGTCGCCGGCCCAGCACGCGACCGCCCACTGGCGGGCGACCGGGCACCCCGTGGTCCGCTCCTTCGAACCCGGCGAGCACTGGTTCTGGGACTACGCCGCCGAGGACTACGCGCGCGGCCCGGAGCTCGCACCTCCGCAGAGCCGGCCGGAGGACCAGCCCGTGCCGGGGCCGGCGGGGCGCGTGCCCGCCGACTGGCGGGACCACATCCACGCGTGAGCCCTCCGGCCGCTACGGTCGCCGTGACCGTGCACCCGTCCGGAGGGACACCGCCGTGGACGCCACGCCTCCCGCCCGCGCGACCGTCGCCGTCCTCGGGCCCGGAGGGATCGGCGGCCTCGTCGCGGCCCTCGTGGCGCGGGCGGGGCACCGCGTGGTGGTGCTCGCCGGTGACGCGACGGTCGACGTCCTGCGGCGCGACGGCCTGCACCTGACCAGCGCCGCGCTCGGGGACGCCCACGTGAGCGTCGAGGCGGACACCGAGCTGCGCGAGCCCGCCGACGTCTGCGTCGTGACGGTGAAGCAGGGCGCTCTGCCCGACGCGCTGCGCCGCGTCGACGCGGACGCCGTGCGGGGGACGGTCGTGCCGCTGCTCAACGGGGTGGAGCACATGACGGCGCTGCGGGAGCACTTCCCGGCCGAGACCGTCGTCGCGGGCGTGATCCGTGCGGAGTCGACGCGCGTGGCGCCCGGGCGCGTCGTGCACGGCAGCCCGTTCGCCGACGTCGACCTGGCGAGCCGGACGGCGTCCCCCGACCGGCTGGAGGCGGTGCGCGCGGTCCTCGCCGACGCCGGCCTCGGGGTGCGGGTCCGGGACGACGAGGACGCCGTGCTGTGGGGCAAGCTCGCCGTCCTCGCGCCGTTCGCGCTCCTGACGACCCGCTACGCGGCGCCGATCGGGGAGGTGCGCACGCGGCACCGCGACGAGCTCGTCGCACTCGTGCGCGAGGTCGCCGCCGTGTCGGTCGCGTCCGGCGGACCCGACACGACGCAGAGCGCGCTCACGTTCTACGACGCCTTCCCCGCCGGCTCCCGCTCGTCGATGCAGCGCGACGCGGAGGCGGGCCGACCGCTGGAGCTCGACGCCGTCGGTGGCGCGGTGGTACGTGCGGCGCGGCGCAGCGGCCTCGCCGTGCCGGTCACGCAGGAGCTGGTGCGCGCGCTGTCGTGAGCGCGTCCACACGCGACGCCCCCGACCCGCAGGTCGAGGGCGTCGTCTCGGGGGTGGAGCCAAGGGGACTCGAACCCCTAACCCCCTGCTTGCAAAGCAGGTGCGCTACCAATTGCGCCATGGCCCCGGGTGCGGCGTGCGCCGCCGGTGCGTGCTCCGCGAGGGAGCGGGTCGGTCACTCGAAGGTGTCGGTGACCTCGGCCCACAGGTCGCGCTCGTCGCGGTCCTGCGAGTACTTCTGCCACGCGACGTAGCCGACGGCCGCGAGGCCGGCGAGCAGCAGCAGCTTCTTCATCGGTTCCCCCGTCTCGGGTGGTGCCGGTGGGCGCGACCCGAGCGGGTCCGTCGTGAGTGGGCCTAACAGGACTTGAACCTGTGACCTCTTCCTTATCAGGGAAGCGCTCTAACCGTCTGAGCTATAGGCCCGTTCGCGCACACCCGTCCGCGCTCGCGAGGAGCGACCCGGGGGTGCGACGGTCGAGACTACCCCAGCCGCGGCGCCGATCCCAAACCGGCGCCGCCCGCCCGGGGCGTCCCGCCCCACGTCACTCGTCGGTCATGGTCACGTGCACGCCGCCCACGAGCGCCGCCACGAGGTTGTAGAGGAACGCACCGATCGTCGCGAGCGCCGTCAGCAGGAAGACGTCGATCACCGCGACGAGCGTCGCGGCGGAGATCGTCTTCTGGAACGACACGTAGTCGGCGACCTGGATCGGGCTGTCCGGGCCCACCACGGTCCGCACGAGGCTGTCGATCTGCGCGAAGACCTGGAGCCCGTCGAGCGTGAACCACAGCACCGCCGCGGCCACGACGACCATGATGCCGATCGCCACGGACAGCAGGAACGCCAGCTTCATGACCGACCACGGGTCCACCCGGGAGACCGACAGCCGCACGCGTCGCGGCCCGCCGACCGACGGGATTCGCCCGGTGGACGGCCGCGGCGCGGCACCCTCCGTCGCGCGCGGCGCACCGGCCGCGGTGGCCGTCGCGGTGCTCGCGGCGGCGGGGGTCACGGGTGCGTCCGTGCTGGTCATCTCGGTGTCCTCGCTCCGGGGGCGGGTCAGCTGGGAGTACGCCTGCGACAGCCGGGCGCTCGTCGCACCTGCCGCCTTCTTGAGCCACACGGTCGTCGTGTCGACGGCCGTGACGAGCGGGGACGGCTCGGCCGAGTCGTCCGTGGGCACGTCCTGCGGCGGCGTGCCGGTGCGGTCGGCGACCGGCGCGCCGGCGTCGTCCGTGCGTGCGGGCACCGTGGACCCCGTGCTGCGGCCCGCCGACGCGGGTCGCGTGGAGGTGCGCACGGTGGTGGACCTCGCGGCCGCCGCGGCGTCTGCCCCGGGACCCTCCGCCACGGGCCCCCGGTCGGTGGTCGTGGCACCGCTCGGGGGACCCGGCCCGCGCCGCCCGTCACGGGCGGTGCCGGCTTCTTGCGCGGGGGATCGAGGGGGCGTGTCCGTCATGCGTCCTCCGCGGGTCGGTCACCGCTGTCCGGCTCCGCCCCGGAGGGCGCGGCCTGACCGGGCGCGGTGGGCTCCGGGGCCGCCGGTGCGGGTTCCGTGCCGTCGCCGCCGGACCCGTCGGTGCTCTCGCCGTTCGGGGCCACGGTACCCGCATCGTCCGCGAGGTGTCGCTCGGTGTTGCGCGCGACCGCGATGATCCGGTCGCCCGCGTCCGGCTTGGCGAAGATGACGCCCTGCGTCGTGCGGCCCGTCGCGTTCACCTCGGCCGTCGAGGACCGGACGATCTTGCCGCGCTCCATGATGACGAGAACCTCGTCGTCGGCGTCCGTGACCAGCGCACCGACCAGGTCGCCGTTGGCCTCCGGCAGGTTCGCGACCTTGATGCCGAGCCCGCCGCGGCCCTGCTGACGGTAGTTCTCCACCGTGAGCGCGGTCCGCTTGGCGATGCCGCCCTGGGTGACGGTGAACAGGTACGCGTCCTCGCGCACGACGTCCATGGCGAGCAGGTCGTCGTCGCCGCGGAACTTCATGCCCGTCACGCCGCTCGTGGCACGGCCCATCGGGCGCAGCGCCTCGTCGGAGGCGGTGAAGCGCACCGACTGCCCGTGGCGCGACACGAGGATGACGTCCTGGTCGGAGTTCACCAGGCGCGCCGACACCAGCTCGTCCGGCCGCCCCTCCTCGTCCTCGCGCAGGTTGATCGCGATGACGCCGCCGGAGCGGTTGGAGTCGTACTCGCCCAGGCGCGTCTTCTTCACCAGCCCGCGGCGGGTGGCGAGCACCAGGTGCTCGGCCTGCTCGTAGTCGCGCAGGTCCAGCACCTGGGCGATCCGCTCGCCGGGCTGGAACGCCAGCATGTTCGCGACGTGCTGGCCCTTGGCGTCACGGCCGCCCTCGGGCAGCTCGTACGCCTTCGCGCGGTACACGCGGCCGAGGTTCGTGAAGAACAGCAGCCAGTGGTGCGTCGTCGTGACGAAGAAGTGGTCGACGATGTCGTCCTCGCGCAGCTGCGCGCCGCGCACGCCCTTGCCGCCGCGACGCTGCGCCCGGTACGCGTCGACGCGCGTGCGCTTGGCGTAGCCGCCGCGCGTGATCGTGACGACCACGTCCTCCTCGGCGATCAGGTCCTCGACGCTCACCTCGCCGTCGAACGGCAGGATGTGCGTGCGGCGCTCGTCGCCGTGCTTGTCGACGATCGTGGCGAGCTCCTCGCTCACGATCTGCCGCTGCCGTGCCGGCGACCCGAGGATCGCGTTGAGCTCGACGATGCGGGCCTCGAGCTCGGCGTGCCGCTGCAGGATCTCCTGGCGCTGCAGCGCGGCCAGCCGGCGCAGCTGCAGGTTGAGGATCGCCTGCGCCTGCTGCTCGTCGATCTCGAGCAGCTCCATGAGGCCCGTGCGCGCGGTGTCGGCGTCCGGCGAGCGACGGATCAGCGCGATGACCTCGTCGAGCGCGTCGAGCGCCTTGAGGTAGCCGCGGTAGATGTGGATCTCCTCCTCCGCACGGCGGAGGCGGAAGCGGGTGCGGCGCTGGATGACGTCGATCTGGTGCGCGGTCCAGTGCCGCACGAACGCGTCGATGCTCAGCGTGCGCGGCACGCCGTCGACGAGCGCGAGCATGTTCGCACCGAACGTGTCCTGCAGCTGGGTGTGCTTGTACAGGTTGTTGAGGACGACCTTCGCGACGGCGTCGCGCTTGAGCACGATGACCAGGCGCTGGCCCGCGCGGCCGGACGTCTCGTCCCGGATGTCGGCGATGCCCTGCACCTTGTTGTCGCGGACGAGGTCCGCGATCTTCTTCGCGAGCGTGTCCGGGTTGACCTGGTACGGCAGCTCCGTGACGACGAGGCACTGCCGGTTCTGGATCTCCTCGACCTCGACGACGGCACGCATGGTGATCGACCCGCGGCCTGTGCGGTACGCATCGTCGATGCCGCGGCGCCCGAGGATCGTCGCGCCGGTCGGGAAGTCCGGGCCCTTGATGCGCTGCAGCAGCGCCTCGAGGAGCTCCTCCTTCGACGCGTCCGGGTTGTCGAGGTGCCACTGCACACCCGCCGCGACCTCGCGCAGGTTGTGCGGCGGGATGTTCGTGGCCATGCCCACCGCGATGCCGGCCGAGCCGTTGACCAGCAGGTTCGGGAAGCGCGACGGCAGGACGACGGGCTCCTGCGTGTGCCCGTCGTAGTTGTCCTGGAAGTCGACGGCGTCCTCGTCGATGTCCCGGACCATCTCCATGGCCAGCGGAGCCATCTTGCACTCGGTGTACCGCGGCGCGGCGGCCGGGTCGTCCCCGGGGGAGCCGAAGTTGCCCTGGCCCGACACGAGCGGGTAGCGCATCGACCAGTCCTGCACCAGGCGGACCAGCGCGTCGTAGATGGGCGCGTCGCCGTGCGGGTGGTACTTGCCCATGACGTCGCCGACGACGCGGCTGCACTTGGAGAACTGCCGGTCGGGCCGGTACCCGCCGTCGTACATCGCGTACAGCACGCGGCGGTGCACCGGCTTCAGGCCGTCGCGGACGTCGGGCAGGGCGCGGCCGACGATCACGGCCATCGCGTAGTCCAGGTACGACCGCTGCATCTCGAGCTGCAGGTCGACCTGGTCGATGCGGCCGTGCTCGATCTCGCCGGGAATCTCGCTCACGTGCGGGTCACTCCAGTGTCGCGGGGGTCAGGGGGCGCGGTGGTGCGGGTCGCGCCTAGATGTCGAGGAAGCGCACGTCCTTGGCGTTGCGCTGGATGAACGCGCGTCGGGCCTCGACGTCCTCACCCATGAGCACCGAGAAGATCTCGTCCGCGGCCGCGGCCTCGTCGAGCGTGACCTGCAGCAGGGTGCGGTGCTCGGGCGACATGGTCGTCTCCCAGAGCTCGGAGTAGTCCATCTCGCCGAGACCCTTGTAGCGCTGCACGCCGTTCTCCTTCGGCAGGCGCTTGCCGTTGGCGCGCCCGTCGGCGATCACGGCGTCCCGCTCGCGGTCGGAGAACACGTAGTCGTGCGGGGAGTTCGACCACTTGATGCGGTACAGCGGCGGCTGCGCCATGTAGACGTGGCCGGCGGTGATGAGCTCGGGCATGTACCGGAACAGCAGGGTCAGCAGCAGCGTGCGGATGTGCTGGCCGTCGACGTCGGCGTCGGCCATGAGCACGATCTTGTGGTACCGCAGCTTCGCGAGGTCGAAGTCCTCCCCGATGCCGGTGCCGAACGCCGTGATGAGCGCCTGCACCTCCTGGTTGCCCAGGGCACGGTCGAGGCGCGCGCGCTCGACGTTCAGGATCTTGCCGCGGATCGGCATGATCGCCTGCGTGCGCGGGTTGCGACCGCGGACCGCCGAACCGCCGGCGGAGTCGCCCTCGACGATGAACACCTCGCACTCGGCGGCGTTGTTCGACTGGCAGTCGCGCAGCTTGCCGGGCATCGAGTTCGACTCGAGCAGGCCCTTGCGGCGGGTGGCCTCGCGCGCCTTGCGGGCCGCCATGCGGGCGGTCGCGGCCTGGATCGCCTTGCGGATGACGTCCCGCGCCTCGGTCGGGTGCGAGTCCAGCCAGTCCCCGAGCCGCTCGTTGACGACGCGCTGCACGAAGGTCTTCGCCTCGGTGTTGCCGAGCTTCGTCTTCGTCTGGCCCTCGAACTGCGGCTCGCCGAGCTTGATGGAGATGACGGCCGTCAGGCCCTCGCGGATGTCGTCACCCGTGAGGTTCTCGTCCTTCTCCTTGAGGATGTTCTTGTCCTTGGCGTACCGGTTGATCAGCGACGTCATCGCCGCCCGGAAGCCCTCCTCGTGCGTACCGCCCTCGGTCGTCGAGATCGTGTTCGCGAACGTGTGCACCGACTCGCTGTAGGCGCTCGTCCACTGCAGCGCGATGTCGACGGAGATGCGGCGCTCGGCGTCCTCGGCGGTGATCTCGATGACGTCCGGGTGCACGAGCTCGACCTTCTTGGCCGAGTTCAGGTGCGTCACGTAGTCGACGAGGCCGCCGTCGTACTTGTAGGTCACGCTGCGGCCCTGCGGCGCCTCGGCGGTGCCGTCGACCGTCTCGCCCGCGTCGGCGGTGCCGGGGTCCGTGACCTCGTCCTCGGTGCCCGTGTGCTGCGGCCGCTCGTCGGTGAGCGTGATGCGCAGGCCCTTGTTGAGGAACGCCGTCTGCTGGAAGCGCGAGCGCAGCGTCTCGAAGTCGTAGTCGACCGTCTCGAAGATCGTGGGGTCGGCCCAGAACGTCTGGCTGGTGCCGGTCGCCTCCGTCGGCTCGCCGCGCCGGATCGGGCCCACGGGACGGCCGCCGTCCTCGAAGTCCATCTCCCACGCGTACCCGTCACGCCGCACGCGCGACTCGACCCGCTTGGACAGCGCGTTGACGACGGAGATGCCCACGCCGTGCAGACCGCCGGAGACCGCGTACCCGCTGCCCCCGAACTTGCCGCCGGCGTGCAGGATCGTCATGACGACCTCGAGCGTCGGCTTGCCCTCCGTGGGGTGGATCGCCACGGGGATGCCGCGGCCGTTGTCGGTGACGCGCACGCCGCCGTCCGCCAGCAGCGTCACCTCGATCGTGTCGCAGTACCCGGCCAGCGCCTCGTCGACCGAGTTGTCGACGACCTCGTAGACGAGGTGGTGCAGGCCGCGCGCGCCGGTGGAGCCGATGTACATGCCGGGACGCTTGCGGACCGCCTCGAGGCCCTCGAGGACGGTGATCGCGCTCGCGTCGTACGACCCGCCGGAGGGGGTGCTGCCGGTGCGGGTGCGGGGGACGTGCTGGTGGCGTCGTCGCCGTGGTCCGAGTGGGTGTCGCGAGGGATGCTCTGGTCGGCCACGGGCGGCGGGTCTCCTCGAGAGGTCTGCGCGCGTGATGCGCGTCGAGAGCGTCTGCGAGCGGCCGGGAGACCGGATCACCCCGCGCGGGCGACGTTCGCCGCGCAGGAGGGCACACAGGCGCCCGCAATGACCTTTCCATTCTACCTGCTGGACGCCCCGGAACGGGGAGGCACGTAGGCCACCCGTGGAACCGGTCCCGCGGACGGCGGCTGTGGGCGGCTCGGCACCGTGGCGTGCGGCCCTCCCGTGCGCCCCGGGCGCGGGTCAGCCCCAGGTGTCGCGCGGTCCCCGCCCCTGCACGCGCTTCGGCCCGCGCCCGAACCCGTGCCCCACCGGACCGAGCACGTCGACCTGCACGACGACGCCGGGACCGAGCGCCTCGTCGAACCGCGCGAGCATCGCCGGCGCGAGCAGGCGCAGGTTCGCCGCCCACGCGGTCGACGACGCACGCACCGTGAGCAGGCCGGCCTCGAACGACTCGTACGTGCAGTGCTCCGCGACCTGCGGGCCGACGATCCGGGCCCAGCGGTGCACCAGGTCGCCGACGACGAGCCCCGGCTCCCAGCCCAGGTCGCGCGCGAGCAGACCCGCGGACACGGCCAGGGGCTGCGGGTCGCGCGGCCCGGGCGCGGCACCGCTCGACGCCACCGTGCCGCGGGGGCCTGGCCGGGGCGCAGGCCGCGCGCGCGGGCGGCCGCCTTGGCGCGCGCGAGAGCGGTGCGGGCGACCTGCTCGGGCGGGGTCAGCGCGACGAGCTCGGAGACGGGGACGCCGTCCGGCACCACCGTGGGCGGGGGAGGAGCGCGTCGTCGTCACCGCGGCCGGCGTCCGGACCGGCGTCCGGGCCGGCGTCACGGCGCGCGTCCCGGCCGGCGCCGCGGCGGGCGCCGGCGTCAGAGGACACGGGACACCTCGCCGCCCATGACGTCCACGCGCGCACCGGTCAGCGGCTCGGGCACGTCCTCGGGGACCGCCGCGGTCACGAGCACCTGACGGGCCGGCGCGACGAGCTCCGCGAGGCGGTCGCGACGCCGGGCGTCGAGCTCGGCGAAGACGTCGTCGAGGATGAGCACCGGCTCGCCGTCCGGGCCCCAGTCGGCCGCCCAGCCGCCCGCGTCGTCGAACCCGTGCGTCAGGAGGGTCCACGACGCCAGCCGCAGGGCGAGCGCGACGGACCACGACTCGCCGTGGCTCGCGTACCCCTTGGCGGGCAGGTCGCCGAGCGTGAGGACGAGGTCGTCGCGGTGCGGCCCGACGAGGCTCACCCCGCGGTCGATCTCCTTCGACCGCAGCCGCGCCATCGCCTGGAGCAGCCGCTCCTCGACGGTCGCGGCGGGCACCGCGTCCGACGTCCCGCCCGGGTCGACGTCGTCGCCCAGAGCCGCGTCCACGGACGACCGGTACGCGATCTCGAGCTCCCCCTGACCCGAGCTGACCTGCCGGTACGCGTCCGCGGTGCGCGGACGCAGCGCCGCGACGAGCGCCTGGCGCGCCACGACGACCTGCGCACCCGTCTGCGCGAGCTTGGCGTCCCAGACGTCGAGCGTGCGCAGGTCCGCCCCCGCTCGCGAGCGGACGGCGGCCGCCGCCGACTTCAGCAGGGCGGAGCGCTGGCGCACCACGCGCTCGTAGTCGCCGAGCACGCCCGCGATGCGCGGGGTGAGCTGCACGAGCAGCTCGTCGAGGAAGCGCCGCCGCCCGTCCGGGTCGCCCTTGACGAGCGCGAGGTCCTCGGGGGCGAACAGCACGGTCCGCAGGATCCCGAGCACGTCGCGCGCGCGGCCGGGGGAGCCCCCGTTGACGCGGGCACGGTTCGCGCGCCCGGGCGTCACCTCGATCTCGACCAGCGTCGGACGCTCCTCGCGGACCACCTTGGCGCGCACGACGGCCCGGCTCGCCCCCGCCCGGACGAGCGCGGCGTCGCTCGGCACGCGGTGGCTGCCGAGCGTCGCGACGTAGCCGACGGCCTCGACGAGGTTCGTCTTGCCCTGCCCGTTCGGTCCGACGAGCGCGGTGATGCCCGGCTCGAGCGGCAGCTCGACCTGCGGGTACGACCGGAAGTCGGTGAGGGACAGGTGCGCGACGTACACGGGCGGCCTCAGCCCTCCGAGGTCGGTGGCGTCGCCGGCGCGACGCTCTCGCCGCCCGCGGCACGCACGGCGTGGCCGCCGAACTGCTGACGCAGGGCCGCGACGGCCTTCATCGCCGGCGACTCGCCCTGACGGGACGCGAAGCGGGCGAACAGCGAGGCGGCGATGACGGGCGCCGGGACCGCGAGGTCGATCGCCTCGTCGACGGTCCAGCGGCCCTCGCCCGAGTCCTCGACCCAGTCGTCGATGGCGGCGAAGCCGGGGTCCTCGTCGAGCGCCTGGACGAGGAGGTCGAGCAGCCACGAACGCACGACGGTGCCCTTGCGCCACGCCCGCATCGTGCCGCCGACGTTCGTCACGAGGTCCTTGGCGGCGAGCAGCTCGTAGCCCTCGGCGTAGGCCTGCATGAGCCCGTACTCGACGCCGTTGTGCACCATCTTGGCGAAGTGGCCCGCACCGACCGGACCGACGTGCACGAAGCCGTCGGCACGCTCGCCCTCGGGGCGCAGCGCGTCGAAGACCGGCATGGCGCGCTCGACGTCCTCGGGGGCGCCGCCCACCATGAGGCCGTAGCCGTTCTCCAGCCCCCACACGCCGCCGGAGACGCCGGCGTCGACGAAGCGGATGCCCTTCGCGCCGAGCAGCTCCGCGTGGCCGGCGTCGTCCTGGTAGTACGAGTTGCCGCCGTCGATGACGAGGTCACCCTCGGCGAGGACGTCCGCGAGGTCGCAGATCACCGCGTCGGTGATCTTCCCGGCGGGCACCATGACCCACACGATCCGCTGCCCCGCCGGCAGCGCCTGCGCGAGCTCCTCGAGCGAGCCGACGTCCGAGACGTCGGGGTTGCGGTCGTAGCCGACGACCTCGATCCCCGCGCCGCGGATGCGCTCGCGCATGTTGGCGCCCATCTTGCCCAGGCCGACCAGCCCGATCTGCATGCCTCGTCCTTCCTGCGGCGGTCCTCCGCCGAGCCTGTCGTGCCGTCGCCACGCCCCGTGCGGACGCGCGTCGCCGCCGTCGTCGTGACGGCCGTCCCGGTCACTGTGCCCCAGGTCGCGCGTCCCCGCGCGGGCGGTGGGGTCAGCTCGCGAACCGGATCGGGACCAGGAGGTAGCGGTAGTCCTTGACGTCGTCGCCGTCCAGCGACTCCTGCCCCGTGAACTCCACCGGCTTGTTGGGGTGGGTGAACGACATGCGGACGAACGTCGTGTCGAGGGCGCCGAGGCCGTCGAGCAGGAACTGCGGGTTGAACGCGACCGTGATGTCGTCGCCGACGAGGACGGCCTCGAGGGCCTCCGACGCCTGCGCGTCGTCGCCCTGCCCGGCGTCGAGCACCACCTGTCCGTCGCTGAACCCGAGCCGGATCGGGGTGTTCCGCTCGGCGACGAGGGCGACGCGCTTGGCGGCGTCCATGAGCGCCTGGCGCTGGACGATCGCGTGGATCGGGGTCTCGTCGGGGAACAGCCGGCGCACCGCGGGGTAGTCCCCGTCGACGAGCAGGCTCGTGGTCTGCCGACCGCCGGCCTCGAAGCCGATGAGGTCGACACCGCCGCCCGTGGAGAGCGCGACCGAGACGGAGCCGGCGCTGCCGAGGGACTTCGCGGCGTCCGAGAGCGTCCGGGCGCGCACGAGGGCGACCGCGGACATGTCCGGGGTCGCCGGCTTCCACGTCAGGTCCCGCAGCGCGAGGCGGTAGCGGTCGGTCGCGAGGAGGGTGACCTTCTCGCCCTCGATCTCCACGCGGACGCCCGTGAGGAGCGGCAGCGTGTCGTCCCGGCTCGCGGCGACCGAGACCTGGGCGACGGCGTGCGTGAGCTCGTCACCGTCCACGGTGCCGGTGACGGGCGGCATGACGGGCAGCGAGGGGTAGTCCTCGACCGGCATCGTCAGCAGGGTGAACCGGCTCGCACCGCAGGTGACCTGCACCTTCGTTCCCTCGAGGACGACGTCGACCGGCTTGGCCGGCAGCGCGCGGGAGATCTCGGCGAGGAGGCGACCGGAGACGAGGACGGTACCGGGCTCGGAGACGTCCGCCGGGAGCTGGGCCCGCGCGGACACCTCGTAGTCGAAGCTCGAGAGCTGGATGGTGCCGGTGCTGTCCGCCTCGATGCGCACGCCCGCGAGCACGGGACGGGCGGTCGGGTCGGCAGGCTGCGCGCGGTCCACGTGACGGCGTCGGCCAGCACGTCGCGATCGACCCGGAACCTCATGCGTCACCTTCTCGTCATCGACCCGTGGAGGCTCACGCCCGGAGTCGCCGGACGGGCGCACACCGAGCGGCCGGCGCGTGCCGGCTGAGCACTGCCGAACACTACGCGACGCCTCCGACGCCCGGCACGTGTCCGGCGGCACGCCGCCCGGTCGCCGCCGCACCGCACCCCCACGGCGGTGTGTGGATCCCTCACGCAGAGAAGTGTCGTCATCGTCATCGGGGGTGTGCATCGTGTGGACGACGGCCGTCCGTGCAGGTCACGCCGCGGATCCGGGTGTGCGGCGCGGTGTGACGACGCGCCGGGCTGCCTGTGCACGCCGGTGGACCGCCGCGGGTCCGTGCACGGGCGTCCACGGACGGCGCAGGACCGGTCCACAGCAACGATCCGGGTCGTCCACCGTCATCCACAGATGTGTACACAGGTGTGAACAATCGTCCTACGGCTTCGTCCGGGACCGGTGGACGACGCACTCGGCGCTTCGTCCGGTTTTGGTATGAGAGGAGTCTCATCGACCGTCGGGTGAACGGACGGCGACGTGCCGTGGTGGACGCGGAGCGTCATCGCAGGTCAGCGTGCACGTGGACGGTTCGCACGGCGGCGCGTCACGAGCCGTCCTGGAGCACGCGAACCGGTCGCGCTGCTTGTCCCCAGCCGTGTGCAAACCTGTGGACAACTGAGGCCTCACGGTGGAGGACGCGGTGGACGCCGGGTCGGTACCGGGAGCGGTGCGGGACGAGGTGTGACGGCGACCACAGTGCGTAGTACCTGGTGCGGACAGGGGAGCGGGTGGCCGGGTGGGGGGCGCTCCGACGGGGGAGAGGCGTTCCACGGCGGTCGTCACGGTGGCGGACTGTCCGTGGCTGGGCACCGTGGGCCGGCGTCGACGCAGGTCCACGGGCTCTCGGGAGCCCCTGGGGGCCGGCGAGGCACGCGGCACGGGGCACCCGGACGCGGAGGTGCAGCGGTGGTGGGCTCGCACGGCGCGCAGGGCCGCGCGTGCGGGGGAGGGCGACGTGGGTCGATCCTGCCCGGCACCCGCCGCGGCGGTGGACGGGGGCGTCCTGACGCCGGTGCGGCCGCGCCCGGCGGGCGTCAGCCCCGGTGCTGCTGCTTGATGCGGTTCGTCAGCTCCGTGACCTGGTTGTAGATCGAGCGGCGCTCCGCCATGAGCTCGCGGATCTTGCGGTTCGCGTGCATGACGGTCGTGTGGTCGCGTCCGCCGAACGCCTGCCCGATCTTCGGCAGCGACAGGTCGGTGAGCTCCCGGCACAGGTACATCGCGATCTGCCGGGCCGTCACGAGCACGCGCGAGCGGCTGGAACCGCACAGGTCCTCGATGGAGAGCCCGAAGTACGCGGCCGTCTGGCCGATCACCGTCGTCGCGGTGATCTCCTGCGTCTGGTCGTCGGTGATCAGGTCCTTGAGGACGATCTCCGCGAGCGAGACGTCGACGAGCTGCCGGTTGAGGTTCGCGAACGCCGTGACACGGATCAGCGCGCCCTCGAGCTCGCGGATGTTCGTGGAGATCTTCGACGCGATGTACTCCAGGACGTCGTCCGGGGCCTGCAGGCGCTCGCTGGCCGCCTTCTTGCGCAGGATCGCGATCCGCGTCTCGAGGTCCGGCGGCTGCACGTCCGTGATGAGGCCCCACTCGAACCGCGACCGCATCCGGTCCTCGAAGCCGTTCAGCTGCTTGGGCGGGACGTCCGAGGTGATGACGACCTGCTTGTTGGCGTTGTGCAGGGTGTTGAACGTGTGGAAGAACTCCTCCATCGTCTGTTCCTTGCCCTGCAGGAACTGGATGTCGTCGATGAGCAGGACGTCCACCTCGCGGTAGCGGCGCTGGAACGCGCCGGCCTTGCCCTCGCCGATGGAGTTGATGAAGTCGTTCGTGAACTCCTCCGAGTTCACGTACCGCACGCGGACCGCCGGGTAGAGGTTCTGCGCGTAGTGGCCGATCGCGTGCAGCAGGTGCGTCTTGCCCAGCCCCGAGTCGCCGTAGATGAACAGCGGGTTGTAGGCCTTGGCCGGAGCCTCGGCGACCGCGACGGCGGCCGCGTGCGCGAAGCGGTTGGACGAGCCGATGACGAACGTCTCGAACAGGTACTTGGGGTTGAGCCGTGCCGGCTCGGACAGCCCGCGCCGCGCGGGGCGCACGTCCTCGGCGAGCGCGCCGTCCACGGCCCGCAGCGACGGGCGCCCGTCCGCGCGGTCGTCGTCGGTCGCGTCAGGGCGGCCCACCGGGTCCGCCGGCGACCTGTCGTCCCGGGAGAACGCGCCGAAGCCGTGCGACGAGACGAGCGCGAGGTCGGGCCGGTGCTCGTCGTCGCGCCCGAAGCGGTCGTCCGCGGCGGGCGTCGGGGCGGGCGGCACCACGCGCAGCGACGGCGGGACGTCGTCCGCGACGTCCGGGTCCACCGTGATCGCGAAGCGCGCCTCGCGACCGAGCGCCTCCGAGAGCGCGGACGTGACCTCGCCGCGCACGCGCGTCTCGAGGTACTCCTTCGTCAGGTCGTTGCCGACCGCGAGGAGCATCGTCCCGTCGAGCAGCCCCAGCGGGTGGGCGAGGCGGACGAACGCCAGCTGCCGCGGGGTGATGTCGGGGCTCGCCTCGAGGGTCGCCACGACGTGCCCCCAGACGCGGGCCGGTTCTTCGTCCTGTGACAC